>NZ_CP054010.1:0-349702 GCF_013267595.1 Prevotella melaninogenica | reverse complement strand
TAGTTCTTTCGCAAGATTTTCAACGGAGAGTTCTCCCAGCTCTAATGCCATCTGTCTCGCTTCCTTATGGAAACGAGGCAGGTGTGTATCTGGGGTTTGTACCTTTGTGGTACTTTTCATTATTTTTGCGGATGCTAATAGAATCTGCATTTGATTGGAAACTTAAGAGGTTAAGTATTTTAATTGAATTAAGACAATACTGTTATTCATGAAATATGTTTTGGAGTTTGAGGAGTTATGCTATTGCAAGAAGTTACTTTTCAAGCAAAGATATATGAACATAACTCCTCCGAACTCTTAATATTTCAATCCCATATTATAAAGGATAAAGCCGTAGATGTCAGCCTGCTCTTCCAACTGCTTAGACAAAGGCTTACCACTTCCGTGCCCTGCCTTGGTATCAATACGAATGAGTGTTGGTGTGTTGGCAGCATTGTCAGCCTGCAGGGTAGCTGCAAACTTAAATGAGTGCGCAGGTACAACACGGTCGTCATGGTCGGCTGTTGTTACCAAAGTTGCTGGATACTTTGTGCCAGGACGGAGATTGTGGAGTGGAGAATAAGCGTGAAGATACTCAAACATCTCCTTTGAATCTTCGCTTGTTCCATAGTCTGGAGCCCAGTTCCAACCAATAGTAAACTTATGATAGCGCAACATATCCATTACTCCTACTTGTGGAATACATACTTTAAAGAGGTCAGGACGCTGTGTCATGCAAGCTCCTATAAGCAAACCACCATTTGAACCGCCAACAATAGCGAGGTAGTCTTTACTTGTATACTTGTTTTCGATAAGCCACTCACCAGCTGCAATGAAGTCATCAAAAACATTCTGTTTCTGCATCTTCGTACCAGCTACGTGCCAGTCCTCACCATACTCACTGCCACCTCGTAGGGATGCTTGAGCATAGATTCCACCATTTTCGATGAAAGGAATACGTACAGAAGAGAAGTAAGGGGTTAAAGCTATGTTGAAACCACCGTAAGCATAGAGGAATACTGGGTTCTTGCCATTGCGCTTCAAACCTTTCTTATAGGTGATAAAGAGAGGTATCTTTGTTCCGTCCTTACTTGGATAGAACACCTGTTCGCAGACATAATCAGATTCCTTGAACTTAACCTTTGGTGCAGCATACACCTTACTGTTAGTTGTTGCGAGGTCGTACTGATAGATGGTGGTTGGTACGGTGAAAGATGAGAAGGAGTAGAATACTTCCTTCCGGTCCTTTTCTCCATAGAAACTTGCGCTGCCCAATGTAGGAAGTTTTATCTCAGAGAGTTGCTTTCCATCCATAGAATAAACGTAAGCATGGCTGGAAGCATCTTTCATATAGTTCAGAATCATCTTACCATCAGCAAAGGTAACACCTTCAAGCATGTCCTTAGACTCTGGTACAAGTGTTTTCCACTCATGGAAACCAGGGTGCTTAAGGTCGGTAACCATAAGTCGGTTCTTTGGTGCGCCATCGTTTGTAAGGAAGTACATCTTGTCACCAATAGTTTCAACTAAACTATATTGCAAATCAAGATTTGATGTCATCTGAATGAATTGGCTATTAGGCTGACGGAGATCACGTACGTAGACAATGTTGCCTGAGCCTGCACCGCTCTCATATAGAAACATCATGGTTTCTTCTTCATTGACACTTACAGCATAGAAGCGCATAGGATTCGCTGGATTCTGATAGAAGAGAACATCCTCAGACTGTGGAGTACCAATCTTGTGATAGTAGATTTTCTGGATAGAATTCACATTACTAAACTCATGTCCCTTTTGTGGAGCATCGTAAGCACTGTAATAGAATCCGTCACCTTGCCATGATGCGCCAGAAAACTTTGCCCAAGTAATATGGTCATCAAGAAGTTTTCCGGTCTTGACATCCATAACATAGAACTCTTGCCAGTCGCTTCCGCTGCGAGAGATAGAGTAGGTTGCATACTTACCGTTGTGTGAGAAGTAGATACCCTTCAGTGCAACGGTTCCGTCTAATGACAATTGGTTAGGGTTAAGGAATACACGTGCATTCTTCTCGTCCCCAAGACGGTCCATGATGTAGAGTACACTTTGGTTCTGAAGACCATCATTTTTGTAGAAAAGCCACTTACCTATAGATTTGATATAGGAAGGAGCCGATACCTTCTCATAGTTCGCCAACTCCTTCATACGATTGAAAAGTTTCGCTCGGAATGGAATACGAGAAAGATACTCTTGTGTAACCTTGTTCTCAGCAGCTACCCATTCAGCGGTAGCTTTGGAACTGTCATTCTCTAATGGACGATAAGGATCGGCAACTTGAACACCAAAATAGGTGTCTACAGTTCCGTCCTTAGGAGCTTGTGGATACGTTAGCTTCTGTGCCATCATGCTTGTTGCAGACAATAATGCTGCGGTTAGTAATACTTGTTTCTTCATATAGTAAAGATTTGAATGAATGTTCGCTGTTTGCGATTGGGGGGACTTATTAGTCAAATTAGGCTTATTGGGCTGATATGCTCAATATGCCTAATCAATGATAAAAATTACTTTAAGCTTTCTTGATACCACTCGTAGAGTTTCTCAACACCATCTTCAATTTCTACTTTGTGCGTCCAACCAAGGCTGTGCAACTTCTCAACATCAATGAGTTTACGTGGTGTACCATTTGGTTTCTCGGCATCCCAGATGATGTCTCCTTCAAAGTGAATGGTCTTCTTGACAAGTTCAGCAAGTTCTTTGATAGTAAGTTCCTTACCAGTCCCAACATTGATATGACAGTTACGAATCTCTCCTAAAGATGGGATAGCACCACCACGGCCCTCAGAGTTGTTGCGGTCAACAGCTCCATCAATCTTTGCACCGTAGAATACACTTGAATATTTCTCAATGCCAATGATATCTTTGAAGTCTACATTTAATAAGACGTGAACGCTGGCATCAGCCATATCCTCACTCCAAAGGAATTCGCGTAATGGACTTCCGTCACCCCATAGGGTCACCTTATTATTCTCAATACCATAGAAAGCGAGTGCTTTCAGGATGCGCTCCTCTGTATTCTTGCCATCAACATTACCTTCACCAATCTCTGCACTCAGTTTATCAGTTGGATTGATAGGACGCTTATCCATATCATTACGTATAGCAGCCCAGTTGTTTTCGTGAATAAGTTTCGCAAGATAAATCTTGCGCATCATAGCTGGCATCACATGAGAGTTCTCCAAATGGAAGTTATCATTAGGGCCATAGAGGTTTGTTGGCATGACAGCTATGTAATTAGTACCATACTGAAGATTATAGCTTTCACACATCTTAAGACCTGCTATCTTTGCAATAGCATACTCCTCGTTGCTATACTCCAGTGGAGAAGTCAGCAAACAATCCTCGCGCATTGGCTGTGGTGCATTCTTTGGATAGATACACGTACTTCCAAGGAAGAGAAGTTTCTCTACCTTATGAAGGTAGCTCTGCTCAATAACATTGCATTGCATCTTCATATTCTGCATGATGAAGTCTGCACGATAGAGATAGTTTGCCATAATACCTCCAACGAAAGCAGCAGCAAGGACAACGGCATCAGGTTTCTCTTCATCAAAGAAACGCTTCACAGCCTGCTGGTCTGTCAGATCTAATTCTTTATGGCTTCGTCCAACGAGATTTGTATATCCTCGTTGAAGAAAGTTATTCCATATTGCTGAGCCAACTAATCCATTGTGTCCAGCAATGTATATTTTACTATTTTTGTTCATTGCGTGTTTGTTGAATAGACGATAAAAAGTAATAATAGCTGATAGCAAGCGATTATTTGGAATCGCCAACTATCAGCATAAGCGGTAATTATCCCTCTCATAAGAGGGGAGGGAAGGATGAAGCGTTCTTACTTAACGATACCCTTCTCCAAATACTCTTCAAGGTTTGTTCTAACCTTCTCAGCAGCACCCTCAGAAGCAACCTTAGCCATGTCGCTGTCTACCATAATGTTGACAAGCTCTTCAAAACTTGTACTGTTAGGATTCCAACCGAGTTTCGCCTTTGCCTTTGTTGGGTCTCCCCAGAGATTGATAACGTCAGTAGGACGATAGAAATCAGGACTAACCTCAATAAGTACCTTTCCTGTAGCCTTATCAATACCCTTCTCGTCCATGTCCTCACCTTGGAATTCGAGTTCAATACCAACACGCTTAAATGCATAATAGCAGAAATCACGTACGCTATGCTGTACACCAGTAGCAATAACGAAGTCCTCTGGCTTCTCCTGCTGGAGTATCAACCACATGCACTCAACGTAATCCTTAGCATAGCCCCAGTCACGAAGAGAACCAAGATTACCCAAATAGAGTTTTTCCTGCTTGCCCTGCTTGATACGTGCAGCAGCAAGTGTAATCTTACGTGTAACGAAAGTCTCACCACGACGCTCACTCTCGTGGTTGAAGAGGATACCAGAGCAACAATACATGTTGTAAGCCTCACGATACTCCTTTGTAATCCAGAAGCCATACTGCTTAGCTACAGCGTATGGGCTGTAAGGATGGAATGGGGTGTTTTCATTTTGTGGAACTTCCTCAACCTTACCATACAACTCAGAAGTAGAAGCCTGATAGATACGACAAGTTTCTGTCATACCCAACTGGCGAACTGATTCTAAGATACGTAATACACCAACAGCATCAACGTCAGCAGTAAATTCAGGAGAATCGAAACTTACCTGTACGTGACTCTGTGCTGCAAGGTTATAAATCTCATCAGGACGCACTTTACTGATTACACCAAGGATACTCATAGAGTCACCAAGGTCTGCATAATGCAAGTGGAAGTGTGGACGACCTTCCAAATGAGCAATACGCTCGCGGAAATCTACTGATGAACGACGAATAGTACCATGTACATCATAACCTTTTTCGAGTAATAACTCTGCCAAATAGGAACCATCCTGGCCTGTAATACCCGTAATAAGTGCTTTTTTCTGCATTGTATTTCTTTTGAGTTTATAATTTTCTTAATGATAGCACAAAGATACAAATTAATATTAATAATTTATCCATTTAAGGATAATAAACTTCATATTTATATTTAATTTATTTTCAAGTAGATATTCAATCCTAATCTTTGTTAGGTCATTATTGAAATGATTATTTGCAAATTATAATGTTTTTGTGCTGAATTTTATTTACATTTTCGTTGGTATTTTACGTTGATACAAGTCATAAAAGGAACATTTTACTTAGTGTTGTAACTCTTTTATTTTGAGAGCCTTACATGATTGCATTTGAAAAGCTGCTTAGTTGGCTTCTAAAAGGGCGTTAATAAGACTTCAAAAGAGCACCTTTTGCAAGCCAAAAGGGCGTCTTTTCAATGCCAAAAGAGCATCTATAAATAAGTTGTGGTTTAAAAAATGTTTACAAAAAACTTTTGGTTAGAATCAAATCTGCTATTTCATTCTAATGTGTTTGTTAAATCACTATATTTTTATGCTTACCAACCTTGATACACCTTATAACAATACGCATTCAAACTCCAACTCAAATGTAGTCATTAGACCGCAATACTCATACTCTTACTGTATTATTATTCCATAATATAATCTGTTTAGGCTCTAATGATTGATTTTGGTTAAATAAAAAAGTCCACTCTAAAAAGAATGGACTTTTGGTTTTAATAAGTGGTTATTTGGTTTATCCTACCATGTTCTTGAGGTCTTCTTCAACAGATGTGATACCACCAAGACCGAAGTTCTCAACCAATACTTTCAGAACGTTTGGAGAAACGAAGGCTGGCAATGTAGGACCAATATGAATATTCTTAATGCCAAGGTAGAGTAGGGCAAGCAAAACGATAACGGCTTTTTGCTCATACCATGCAATATTGAACTCGATTGGAAGATCATTGATGTCGTTTGCACCAAAAATCTCTTTCAGCTTCAAGGCAACAACTGCCCATGAATAAGAGTCATTACACTGTCCTGCATCCAATACACGTGGGATACCATTGATATCGCCAAGGTTCAACTTGTTATATTTGAACTTAGCACAACCACTGGTTAAGATTACTGTATCCTTTGGCAACTGAGCAGCAAACTCTGTATAGTAGTCACGGCTCTTCATACGGCCATCACATCCACTCATTACGACAAACTTGCGGATAGCACCACTCTTAACAGCCTCAACAACCTGATCAGCCAAAGCAAATACCTGTGCATGAGCAAATCCACCGATGATCTCACCCTGTTCGATAGCTGTTGGAGCCTTACAAGTCTTAGCAATTTCGATTACCTCAGAGAAGTCCTTGTGACCGTTCTCATCGGCAAGGATATGCTTCCAGCCTGGGAAACCTGTTGCGTTTGTTGTGAATACGCGGTCCTTATAGCTTGCCTTTGGTGAAGGAGGAACAATACAGTTGGTTGTGAAGACGATAGGACCATTGAATGTTTCAAACTCTTCCTTCTGCTTCCACCATGCATTACCATAGTTTCCAACGAGGTGCTTGTACTTCTTCAACTGTGGGTAATAGTGAGCTGGGAGCATCTCTCCGTGGGTGTAAACATCTACGCCTGTTCCCTCTGTTTGCTCCAAAAGCTGTTCGATATCCTTCAAGTCATGACCAGAGATAAGAATACCTGGGCGGCTACCTGTACCAATATTTACCTTTGTAAGTTCCGGATTACCATATGCCTGAGTGTTAGCCTTGTCAAGTAATGCCATTGCATCAACACCGAACTTACCTGTTTCCATAACAGTTGCCAACAATGTGTCCATGTCTGCTGCTGGGTTAGAAATGGTAGCAAGTGCCTTTTCCATGAATGCAATAATCTCTTCATTACGCTCATTGAGACGTGATGCGTGCTCATAGTAAGCTGCTATACCCTTCAAACCGAGTACTGTCAACTCCTTCAATGAACGGAGGTCTTCATTCTCTGTACGGAGAACGCCCTCACGATCCCCCTCAGCTTCATAGTCTGCTTTCTCACCACCCCAGTTTACTTCCTGGTAGTTAGGCAATATTACATTGTTCTCTTTTGCAAGTGCGAGCAACTCACGTTTGATACGTACACCGTTGTCCACCTTATTTAATATAGCCTGATCATCAAAGTTTGCATTGGTGATAGTTGCAAAAAGTGCATCTACAATATAATCACCAACCTCCTGGTTTGTTTTAACACCTGCATTGCGAAGTGAGTCTGAAATCGTAGCTACACCTCTTACAACACCAAGTAACAAATCTTGCCAACGGCTTGTCTCAGCTTTTTTACCGCAAACACCTTGAATGGTACATCCTGTACCCTTTGCTGTTTCCTGACATTGGAAACAGAACATTTTGTTCTCTGCCATGTTTTTTGTTTTATATATTATTTCTATAATGTTATTATGGCTGCAAAATTATAGATAAAAAAAAGCCAATAAGGTAACATATGTGACGGCTAAGGGTTAAAAAATAATAAATCTAACTATGCAATGTTTTTTATCTATAATATCACTTTGATGTAAAGAAGAGCGTAAAAGATAAAAATCGGAAACGCTTTGTATAAAAAGATGTTAAGATGATGTTTGTAAATATTTTCTACATGTATATATTGGAATGTAATAAAATATTTGCGAAATTTAATAACTAATAGATATTAAAAAACTTGCCATAAACTTGACATTCTTAATTAAATATGTTATATTTGCAGTGTAATAACAGAATAGGTAACTAAAAATACACGGATTATGGCTAAGTACAATTTAACAGAAAAAAAAGAGAAGGTAGCCGCCTACCGTAGTTTGGTCAGTCCGCAATTAATGGATGAGTTAAAGGATAAGATTCTTAATATCATTCTTATTCAGCAACGTTACAAAGACAAGAATTATTCTGCCAAGCAACTTGCTGAGGACTTAGGAACTAATACGCGCTACATCTCGGCTGTAGTTAATGTGCGATTCCACATGAACTACACGTCATTTGTTAACAAATTCCGAATAGAGGAAGCAATGGCTCTTTTGGTTGACAAGCGTTATCAAGAACTGAATATGGAAGATATCAGTGATATGGTGGGCTTCTCTAATAGGCAGTCTTTCTATGCTTCTTTCTACAAATTAAATGGTGTCACACCTCGTGACTACAGAATGCGCCATTTGGCACAACCCTCTTCAGAAGAAGTGTGTTTGAAAAAACCACTTAAGAAATGAATTAAAACAAAATGATAGAATCGATAGGAGAAGAAGCTTTTAACTTTCAGGATGAACGGTTTGCCGATATACAAATGTTACGATATCGGCTTCCGGATTTCGAATCACTGACAATTCGGCAAAAACAGTTAATTTATTGCTTGTCAGAAGCAACACTATTTGGACGTGATATAACGTTTGACCAATTTGGCAAATACAACCTCCGTATTAGAAAAACTTTAGAGGCTGTCTATTTGAACTTCAATGGTGATAGGTTAGAACATAATTTTCGTGCTTTAGAAGAATATCTGAAGCACGTTTGGTTTGCCAGTGGTATTTATCATCATTATGCTTGCGACAAATTTTCACCTTTATTTTCGGAAGATTTTTTTCGCAATGAAGTTTTAGCAATTGATTCTAAGTTACTTCCACTTAATGATGGAGAGAGTGTTACTTCTTTACTTAACGAATTGTGTCCAGTAATCTTTGATCCAACGATTCTTCCAAAGCGAGTTGATAAGTCAGATGGTAAAGATATTGTTCGCTCTTCTGCTTGCAATTATTATGACGGCGTTTATCAGCATGAAGTTGAAGAATTCTATACTAAGTTAAAGAAAGATGGTCCAACAAATGAAGCTCCATCCTATGGATTAAATTCTACTCTTGTAAAAGAAGGCGATTCTATCCGTGAGGATGTATGGAAGATTGATGGCAAATATGGTGCAGCAATCGAAAAGATTGTATATTGGCTGAATCGTGCAAAGGACTTTGTTGAAAACGCCCAACAGCTTCATGTTATAAATCTGTTGATTCGCTATTATGAGACAGGTGACCTTCATGATTTTGATATCTACTCTATTGAGTGGTTACGTGAGCAAGAAGGTAGAATAGACTTTATTAATGGTTTTATAGAAGTTTATGGTGACCCAATGGGATTGAAAGGTTCTTGGGAAGGCATAGTCGAATATAAAGACCTTGAAGCAACTCATCGTACGCAGGCTATATCAGCCAACGCACAATGGTTTGAAGACCATTCGCCTGTTGATCCTCAGTTTCGCAAGGCTATTGTGAAAGGTGTCACAGCCAATGTTATATGTGCAGCAATGTTAGGAGGAGACGAATATCCTGCTTCTGCTATTGGAATTAATTTACCAAATGCAGACTGGATTCGTGCAGAACATGGCTCAAAGAGTGTAACGATTTCCAATCTTACTCATGCATACGATATGGCTGCTAAGGGTAACGGATTCCGTGAGGAGTTTGTTATTGATGCTGATACTTGTAAGTTGTTGGATTTATATGCGGATAAAACAGATAATCTTCATACAGATCTTCATGAGTGTTTAGGTCATGGTAGTGGACGATTATTGCCTGGGACAGACCCTGATGCGCTGAAGAATTATGGTAATACAATTGAAGAAGCACGTGCTGACCTCTTTGGATTATATTATATAGCTGATCAGAATTTTTTAGAACTTGGACTTTTAGACAGTAAAGAGGCATACAAGGCACAGTATTACAGCTATATGATGAATGGTCTACTCACACAGCAGGTTCGCATAAAACCTGGAAAGCAGATAGAAGAGTCACATATGCAGAATCGTGCACTTATTGCACAATGGGCAATGGAGTTAGGCAAAGAGAATAATGTTGTAGAACTTATTACTTGTGCGGATAAAATCACAAGTGAATCTAAAACATATGTTCGTATTAACGATTATGATGCTTTACGCAATATTTTTGCTTATCAACTCGCTGAGATACAGCGTATAAAGAGTGAAGGTGACTTTGAAGCTGCACGAATGTTAGTAGAGAAGTATGCTATTAATCTTGACCCAGTACTTCATGCAGAAGTTCTTCGTAGGTATGAGGCTTTGAATATTGCACCTTATAAAGGATTCATCAATCCTATTCTTAAACCAGTTTATAATGAACTTGGTGAGATGATAGATGTTGTTGTTGATTATTCAGAGTCATACACAGAACAGATGCTACGTTACTCTCGATATTATCAAACTCTTTAATGGAATAGAGTGTGTCTATATTCTACTATATGAATGCAATAATATAAAGCTATTCCCGATAAAGGTAAACAAGTTAGAAAATAAAAGCAGGATGCCAAGTGGTATCCTGATTTTATTATTTAAATATACTGTTCTGTAAATATTGTCCACATGAAATTAGTGCTCTACTATATATCATAATGAACCTCTTATTTTACTTTTAGTTGATGTATTTATGTTCGGCACAATACGTGTTGACTCTCAACACGTATTGTGTTGTTGGTAAACACCAATGGTGCGAAGTACTAAATACATTTCAACTTGCTAACAAAGTTGAATCAACTTTATATTAGGAAAAAGCTACACTACCATAAGCAAGCAAAGTTTACTTGATGAGTTGATCTACTCTTTCAATGATAATACAATATTATCCATTTAAAAGAAATTCCTCATGAAAGCATATGCTATTTAACTTTTACTGAACAGTACTATTACTTATAATGCGTTCTTTTTCACTTTCTCCACATAAGCATCAATAGCCGCAACGGCTGTGATGTTCACGATGTCACGTACAGAGCACTCGAAATCAGTGAAGTGAATTGGCTTATTAAGCCCCATCTGAATAGGACCAATAACCTCTGCTTCAGGACTCAATGCCTGCAAAAGTTTATAACCACTGTTGGCAGAAGATAAGTCAGGGAAGATGAGCGTGTTAACATCTAATCCTTTCAAGCGAGTGAATGGGAACTTCTCATCACGTAGTTCTTTATTTAATGCAAAGTTAACCTGCATCTCACCGTCAATCGCCATATCAGGATACTCCTTTTGCAACTTTTCAACAGCAGTATGTACCTTTAATGGAGAACCTTCCTTATCAGAACCAAAGTTAGAGTAGGAGAGCATTGCAATAGCAGCTTTATCATTGAAGAAGCTAACAGAGTTAGCAGCTAACTTTGCAATGTCAGCCAACACTTCAGCATCAGGATGACGATTAATAAGTGTGTCTGCTATGTAGAATACACCCTTCTTTGTATTCAGAATATGCATAGTACCAAAGTGTTTGTACTCTGGACGAATACCAATAATATCCTTTGCTACCTTAATCGTATTGCTATATTTGGTATATAGACCTGTGATAAACGCATCAGCATCACCATTTTCAACCATTGACATACCGAAATAGTTACGCTCATACATCTTATCATATGCTTCCTCGAAAGTATAACCCTCACGTGCACGCTTCTCTGCTAAGTGTTTTGCATAAGTAGCACGACGTCCCTGCTCCTTATCCGCACGCATATCAACAATCTCAATGTCTGAGATATCAAGCTTCAAACGGTTGGCAACACGATTTAGACGGTCAGGGTTTCCTAATAAGATAGGAACACAGATTCCCTCTTGCTTAGCCTGTACAGCAGCTTTCATCATAGTCTGGTGACCACCTTCAGCAAATACAATACGTTGTGGATGTTGTGCAGCAGTGGCATGGAGCGTATGTGTCAACTTTGTTTCCTGACCTAACATCTGAAGCAGGTGCTGCTTGTAAGCCTTGAAATCCTTGATAGGAGTGCGTGCTACACCACTGTCCATAGCAGCCTTAGCAACAGCTGCACTAACTTCCGTAATCAGTCGTGGGTCAACTGGTTTTGGGATAAAGTATTTAGGACCGAATGTAAGATCATTTACATGATAAACCTGATTAACAACGTCTGGTACTGTCTGTTTTGCTAAATCAGCAATCGCATGGACAGCAGCCATCTTCATTTCCTCATTGATAGCCTTAGCATGAACATCCAATGCACCACGGAAAATGTATGGGAAACCAATCACATTATTAATCTGGTTAGGATAGTCTGAACGGCCAGTTGACATGATTACGTCTGGACGTGCTGCAATAGCATCATCGTATGATATCTCAGGAACAGGATTAGCCAAAGCAAAGACGATAGGATTCTCATTCATTGAACGAATCATATCCTGTGTAAGAATATTACCCTTTGATAAACCAACAAATACGTCAGCCCCCTTAATAGCTTCCTCCAAAGTGTGAACATCTCGACGGTCAGTAGCGAAGAGAGCCTTCTGTGGTGTAAGGTTCTTTAAATCAGAAGTGATAACACCCTTTGAATCGAGCATTACAATATTCTCTTTCTTTAGACCTAAAGCCATATAAAGCTTAGTACATGAAATAGCTGCAGCACCTGCACCATTAACAACTAACTTCACATCAGCAATGTTCTTGCCAGCTACCTCCAGTGCATTCTTCAAACCAGCAGCAGAGATGATAGCAGTTCCGTGCTGGTCATCATGCATAACAGGAATGTCAAGTGTCTTCTTTAGACGCTCCTCAATAGCAAAGCATTCAGGTGCCTTGATATCCTCAAGATTGATACCACCAAAGGTTGGAGCAATCTTTTCTACAGCTTCACAAAACTTATCAGGGTCCTGTTCGTCTACTTCTATGTCGAAAACATCAATACCACCATATATCTTAAACAGTAAGCCCTTACCTTCCATTACAGGCTTACCACTCATAGCACCGATGTTACCCAATCCTAAAACAGCTGTACCATTACTGATTACAGCGACCAAATTTCCTTTGTCGGTGTATTTATATACGTCGTCTGGATTTTGCTGAATTTCTAAGCATGGGTATGCCACGCCAGGCGAATATGCCAGACTAAGGTCTGTCTGTGTACTATAAGGTTTTGTTGGCGTTACTTCAATTTTGCCAGGACGGCCGTTGTTATGATATTCCAAAGCGGCTTCTTTTGTTACCTTGACCATAGTTAATCTTTTACTTTTAATATTACAAAAATGTATATTTGACTTACAAAGTTAGTAAAATCCACTCTAAAACAGATGCCATTATGAAAGTTTTTTGTAATTTTGTCGCAAAAATAAAGTTTAATGTATAATACAGCTACAGAAACCACTTATCGGCAAGAACTTAAAGAGAAGATTCTCATTACTGCCATAAACCTTTTCCATAAACATGGAATAAGGAGTGTTAAGATGGATGATATTGCCAATGAACTTAAAATATCAAAGCGTACACTCTATGAAATATACAGCAATAAGGAAGAATTGCTGTTAGAAGTCGTGCGACGTGATAAGCAAAGAGAGAAACGACGGATGGACGAGATAGGCAGAACTGGATCGAACGTAATAAATATAATTATAGAAATCAGCCGTTTCCGCTTAGAAGAGTTTAGTCAGATTAACCCTCTCTTCTTTGAAGAAATACATAAATATCCAGAGTTATTGGCTTATGTTCATAGGTTGCATGATGAAAGAGAATCTGATGCCCATGCTTTTATACAGCGTGGTATAGATGAAGGTTTGTTCCTTCCTAATTTAAATTATAATATTGTACGTACAATGACAGTTGCTTTACAGAATGCTATTATGAATCAATATCTTTATAAGAAGTACGATATAAAGGAACTGGCACATGTTAGTATATTATTCTTTATACGCGCTTATTGCACAATGAAAGGTGTTAAGTTGTTGGATGAAGAACTAAATTCTCTTCCCTTGTCATAAAGTGAATAATCAACATACTATATTTTTTGCATTTCAAAAGTGATGCATTTAGGTAAACGATAATTAGTAAATGAAAGATAATGCATATAAGACATTGCTGCTAACATTATTAGTAGCATTGTTTCTTTTTCTGCTTCATTTTTTTCCTACCTTCAAGATAGGAGATACGAAGCTTCGAGAGATAGACATTCTGAGTGATCTTGCACAAAAGAAAAAAGTACTTGAAGACGTCATACCTTCCCCAAAGAAACCTTCAGCTATTGTTGCTTACGATAAAGATGGAAAGGTTATAGATTTTAAGGAAGAATGGCCTAAGGGTACAGAGCGTATCGTTGATTATTCTGCAGGTAAACCTGGTGGACTTGATCATTTTTATAGTCAACTTAATTTGTTGGCTCAGAAGCAGGCAGTTGGTCGTCCTGTTCGTATTGCCTATTTTGGTGATTCATATATAGAAGGAGACATCTTATTAGCTGATTTACGTGAAGACCTCCAGAAGCAGTATGGTGGTTATGGCGTAGGTTGGATAGATGCTGGTAATGATCTTGACCAATACAAGCATACAGTGGATAATAAATTCACGGGACTTACTGAACATATGGTTAAGAAACCTGCAAGTTATGATGTTAATCAAGCTGGTATTGCGGAGCGTTACTATACAATGAATGGACAAGCTACTATGTCTTATGCTCCTTTTTCATTGTCTCATGACTACAGTCGAACTGAGAAATGGGCAAGCACATGGCTCTACCTTCGTTCAAAGGGTGGTGCAAACGTAACCTTTGAGATAGATGGTGGTAAGACAAGTACGCAGCGTGTCAATCCGTCGGCAGCAGTACAAGCAGTAAAGATGGATGGTGTTACTTCTCATGCAACAATAAAGGTGAATGGTTCTAATACTGTTCTCTTTGGTACATCACAAGAGGGACGCGAAGGAATTGTTGTTGACAACTTCAGTATGCGTGGCTCTTCTGGAACATCATTAGCAAAACTTCCAGAACAGATGTTGAAGGAATTTGCTCTTGTTCGTCCGTATGATCTTATTGTATTTCAGTTTGGTGTCAATGCTGTAGATGCAGAGACAACGCCTGAGCGATTGAAGAAGTATATGGCTGACATGAAGCTTGTTGTAGACCTCTTCCACAAGTGTTTCCCTGAAACGAGCATTCTTATTGTTAGTAGTCCTGACCGTGGCTCAAAGACTTCACCTGATGGTACAATGAAGGGGGTTGAGATGTTGGTGGGCTATCAAGAACAACTTGCTGCCGATAGCCATGTCGGCTTCTATAATCTTTTCCGTGCTATGGGTGGTCCAAGTACGATGATGCGCATCGTAGACGAACAGAGTATGGGTACAAAGGATTATGTACACATTAATTATAAAGGTGGTAAATATGTCAGTCAGCGTATTTTCAAGTCTATTGTAGCAGGACAAAAGAATTATACAAGACGTGAGAAACTGGCTGAAGAGTAAGTATTTATTAGTACAACATAGAAACAGATGGATTTAAGTAATTTGTTTAGCCAATTCATGGCTATATTAAAAATCTTCCTACAGAATATAGAGTCATATGTCTCAGGCCTTGATTTTACAAAGGTAGCTGATATCCTACTCTATAATCCACGCGAACCGCTCCTTTTCTCATCAGGTGCATTCCTTTTTATCTTCCTTGTCTTTATGATAGGTTATTACTGTCTGCGAAACAAGGTTGATGCAAGACTTCTCTTTGTGACGCTCTTCTCTTATTATTTCTTTTATAAGAGTAGTAGCTTCTATTTCCTATTGTTACTTATCGTAACTGTCAGCGACTTCTATATTGCAAGACGTGTTGCTAAGGGAAAGCATCCTAAGTTGTGGTTGGCTTTGACACTGTTGATAGACCTTGGATTGTTGGCTTACTTTAAGTATACCAACTTCTTTGCTGGAATGGTTACACAGATGATTGGTGGAAACTTCCAACCTTGGGATATTTTCTTACCAGTAGGAATTAGTTTCTACACCTTTAAGACAATTTCATACGTTGTAGACATATACAGAAAGAAGGCTGAGCCAATGGAGTCATTACTTGACTATGCGTTCTATGTCAGCTTCTTCCCAACACTTCTTGCTGGTCCGATTACGCGTGCAACAGACTTCGGACCACAGATTCGCAAACCATTACATATCAGCCGTGAGATGTTTGCTCAGGGAGTATTCTTTATTATCATTGGTCTTTTTAAGAAAGCGGTTATCTCTGATTATATCTCACAAAACTTTGTAGATCGTATCTTTGACAACCCAACGCTCTTCTCTGGTGGCGAGGTTCTTCTTGGTCTTTATGGCTACTGTATTCAGATTTACTGCGACTTCTCTGGCTATTCTGATATGGCAATTGGTATTGCATTGCTGCTTGGATTTAAGATTCCAATGAACTTCAATGCACCGCTTACAGCCGATTCCATGACTGATTTCTGGCGTCGTTGGCATATTTCGCTTTCAACTTGGATTCGTGATTATGTCTATATCTCACTTGGTGGAAACAAGAAGGGAACACTTCGTATGTATTTCAATCAGATGGTGGCTATGACAGCTTGCGGTCTTTGGCACGGAGCTTCGTTGAACTTCATTGTTTGGGGTGTCTTGCATGGTGCATTGGTTTGTGTACATAAGTTCTGGTCTCAGACTGTTTTGAAGCACGATCGTCGTTATCATCCATCTGGTCTTCGTCGGTTTATTTCAGTATTTATTACTTTCCACGTTCTCTGTTTCACATGGTTGTTCTTCCGTTGCAAGGACTTTGATGCAGTGTGGGTTATGGTAAAGCAAATGTTTACGAAGTTCAATCCTTCCGTACTTCCTGACGTCTTTATGGGGTATAAGTATGTATTCTTACTGATGATATTTGCGCTTCTGACACATTGGATTCCAGACTCATGGCAAAACCGTTGTGTTCGTATCTTAGAGAAGGGTGGTGTCTTACTCTCTGCAATTGCAATTACGATTGTTATCTTTATTATTATGCAGGTAAAGAGTTCTGATATACAGCCATTTATTTACTTCCAGTTCTAATTGGCTCTTGATATAAAAGACAGCGCATAGGGTTAAACTAAATGTTAGATTAACTGTATGCGCTGTTTTATTTGCTTCTTATAATCTACGTTGATAGCTGTCTTTGCCTTGCGAAAAAATACTTACAAAAAGCTGGGTAGATATGCTTTAAATAAGCAAAATAAAAGTCTTAATATGGAGCTTTGCAACTAACAGACTATCAGTTAATTATAAAAGTGCTTGGTAATAGGTGCTTAATTAGCCTTCAAAAGGGCGTTAACAGCATCGTAAAAGGGCGTCTTTTGGATGCCAATTAAGCCTTAATTCGAACGCTATTAAGCCTTGTTTAAAATTAAGGATATGAATTTTTATTACAAGACGAGGATTATTAACTTTACAAGATGATGAGAAGAAGTAACTAAAAGTAGACTTATTGTTTTGGATGAATCTCGTTAGTGTTATTATTATAAATAGGTGTAATTGTTGCTAATTTCGCTTTTTTTTATTAAGTTTGCATAATAACTCCTACTCTTTTCTGAAATAAGAAACCATAATGAAGATAGATATAGAAAGCATTAAGTACTTCTTAACTGTTGGTATGTTCATGAAAACTGAGCATAGTTCAAAGCGTAGAAATATGCTAATCAGACAGTTTCAGAAGTTTTATCTGACTGTCAAATTCTTTTTTGTGCGCGATCATGCTGCTTCCACGGCACAACTTTCGTTTTCTACGATAATGGCAATCGTGCCTATAGCATCTATGATTTTTGCTATTGCAAATGGCTTTGGTTTTGGGCAGTTTCTCGAAAAACAGTTTCGTGAGATGTTGTCTGCACAACCCGAAGCGGCTACTTGGCTGTTAAAGCTTACGCAGTCTTACCTTGTTCATGCTAAGACTGGACTCTTTATTGGAATAGGACTGATGATAATGTTTTATAGTGTTTTCTCTCTGATCAGAACGGTAGAGACTACTTTTGATAATATATGGCAGGTTAAAGATAGTCGCCCTCTCAGTAGGATAGTCATAGACTATACGGCTTTAATGTTTCTCGTACCTATTAGCATTATCATTCTTTCAGGACTTAGCATCTATTTCTATAGCTTTGTTGAGAACCTAAATGGTTTACGCTTTCTCGGTACCATTGCGAGCTTTTCACTTCGTTTTCTCGTGCCATGGGCTATCCTTACGCTTATGTTCATTGTGCTTTATGTTTTCATGCCCAATGCGAAGGTTAAGATTACGAAGACAGTTGCTCCTGCGATGATAGCCAGTATCGCTATGCTTTGCTTACAAGCGGTTTATATACATGGACAGATTTTCCTTACAAGTTATAATGCCATTTATGGTTCGTTTGCAGCACTTCCACTGTTTATGTTGTGGATACTTGCATCGTGGTATATCTGTCTATTCTGTGCAGAACTCTGTTATTTTAATCAAAATTTAGAGTACTATGAGTGTCTGATAGATACAGAAGATATATGTCATAATGACCTTTTAATACTGTGTGCGACTGTATTGAGCCATATCTGTCAACGTTTTGCAAATGACCAAAAGCCTCAGACTGCATTACAAATAAAGTCTGAAACGCATATTCCTATTCGTGTGATGACGGATATTCTCTATAGATTAAAAGAGGTTAATCTCATCTCGGAGAACTTTTCACCTACTTCTGATGAAGTAACTTATACGCCTACGCACGATACAAATAACATAACTGTAGGTGAAATGATTGCTCGTTTAGAATCTACTCCAGCATCTGATTTTGCGCTTTTAGGTTTCTCTCCTAAAAAAGCATGGAACCATGACATATATGATAGGGTGGGAAGTATACGCGAGATTTATCTTAATGAGTTGAAATCAATCAATATTAAAGAACTAATAAGTTATTCAGAGAATTAAAGGATTATTTTAGATTTAGTGGTATACTTCGTTGATTGTTTTTTAAGAAGGATAATATTGTAACACTAAACCATCTGATATTCTCTTCCAAACGAATATGATAACATAATAAAAGAGCCAGTTCTCTAATAGAAAACTGGCTCTTTTATCGTACTATAAAATCTTGTTTTATCTATGAAGTATGATTTTTGTTACAACTCCTAAATGATGCTTCGCTTTTAGAAGCTAACAGAAGCATCATCTTCTATACTTAATGAGGTTTTTCAAGACTTTGTTATTTCGATTTGTTAAGACAATAAAGTCATAGTATATTAAAAATAAAAAGTCCCAAACTGTTGGTCTGGGACTGAAAGATTACTTGTCTCACGACAACTAATCTTCTAACCTTAATAATCTAATACCATGAAAAATACGTTGCAAAAATATCTAAATCTTGTTATATTTCCAAATATACAATGTTAAATAAGGTAAATATTAAGATTTAATCTCCTAACTTTTGAAATGTCTCTACAATTGTGCCTTTACTGGTCTATTTTATACTATTGAGCAAACCAAGTTTGCCATCGTTTACTAACTTAACGATGAGTTCACCAAATAAAGTATTTTGCCATGCAAACCACTCACGTGTAAATTTGTTAGCATCATCCTTATAAAAACTCTCGTGGATAAAGCCTGTTCCGGCATCAGTATTCATTAATATTTCAATGCACTGTCGAATTTCCTTATCATCTTTTGATGTGAAAGCCCGCATCATGATAGACATTGGCCATATCATATCGTTACCAATATGTGGACCACCAATACCCTCGCCAGCCTTACCACGATGGAAATAAGGATTATCCTCACTCCATACATAACGGCGAGTGTTCTGATAGATTGGGTCGTCTACGCTTACATCACCAAGATATGGCATAGCTAACAGACTTGGTACGTTGGCATCATCCATTAAGAAGTAGCTGCCAAAGCCATCTACTTCATAAGCATATATCTTACCATATTTAGGATGTTCGTATACAGCATACTTCTGTAAAGCATCATTTACCTCATTAGCAAGGTCGGTACATTGAGTAGCAAGAACTGTATTCTTATTTACCTTGGTTAAAATCTCTGCTGCTTTGCGAAGAGAAGATACTGCCATGAAGTTTGATGGAACAAGAAATTGTAGAGTCGTCGCATCGTCTGAAGGGCGAAAGGCAGAAGCAATCAGTCCTACAGGCTTAACAGGTGCACCCCAACCTGCATTGTTCATTGTGTCAAGTGCACGGTCGGTAACACGTAAGAACTTATAGGTTCCTCTGCCGTCTTTCTTCTGCTGCTCATGGAAAGTCTTTAGAATGTTCTCTACTGCCTTAACCCATTCTGGACCAAAAACACTTGTGTCGCCTGTTACTTTCCAATATTCATATGCAAGGCGGATAGGGTAACAGAGTGAGTCAATCTCAAACTTACGTTCGTGTAGCTCCGGTTTCATATCCGTTTCATCGGTCATCCAACGGCCATTTGGGTCTGGCTTATGATTGAATGCATTAGCATATGGATCGATGTTGATACATTTAAACTGGCGATTAATAACACCAGCTAACATCTTCTTCAGTTTCTTATCCTTTCCTGCTAATTGTACGTATGGCCACACTTGTGCGCCTGAATCGCGAAGCCACATAGCAGGAATGTCACCAGTATAAACGTAAGTATCAGGTGTTCCATCAGCTTCCTCACCATAGTGAACAGTAGTATCGAGTGTGTTTGGGAAGCAATTCTCAAACATCCATGCCAAACGTTTATTGGTTAACTTCTTTATAATATTCTGTATTTCCTTCTCAACAGCTTCTGAGCGGAAAAGTCTTTCTGTTTCTTTAGGGCGTTTCGAGATGAAAGTCACTGCATCTGCAGGGCAGGTGAGTTGGTTTGCTGGTACCTTATTAATATTGTCAGCATTGATTGGTTGCGCCTGTAATGCCATTAGCGCAACGAATGTTGATGTGATATAGGTTATTTTTCTCATACGTTATGGTTTAGTTTTATTGATACATATTGATGCTATCAATGATCTGATAAACTTCTTCATCAGTCATTGTTGGATTGCAAGGGAGGGAGAGTTCTTGTTGATGGATGAACTCTGTGATAGGATAATGTTGCTCATTCCATTCCTTATAAGCCTCTTGCTGATGTGGTGGAATGGGGTAGTGTATCATCGTTTCAATACCATTATCTTTGAGATATTGTTGCAAACGATTACGAGATGGACAGAGAATAGGGAATATGTGATAAACATTATCTCTGTCATTATCCTTTATCAATCTTATTTGTGGGTTGTTAATGCCCTCTAAGTATGCTTTAGCAATCTGCTTTCTACGTTGGTTTTCTTTATCAAGATAGGGGAGTTTTACATTGAGAACGGCAGCTTGAATTTCATCCATACGGCTATTCTTTCCCTTGAAGGAAAACTCATATTTGCGTGTAGAACCATAGTTGGCAAGGCTACGAATAGTCTGTACCAACTGTTCATTATCGGTTGTCACAGCTCCAGCATCACCTAAGGCACCAAGATTCTTGCCTGGATAAAAACTATGTGCGGCTGCATTTCCAAGGCTTCCTGTACGTTTGTTACCAAAGTGACAGCCGTGCGCTT
Organism: Prevotella melaninogenica; assembly: GCF_013267595.1. NCBI lineage: Bacteria > Pseudomonadati > Bacteroidota > Bacteroidia > Bacteroidales > Prevotellaceae > Prevotella > Prevotella melaninogenica. Next base: position 328,482 of record NZ_CP054010.1, on the reverse strand, counting down.
GCGCATTATCTTCAAGCAGTAAGAGGTTATAGTGTTTACAAATGTCGCCAATGAAAGGCATATAGGCACATCTTCCATAAAGGTGTACAAGCATAATGGCACGTGTACGAGAGGTGATAGCTTGTTCAATCTGTTTCTCATCAATCTCTAAAGTGTTGATATCTGGTTCTACAAGGATAGGGGTAAGGTGGTTTTCGGTGATAGAAAGGATAGTTGCTATATATGTATTGGCAGGAACTATAACCTCATCACCTTCTTTGAGAAGTCCTAACTCTATATAGGCACGGAAGATAAGACAGAGTGTATCAAGCCCATTACCACATGTTACACAGTACTTTGTACCAATGTATTGTGCATAATTCTTTTCAAATAAAGCTATATGCTCCCCCTGCAGATACCAGCCAGAACGTAGTACCTGATTAACAGCTGTAGTAATCTCTGATTCATGTAATGCTGTTATTTTTTGAAGTGAGAGATAGTTTATCATGTTTATTCTTTAATGAAGTAGGTTGAGTATGGTCGGGATCTTTATATTACTCTATGATAGTATCTGTTTCCCACTCATAACAGTCATAGCATACACCTCGTCCTCCAAAGCCTTCTTTTTGGAAAATAAGCGTTGTGTTTAGAATCTTTCCTTCCTCTTCTGTGCTTTTACCAAAGTCAAAGAAGCCCTTATGATTGGCATATACATTATTAAGAATATAGTCAAAGAGAAGATCGATAGCTCCAAGCCTTTTCCCTTCTGGAGATGCTGAGATATACTGAGAATGAACGACTCGTGGCATTTCATAGATGATAGTACCCCCAATAGCTATCCCTTTGTTGTTGTATGCCATGAATAGTCTAATCGAGTTAGGGAACCGACTGTGGAGTAAAGTTAACTCTTCAAGGGAGTGTACAGGGTGAGTTGCATACTTATTGGTGAGGTTCTTATCGAGAATATCCCAAAAAGTTGCAAGGTCTTGACTCTCTCGAACTGTCACACTAGCACGTTTGGCCTTCCTAACTCCACTTCGACGACTCTCATTGAACTTTATACGTGAATCGAAAGGAATAGTACTTGATATGTCACGAGCCGTTAGTTGTGCATGACAAATAAATGTAAGTGCATAGAGATCTTCCTCGGCAGGATAACAATGGTATATCCATGGCGTAGGTTTATAGATAACTCTTTGTACTCCAGAATGGTTAAGATATTCATTAATCTTTATGAATACTTCGCAAATCTCTGCTGTAGTAGCCTGTTTTTTTGTTATAAGTCCACCGTAAGTTAATCCTTGATGAGAGTAAAGTGTGTCGCCTAAACGATTAGCAGGTAAGAGTGCATAGAGCTGTCCTTTTCGATAAATCATCAGCGAAGTATCCTGAAATCTATCGGCATGATAATCCATATAAGAACGATTGAAGAGGAATGTTCCTTGTCGTGAATCCTCAATAAACCCGTTCCACGCTTGTGCTTGTTCTTGCGTGTATTGCTTTACTTCAAACATTATATTTTAGGATTGCATAAAAGAAGATAGTCTGAAGGGTCTTCTTTTATCCTTTTATATCTAATCTATGGTTTTACTTTTATCCTTTCTTAGAACACTTATAGTTAAGAAACTCTGTGTATTCACGGATATAATCATTCTCTTCAAAAGAATCTTCTGCCAAAACAAGGCATACGGCTCCTGATGAAAAATCATCGAGTGTACGCCATGTATCAGTCTCAACTAAGAGTCCTTGATAAGGATGATTCAAGAGAAAAGATTGCTTATCACGTCCATTATCGAGGGTAACCGTGAAGGAACCGCTAACAGCAATGATGAATTCTCGGCAATGTTTATGGGCATGACCACCACGGCAAGCACCTGAAGGTACATCGTATGTCCAATAAACACGAGAAATGTTGAAAGGAATATCCTTCATTCCCTCAGCAATAGAGAGGTTACCACGTGGGTCAACCATCTTTTGTAAGGAGATAATCTTTCCTATTGAAGCTTCTGTTTCTTTCATTCTTACAGCCTTTAGACTATTCAGTCTTTATTTCTTCATATAGGGATCTGTACCCAATACGGTTGCTGCAACACGCTTAGTCTTATCACGAAGTGCATCCATATCTGTTCCTACTTCTCCATAACAGAGTGCTACACCCATACGACGACCCACGTGAGCAATTGGTTTACCGAATATACGTAGGCGTGTTTTATCTTCATTGCAAGCATCTAATAGGTTGTATGATAAAGGTTTGTCTGTTTCAATAGGAGAAAGAATTACAGCAGAACAACCTGCATGTTCAAGGTGAATAGCAGGGATTGGGAGTCCCATTACAGCACGGAAATGAAGTTCAAATTCGCTGAAGTTGGTTGTATGTGCCAATGTGACCATACCTGTATCATGTGGACGAGGTGATAATTCTGAGAAGATTACTTCTCCCTTCTTTGTTAAGAAGAACTCGACTCCCCAGATACCATATCCAGTTAGTGCGCGTGTTACTTCATTAGCAATGTGTTCTGCCTGACGTAATGATTCTTTTGAGATGGCATATGGTTGCCAGCTTTCACGATAATCACCACCTTTCTGTATGTGTCCAATAGGTGGACAGAAGAGGGTAGGGCCATTCTTCTGTGTCACTGTAAGCAGTGTAAACTCACTCTCAAACTCAATAAACTCTTCAATAATCACCTCCTTCACATCGCCACGTGCGCCATCCATCGCATTCTTAAACGCTTCTTCGAGTTCTTCATCATTGTGAACATAACTCTGACCATGTCCACTTGAACTCATTAAAGGTTTAACGACACATGGGAAACCAATCTCGTCAGCTGCAGCTTTGAACTCATCATATGTCTTTGCATAGAAATATTTGGCTGTTCTTAAACCCAAGTCACGTGCTGCAAGGTCGCGTATGGCACGACGATTCATGGTGAAGTTTACAGCACGTGCTGATGGAGCAACTTGTATTCCACGTTCTTCATAATCAAACAAACGTTCAGTTCTGATTGCTTCAATCTCAGGAATAATCAAGTCCGGTTTGTGCTTATCTACAATAGCATCAAGGGCTGTACCATCAAGCATATCTATTACTTCAGACTCATCAGCTACCTGCATGGCTGGTGCATTCTCATAACTATCGCAAGCAATGACATATTGTCCAGCACGTTTAGCTGCTATAACGAACTCTTTGCCCAGTTCGCCTGAGCCTAATAACAAGATTTTTTTCATTTGAAGATGTGTTGTTTATCTTTTGTTTGTGAGAAGGTTTTACACCCTCGCCGTATAATGAAGAGTTAGACGAGGGTGTGAGATTATATTTTAGTAGATTTATTATCTTCTTTTTTTCGTGTACATCATGTCATAATACTTTTGGTAATCTCCAGAAGTAACCTCTTGAATCCAGTCTTGATGCTCTAAGTTCCAACGGATAGTTTTTACAATACCGTCAGCAAACATTGTTTCAGGATACCAACCTAACTCATTCTTTATCTTTGTTGGGTCAATGGCATAACGTGCATCATGACCAAGACGGTCTGGGACATGTGTGATTAACTCTTCATTTATCCAGCTAATATCAATGTCACCATTTGCGTCTTTGACCTGCTTCTTGAGGATAGTACGGAGGTTCTTATCCTCTGCCATCATGTCATGGATAGTCTTTATTGTGAGTTTAACGATGTCGATATTCTTCATTTCATTATGTCCACCAACATTGTAAACTTCACCTACACGACCTTCACGTACAACCATATCAATAGCTTTGCAATGATCCTCTACATACAACCAGTCGCGTACATTCAACCCCTCACCATATACAGGGAGTTTCTTTCCCTCGAGGATGTTATTGATAATTAATGGAATCAATTTCTCTGGGAAGTGGTAAGTACCATAGTTGTTTGAACAACGTGTAATACTGATAGGCATATGATAAGTGTCGTGATAAGCCATTACAAAATGGTCAGCACTTGTCTTGCTGGCAGAATATGGGCTATGTGGGCAGAGTGGAGTCTCCTCTGTAAAGTAGCCTTCTGCTCCCAATGAACCATACACCTCGTCTGTTGATACCTGATGATAACGCTTTCCTTCTTTCCATGTTGGATAACCCTGTTCGTCCTTACCTGTCACCCATGCACGACGTGCAGCATCCATAAGGTTCTGTGTACCGAGAATGTTTACGGAAAGGAACAACTGTGGGTCTTCAATTGAACGGTCAACATGACTTTCAGCCGCAAAGTTTACGAGGTAGTCAATATCATATTCAGCAAAGAGTTTGTCGGCAAGTTCACGATCACGAATGTCACCCTTTACAAAGATGCAACGCTCGTTATCAATATCATCTTTGATAGTACCGAGGTTACCTGCATAAGTAAGTGCATCGAGGACGATAACCTTAATATCTTCATTCACATACTTCTTATGAAGTAAATACTTAATGTAGTTTGCTCCGATAAAACCGGCAGCACCAGTTACTAAATACGTTTTCATATCTTTATTATTTTGTTTGTTTTCTTATTGTAAGTTTTAATAGTTTTATTGTTAGCGACTCCGAATGTTGTTTATTACAAATCAGATGGGTTTAGTTTATTTATTTCCTAATGTTATAACCTCGCAATCAGTAAATTTATCACCTTCGATGGTTAATCTCACTAAAGTTCTATCTTTATGCCATCCGCGAAGACCAGCTGCACCAGGATTGATATGAAGTAGGTTTAGTGTTTTGTCGAATTGTATTTTGAGGATATGTGAATGTCCATCAACAAAAAGGTTAGGTGGAGAAGCATAGAGCATACTCTGTACTGAACGGTCATAACGTCCAGGATAACCTCCAATATGTTTAAGTAGCACGTCAACATCCTCGCATTTAAAACGCAGAACATCCCGATAGCGGTTGCGCATAGTGTAATCATCTATATTCCCACATACAGCGCGAAAGATGGGTTTCATTGCCTCAAACTTATCCGCAACTTCTAATGAACCTATATCACCTGCGTGCCAAATCTCATCACATTCCCCAAGATAGTATTCGTATTTATCATCCCAGTAGCCATGAGTATCAGAGATTATACCAATTCGTTTCATTAAATACCTTTCCTTTTGATAAAATCAGCTATCAGATCCTTTGTTTTTTCTAAGCCAAGTATACTGGCATCAATGCAAAGGTCATAACTTTCAGCATGCCCCCAAACCTTTGTTGTGTAATAGTTATAGTATTTGGCACGCTCGCTTTCTCCATTTTCAATAAACTTACGAGCTTCTTCTTTTGAACATCCACGTCGTTTACATACATTAGTAATACGAGTGTCCATTGAAGCTGTTATAAAGATATTGATTGTGTTTGGATTATCACGTAATACGTAATCTGCTGTTCTACCAACAAATACACAGCGTGGGTTCTGCTTCGCTACTTCACGAATGGCATCACTTTGGAACTGATAAAGACTTTCCTGTGAGAAATTACTCTTATAAAAGTCATTGTCACCTAAAAGAGGAAGGTGTATATGAAAGTGTCCTTTCATAAATCCTTTTTGCTCGTCGTTTTGCTCAAAGAACTTCTCTGAAAACCCACTTTCCTTAGCTGCAATGTTAAGGATCTCTCGGTCATAGTATTGGCAATCGAATTCTTCAGCAAGCATCTTAGCGATAATATGACCACCACTGCCAATCTGACGACCAACGTTTATGATTAGTTCCTTTTCCATATTTAGATTCTTTATTTATGAATTTAAGTTTTGATTGTTCACACTTTGTTTTTTCAACCGACGCATATAAGCCATCATAATGATAGCTGCAACTAATGATGCCAAGAAGTCACTTGAAGGCAATGATGCCCATACACCATTTAAGTTGAAGAAATGTGGTAGGATAACAAGTAATGGTATTAAGAATAGTAATTGGCGAGAAAGAGATAAGAAGATACTTATCTTTACTTTACCAATACACTGAAAGAAGTTTGTTACAACCATCTGAAATCCCACGACAGGATACATCATCATGTTTATTTGAATAGCCTTAATTGCTTGGCGAATTAATTCTGGGTCCTTTGTGAACATACGTGCACAGTAATATGGAGCTAAATGAGCAATTAGCCAACCTGTAACCATTATCCCTGTTGCTGCAAAGATAGTAAGTTTCAATACACGCATAAGTCTATCAGTCTGCTGTGAACCATAGTTATATCCAGCTATAGGCTGCATACCTTGGTCTAATCCGATGACAAACATTACAAATATCATAGCCACACTATAAGCTATGCCGAATGCTCCAACAGCCATATCACCACCGTATCTGACAAGTTGATTATTCATAAAGATAACTACAATGCAAGCACAAACATTCATCAAGAATGGAGAAATACCAATAGAGATGATGTTTTCTACCAAATGTCTTTTAAGTCGATAGATTCCACGCTTTAAATGTAAAATCTCATCTTTGTTAGTCAACTGCTTCATCTGCCAGCATAATGCCAATGCTTGAGATAAGACTGTGGCGAAAGCTGCACCACGAATTCCCCAGCCCCAGAGCCTAATAAAGATAAAGTCTAAGACTATATTCATCAAGACGGTGAAAATCGTAGCCATCATTGCCTGTCGAGGTTTTGATGCTGCACGAAGTACTGCATTCATTCCAAAGTACATGTGAGAGATGACATTTCCCGCCAAAATAACCTCCATAAAACTGCGGGCATAGGGGATTGTAGCATCACTTGCACCAAAGAATCGCAAGATTGGGTCAAGAAAGATAAGGCAGATAATACCAAATACACTTCCTATAATCAGATTAAGCGTTACAGTATTACCAAGTATATTCTCAGCTGTGTCATAGTCACGCTGACCTAATTTCACACTGATAGACGTAGAGGCTCCTATTCCTACTGCTGCACCAAAGGCTGCGCCAAGGTTGATAAAAGGGAAAGTAATAGCTAAACCAGATATAGCCATTGGTCCTACAATCTGACCAATGAATATTCGGTCTACTATGTTATAGAGTGAGGCTGCAATCATAGCAATAATTGCTGGGAACGCATATTGTACCAACAATTTACCAACAGGTTTTGTGCCTAACTCTAAAGTTGCATTCTTATTATCCATCAAGATTCTATTACTTGTCTACGAATGAATGGAAATCCTCCTTATACTATGCTTGCAAATGTACGAAAAAAAAATGAGAAAACCTATTTGTAGCATAATGAATTGTAGGTTTATAAAACCTATTATTGCTATTTTTTAGGGTCTTCAGTATTTTGGAGTGATAAAGTTTGCCACTTAAGGTTAGGTTTCTGACGAAATGTCACACGGAGAAAAGGAGAGGACGAAAGATTATTAAAACAAAGCAATGTAGTTATCAAGAATCTGTACGCTATATCTCCGTCGCTCTTGTGCCGTCGGCACCTGCGTGACATTGCGTTTACCTCCGTCCCCTCCGTGACTCCGTGTGCCTATTATATAAGACTTTTAGTTTGTCATTCCATATTTCAGAAGAACACAATTTATTCCTATGTCATTTGTTTTTGTAAACTATTTTTGTGCAGTTCAAAACCAATACATGCTCTTTTAGCTTCTAAAAGACGCCCAATTGGCTTGCAAAAGGTGCCCTTTAAGCCCCTTACTAACGCCCTTTTGACGTCTTATTAAGCATCTTTTCTCGTGTTACTTTATAACTAATTGATTTCCTGTTGGTTGCAGACTTGCTTCTTATATGTGTTTTTACTGTTAGTTATAGATGTTTTCTTTGAAATTATGTAATGATTTTTCAAACCCTTGTCAGCAGATTTTCGAAGTCTTAAAATGAGAAGTCTTCAATGACGAAGGGTGATAGTAGGATAGATAGATGACTGTTTGATCTATGCTTTTTGTTTGATGAGTAACCTCGGTTCTTACGTTAAAGCAATACGAAAAGCGCCTACACATTTAACGGAAGAACTAAAAAAATGATTTCTCATCACGTAAATAAATAGAAAAAAAGGTTTTAAGGCTGAGTAAACAAGTCTATAATTTATAAAATACTTCAATCTAATTAGCTTTAATGATATCAATTAATTTACTCATAGATAGTTGCTTAACATATCGACTTATTCTTCAAGACAAGTAACTAATCTACTTGTAAATTCGCCAACTTGTCTACTTATAAACTTGTTTACCCAGCAACTTGCATTCTATACCAGTTCAACCTTCTCCATTTCCTGTTCTTTATCGCAGTAATGACATTTAAGAATACCATGCTCCTTATCGACAACATGGAAAATGGTGTTCATAGGTTCGTTGTTAGTGATGCACTTTGGATTATTGCATCTTACAATGCTCCGAAGCTCGTCCGGTGTCACAACCTTCTTCTTCTCTACCACTTCATAGTCATTAATGATGTTCAACACCACGTTCGGTGCCACGACCGACAAACGGGAGATTTCATCATCAGTAAAGAACTTGTCGCTCACCTTGATGATTCCCTTTGTGCCTACCATCTTCGATGAGAAGTTGAAACCAATAGTGACAGGTGTGGAGAGCTTCTGGAGCTGTAATAGGTTCACAACCTGAAAAGTCTTCTCTGCTGGAATATGATCTATAACGGTGCCGCTCTTAATAGCAGCTACCAGACGTTCTTTCTTTGACATAATGATATGAGCCTCACTCCGTCTCCTTGGTATGAAGGAATGCCTGACAGGGTATTTGTAGGCTATTTTCTTTGTTCACTCATAGGCATTATGAGTATGCATTCTATTTTTCTTGGGTGATTTTCACTCTATCTACGGCATCATCTGCTCTTATCCCAAAGATTAGCTTACGTATTTTACCTGTGGTGTTAGGCTTGATGGTAATCGTGAGTGTATTACCTGTTAATTCTGCTGTGTACCATCTTCCCATAATACCAGTACTGATTACCTCTTCTCCATATATTACTGATGAATCATCAACAGTCTTATTTGCAAATCGCAGAGTTTGGTAGTTGGCGCATACCAACTTATAGGTACCTCCTTCAGCAGGAACTGTTATATTCCTTGGGTCACCAGTATAGTCTGTAGTCCACTTAAAGGTTGTTCTGTGGATATCATCAATCGTATTCTTGCTACAACTGAATAGGGTGGTTAAAAGAACCAGCAACAACGCTATAAACGTTACATTCTTAAGTTTATTCATGTTCATTAAATGGATATAGTTATATAGATATTATGAGTATATTTTATTTGTTTTGTGTCACTTCTATATGATCGAAGATATCACCTGCTGTCACATCGATGGATAGTTTGCGTTCTTTGCCAGTTGTATTGGGGAGAAGAGTAATATAAAAAGTATTCTCTTTTGCTAATACATCGTACCAATCATATTTAATATGACGAAAATCTTGCTCTTTACTACCGGCATAGATGACAGTGTCAGCATCTGTCACGCTACTAATCCATGGTCCCCCATAGTTGGTACATTTTAATTGATAAGTTCCACCTTCTGCTGTAGCAGTAATCTTTCTCGGGTCTCCTGGGCGGTTCGAAGTCCACTTCATAGGATCCCAACGACCATCTTCAGAGTTTAGTTCGCAGCTGAATATGGTGGTCAAAAGCATCAGTAGCAGAGCGGCAAACGTACTCTTTTTTAATATACTCATACTCGTAAAAATGATAAAGTTATTATTCCAAGATTGTCTTATCGTTTTTTACTTCCTCCATAGATATACCAAGACAATGACAGAAAATAGCTTCACGCGCAAAAAGACCATTGCGAGCTTGCTCTATGTAGTAAGCATGTGGACTATCATCAACATCGTATGCTATCTCGTTCACACGTGGCAGCGGATGAAGAATCTTCATGTTTGGACGAGCCAATGAGAGCATATCACGACGAAGAATATAAACATTCTTTACACGTTCATATTCCATTAAGTCAGAGAAGCGTTCTTTCTGTACACGTGTCATATAGATAATATCAGCATTAGCAATCACTTCTGGCGTGAAATCCTCATGCTCTTCAAAGTGAATATTATGCTCACGACAATATACCTTATACTCCTCTGGCATAGCAAGTTCCTTTGGCGCGATAAAGTGAAACGTTGGGTTGAAATGGCGCATAGCCATAAGAAGAGAATGAACTGTTCTACCGTATTTAAGATCACCAACAAGATAGATGTTTAAGTTCTCTAATGTTCCTTGTGTCTGATTAATCGTATAAAGGTCAAGCAAGCATTGTGAAGGATGTTGATGTGCTCCGTCGCCAGCATTAATGATAGGCACTGGAGCCACTTCAGAAGCATATTGTGCTGCACCCTCTATGTAATGTCGCATAACAATTGCATCGGCATAATTAGAGACCATGAGGATGGTGTCTTTTAGTGTTTCACCCTTGCTGACACTTGAAACCTTTGCATCGGTAAAGCCAATAACACGTGCGCCGAGTCGGTTAGCCGCTGTTTCAAAACTAAGTCGGGTACGTGTAGAAGGCTCATAGAAGAGCGTTGCGATAACCTTACCTTTAAGTAACTCTCGGTTTGGATGTTTCTCAAACTCTTGAGCCATTTGAATAAGATAGAGTAGCTGCTCACGATCTAACCCTTGGATATTCACAAAGTTATGCTTTTCCATATTTGTTTTGTGATGTTTTAGTTCTTTTCTGTTGGTAAAGGTACATTATTATTTTCTAATCAACGAACTATAGAAAGGGAAATATCCACCTATAACAAAAAAATATCTATTTATTTTGCTTATCCATTGATTTACATTATCTTTGCATAATATTTTCACAATTATGAGAAGACACTTTGTACATTTCCTCTGGGGGTCACTTCTTGCCATCTTGGGCTTGGTCTTCGTATTCTTCATCTCTGTATGGAACGGATGGGTAGGGTACATGCCTGATATGGATGAATTGTCTAACCCTATAGATAAGTTTGCTTCGCAAGTCTATTCTTCAGACCAACAACTTATCGGTACTTGGAACGCGGATAACAATAATCGTGTGGCAATCGACTATAATGGACTGTCGCCACACCTTGTTCATGCCCTTGTTGCGACAGAAGATGAACGCTTCTATGAACATTCAGGTGTTGACTTTATAGCCCTTGGACGTGCTGTTGTGAAGCGAGGTGTGATGGGACAGGCAAGTGCAGGAGGTGGTTCTACAATCACACAGCAGCTTGCTAAACAGCTTTTCTCTGAGAAGGCACACAGCACAGTAGAACGTCTTTTGCAGAAGCCTATTGAGTGGATTATTGCAGTGAAGTTGGAACGTTACTTCACGAAGGAAGAGATACTTGCTATGTATTTCAATTATTTTGATTTCCTTCATAATGCTGTTGGTATCAAGCGAGCTGCTAATGTCTATTTCAATAAGGAACCACGTAAGTTGACGGTGACTGAGTCTGCTATGTTAGTAGGACTTTGCAAGAACCCATCAATGTTCAATCCTCTTCGTCATCCAGAACGTTGTTTGCAACGTCGTAATGTTGTTTTGATGCAGATGGTTAAGTCTGGCTATGTAACGAAAGATGAATATAAAGAATTGTCACAGCGTCCTTTAGGACTTCATTTTACGAAGTCAAAGCCAGTGAATGGCGCAGGTGACTATTTCCAAGCATTCCTTCGTCAATACATGATGGCAAAGAAACCGGAGCGTGAGAATTATCAGTCATGGCAGAATCGTCAGTTTGTTCTTGATTCTATTGCCTGGGAGCAGGATCCACTTTATGGTTGGTGTAATAAGAATACGAAGCGTAATGGTGAGCCTTATAATGTGAATACTGATGGTTTACGTATCTACACGACCATTGATACACGTATGCAGCAGTATGCTGAAGAGTCTGTGCGCAAGCATGTAGGTGGATACTTGCAATCACAGTTCAATCAGGCTATGCGTTATAAGAAGAATGCACCGTTCTCATCTAACATATCACGTCGTACGATTAAAGAGATATTGAATCGTTCTTGCCGTCAGACACTACGCTATCAACGTTTGAAAGAACAGGGAGCTACCCCTGATGAGATTAGACGTAGTTTCCGTACACCACATGAGATGACGCTCTTTACATACCATGGTGATATTGATACGGTGATGACGCCAATTGATTCAATACGTTACTATAAGTCATTCCTCCGTTCAGCCTTTGTTAGTATGGACCCACATACGGGTGCTGTTAAGGCTTATGTTGGTGGTATTGATTATCAACATTTCAAGTATGATGTTGTTATGGGTGGTCGTCGTCAAGTTGGTTCAACTATAAAACCATTCCTTTATGCACTTGCAATGCAGAATGGTATGACCCCTTGTACACTTGCTCCAAACGTACAGCGTACTTATGGTGGATGGACACCTCGCAATGGTTCACGTGCTCGTTATGGTCAAGAGGTTCCTTTGCGCTGGGCTTTACAACAGTCTAACAACTGGATTTCAGCGTATTTGATTAACCTCCTCGGTCCGTCTCAGTTCGTAAACATTCTACATGACTTTGGATTGAACAATCCTGATATTGATAAGAATACAAGTCCGGTGTTGTGTCTTGGACCTTGTGAGGCTTCTGTTGGTGAGATGGCAAGTGCCTATACAACGTTTGCTAATGGTGGTATTCGTTGTGCTCCACTCTTTGTAACAAAGATTGAAGACAGCCATGGTAACGTCATTGCTAAGTTCCAACCCTTGATGACAGAGGTTATTTCAGAGGTAAGTTCTTATCAGATGATTGATATGTTGCGTGCCGTTATTCAAGGTGGTACAGGTAGTCGTTTGCGTTATGCTTACCATCTTACAGCTGATATTGGTGGAAAGACAGGTACAACGAACAATAACTCGGATGGTTGGTTTATGGGTATTACACCAGAACTTGTCAGTGGTTGCTGGGTTGGTGGTGAAGACCGTGATATTCACTTCGACCATACATCAATGGGTCAGGGTGCTACAACTGCCTTGCCAGTATGGGCTTACTTTATGCAGCGTGTTTATACTGACAAACGGTTAGGATATAATCAAGGTACTAAGTTTGCTATTCCAGCTAAGTTTAATCCTTGTGAGACGGCTGACACTATCAATGTTAATGGTATACAAGAAGAGTACTTCTAAGTGATAATATCTATCTTTAGACGTTGATAGATATATAAGAAAACAGGGATACCTCATCGGGTATCCCTGTTTTCTTATGTTCATTGGGAATCATTTAAAAGCTGTAAAGATGCTTTCTATTATATTAAAACAATAAGTTCTTGCTTTTTTGTTCATAATTAGTAAGATGGTAAATGCTTATAAAGATTGATATAAAGCCTCCGCACAACATGTGCGGGGCATTCGCACGATGTGTGCTAAGCGTCTGAAGGTAAGTTGAAAAGGGTAAGACATCGTCATAAATATGATGTATCTTAAGCTCATCTTTATAATCTTAGACCGAATAGAGTTATTAAATAGGACTGTCTATTATAATAAAGAAGGTGTGTTTTGCTTTAACCCAAATCGGTCATTAGGGCACAATATGTATGATTCTTATTACTGTGGTATTGTTTCCTAACATCTTTAATTTTCTTATCGGCATCTTGTCCTTCTTTGTAACTTGACGTAGCCCGTTACGTCTGCGTTCCGAAGCCAAACAATCTGCTCGATATTAAAACAAAATATGTTTAGGCTCTAATGACCGATTTGGGTTAAAACTATATTTTTGTCATGTGATAGCCCATACGTTTTAACTGCATGGCTGCACCCATATAATACATTTGGTGAAGTGCTGCTACATATGCTTGAAAGGCATCACTACTACCTGGTGCAATAGGAAGATGACGGAGTAGGCTATTGGTTCGTGCTGCACACTTTCCTACAATAGCGGCAATATCCTTATGGTCTTCAGTAGAAAGAAGTAGAACTTTCTCACAAATATAGTCATCCATGTGGTCATAATCAATACGATCGCGTAGATAAGTGTAGAGATTCTCTACCTTACTATACAACCCCCAGTCTTCATCCCAATATTTAGCTATTGCCATACCGATGTACATCATCCAACCAAGGGAGACGGTAGGATAGTTGGCACACTCTCGCATACCATCAGGTAAGTAAGCTTCAGCAATACCCAACCACTTATCTTCCATGTCGGTAATATCTGGCAACATATTATCTACAAGTTGTTTCCCTTGTAGATAAGTTGTCAAATCCTCTTTGAATTTGTCTTCAAATGAATATCTTAATTGTTCGTCTTGCATTGTTATGTATCTTAAAATATTGAATTTATACTACTCAGCCAACTTCTTCTTTACTTCTGCCAATGCTTTAATCCAGTCGGTATCGAGGGAGAACTGAGTAAGATAGTCCTCACTATTGAAGTATACCAAAACAAGATTCTTATCAGGGTCATTGTAGAGTGGGTGATTAATACTTGCATCACGGAATATCTTGAGAATTTGCTCTTTTCTCTTTTGCTTGTCAACACGTGCATACTCTTTCGTAAAGAGATTAACATACTCATGCATATAATAAGCCATAGAGTCAAGTTGTGCGTTGAGATGAGCTATATCCTTAGTAGAAAGTTGCTTTGTTGTATCAACAAGAGCAGATAATGTTCGAGTATTAAGATAGGTAATTGCGTCGACTTTAAAGGAAGCTGCTTTGCGCACGTTTACATCTTCTTTACTGTCAGTTGCTATCTTGTAAGCACTTGCATATAGTTGTTTCGATACACGCTCCTGCTGGGCATTCACCGTAAGTACAGATGCGAGTAGGAATGAAAGAGCTATTATTCTATTTTTCATACGCTTGATACTTAAATCCTTGTGTTGTTTTAGTTGTTATCTTTGACGTTATTGAAGTTTTATAGGTTTAATGTACATAATTGTATTCATAACTAAATACAGCCGTGTTAGGTCTTTTGTTTATCTTATTCTGTCCGCATTTTTGCGCGCAAAATCTTTCCAAGACCCATAGTGTTTTGCATCCGTTTCTGGCCGACTCATCTGTAAGAAATGACAATAAGCTGCTGCAACAGCATCCGTAGCATCCATAAAATGAGGCATTTGATCGTCACGTAGATGTAATAGCTTTTGTAACATACCAGCAACCTGTTCCTTAGAGGCAGAGCCATTTCCCGTAATTGCCATTTTAATTTTCAATGGTGCGTATTCTTGAATAGGGACATCGTGGTTAATAGCTGCAGCAATAACAACACCTTGTGCACGTCCAAGTTTCAGCATTGATTGTACATTCTTTCCAAAGAAAGGAGCTTCGACGGCTACTTCATCGGGTAAATATTCGTCGATAATACCTGTTACTCGCTCAAATATCCTGCCCAATCGGAGATATACATCTTTCTCCCTGCGCATGTCAATGACACCCATGACAACAAGTTCAGCTTTATTTCCACAGACACGTAGCACACCATATCCCATCACATTAGTGCCAGGATCGATACCAAGTAGTATCTTTTCGGGTTGTGAACTTCTTGTCTTCATCTTGAGGAATTATTTTACTTGTGTTTTATCGGTCCATATAAGGGTTATGAGATAGCTCGAAACCGATAGATGTCTGTGGTCCATGCCCAGGATAAACAATAGTAGTGTCGGGAAGTTGTGCAAGTTCTCGAAGACTACTAATAATCTGAAACATACTACCTCCAGGGAAATCTGTTCTACCAATACTTCCTTTAAATAAGGTATCACCAGTAAAGATGACATTCTCTTCTGCACAATAAAAACATACTGAACCGCCAGAATGTCCAGGAGTATGGATAACCTTAAAGGTGTGTGAACCGAATGATATAATTTGCTTGTCTGTTAGTTTTAAATCACCAGCAGGCAAGTCATAGTTCAGTTGCATTCCCAGCATCTGTGCAGCTGCCTGTTTTGGATTATTCATAAATACACTATCGCCTTCAGAAACCTCTGGCTGGAGGTTAAAGGCAGTAAGAAGAGCAGCATCACCAAAGTGATGATCAAGATGGCCATGGGTACCAAGATTGTGGACAGGTGTTAGCCCGTTCCCTTTTATATAATCAATGATAGAGTTCTGTTCGCTTTCGGTAAGTGCGCCACAATCAATAATAATACATTCCTTAGTTTCGTCACTGACAACGTAGCAGTTCTCCTGAAGAGGATTAACCTCAAAAGTTTGGATTTTAAGCATAAGTGATATTTGAGTATAAATGGTTGATAATGAAGAAGAATAATATTATAAAAGCGTAAGGGATAGGATTATCCTGGTACGTAAATAAGATATTTCTCCTTAAACCATTCTTCATCAAACCATTGTGAAAGTTCAGTTTTTTCAGCAATGTTTTTGTATGGTTTCAGTTCTTCATCAAGGTTTCCACCTTTTAAAACAATAACACCATTTGGTAAAACATTATGTTGGTCTGATGCAATATTCTTCTTGACAATCTTCATTAAATCAGGTAGTGGCATCACTGCACGTGATACAATGAAGTCAAACTTACCTTTCTCTTCTTCTCCACGTAAGTGAGAAGGGAGGACATTCTCAAGGCCAATTGCATCAGCAATTTCCTGTGCAACTCTTATTTTCTTACCTGTACCATCAATGAGTTTAAAGTTGGCTTCAGGAAAGAAGATTGCAAGAGGAACACCAGGAAAGCCTCCACCAGTACCAAAGTCAAGAACGTTTGTACCTTCACGGAAGTTTATATATTTTGCGATAGCTAATGAATGAAGAATATGATGCTCATAAAGATTATCAATATCTTTACGTGAAATGACATTAATTTTTGCATTCCAGTCGTGGTATAGTGCATCGAGCGCTGCAAATTGTTCTTCCTGTTTTGGAGTAAGTTGAGGAAAGTATTTCTTTATAATTTCAATCATAATCTTTTTGTATGAGGTTTAGCGGTACAAAAATAAAGCCATAGAGAATGTTAGTTGTCGATAGCAACTCTAACTTCTTTCTGACTAATCTCACCTGGGCTATAGATAAATACAGTTGAATCATCTGTAAGAATGAAGTTATCTGCAGGGTAGGGGGCTATACCAATGAAATAACCCTTTGCTTGTAATCCTGCTATGTCATCTTTCTCAAGGTCCTCTTTCTCTGCTAAACGCACAATGATTTCCTTTGTTAGCGTTTCTTTATAATCCTTACCAAATTGGTCTTGAAGTGTGATAAGTTTACCGTTTTGGGGATTAAAATTACGTACAATCGTATACTTTGTAAGCTGACCATTGCCATTGTTAATGGCAATATGTGATAAGGCAGTAATATATTTGTCCGCAGCAGCTCTTAATTCTGTCTTGATAGTTAGCTCCCCAATGAGTTGACTTTTATCTCTCTCTTTCTGGCGAATAAGCTGAGCTATTTCCATATACTGCTTTATATACTGCCGTACAAAGGACGGAATAGCAGTCTTAGGAGTGAGTTTATCGTTATTGATAGCGAAATAGTCTGGTTGTAAAAGCCCCATTCTGAGTAAAGAATCATTGACAGCAGCATGTTTACTCTCTTTTAAGTAAGTGAAATCTACATGTACATGACATTGTATTGCATCTGAAAGACGAGCTACAGTGTCTATAGAAACGACAGCTGTTGGGATATCCAACTTCTTTGGTGCTGATGACTTGTGTTCACAACTGCTCATAATGAATATTAGCATTGTGGAAAAAGCAAATATTGTAAATAACTTCTTTGTCATATATAGGCTACAAAGTTACGAAAAGTTTTTGTAACTTTGCATTATAATATATAATAATAAATGAGGAAAATGGTAAAAGCTTGTTTGTTTGATTTGGATGGAGTTGTGTTCGATACAGAGCCTTTATACACCTTGTTTTGGCGAAATTTGGATAAAAGACTTCGTCCTAACATTGATAATTTTGAGCATATTATTAAAGGACAGACACTTGTTCAGATATACGATAAGTATTTTACTGGAGACGAAGATAAACAGAAAGAAGTTACTACACTTCTCTATGAATACGAACAGAATATGTCTTTTAATTATATTACTGGTTTCGAGGACTTTGTAAAAGATGTTAGAAGTAAAGGTATAAAGACTGCTGTTGTTACGAGTTCTAACCTTGAGAAGATGCTGAATGTTTATAATAAGCATCCAGAATTTAAGGGATACTTTGACGAAATTCTAACCTCTGAAGACTTTGAAGAGAGTAAACCATCTCCTGATTGTTACTTTAAGGCTGCTGCTCGTTTTGGTGTATCACCTAAAGAATGCATTGTCTTTGAAGATAGCTTTAATGGATTGCGTTCGGGAATTGCGTCAGGAGCACGTGTAATAGGTCTTGCTACGACTAATTCTGTGGCTGAAATAGAACCTTACACAAAGGAGGTTATTAGTAATTATGATGGTTTTACTTTGTCAGACCATTAAAAAGGAGTAACTTTGCAGCCCGAAACAAAAGTCAAGGTTCAAAATCATATTTGCTTATAAAGCATAAATTGGAAAGGATTGGACTATTGAATTATAAAAGTGATTATGGGATATTTAACAACAGATAAGAAGAAAGTTACTGCAAAAACATTATTGGAAATGAAGGCAGCGGGCGAGAAGATTACTCAAATGACTGCCTATGACTTTACGACAGCAGGAATTATTGATGCCGCAGGAATCGACAGTATTCTTGTGGGTGATTCTGCATCGAATGTGATGGCAGGTAATCAAGATACAACTCCTATTACTGTTGAACAGATGATTTATCATGCACGTTCTGTTGTACGTGCTTGTCAACGTTGTCTTGTTGTTTGTGATATGCCATTCGGTTCTTATCAGATAAGTCGTGAAGATGGTATTTGCAATGCTATTCGTATTATAAAAGAAACTGGTGCAGGTGCACTCAAAATGGAAGGTGGTAAGGAGATTGCTGATACTGTTAAAGGAATAGTTGATGCTGGTATTCCTATTATTGGACATCTTGGTCTTACTCCACAAAGTATTCATAAGTTTGGTGGATATGGACTACGTGCCAAAGACGACGCAGAAGCTGAGAAACTTATAGAGGATGCACTTGCGCTTGATGCTGCAGGTGTCAGTGCTATCACCCTTGAGAAAGTTCCTGCATCTTTAGCCACAAAGGTTACTTCTATGGTGAAAGCTGCAACGATAGGTATCGGTGCTGGTAATGGTACAGACGGTCAGGTGCTTGTTTATGCAGATGCTCTTGGTATGACACAGGGCTTCAAGCCTAAGTTCCTCCGTCATTTCGCTAATGTCAACAAATGTATGACAGAGGGTGTACAAGAATATATTAAATGTGTGAAGGATACGAGCTTTCCTTCAGAATCTGAGTCATATTAATATTCGTTTATAGGTAAGAATTTATAAATTACGATTCTAAATGATGTTGGATTTATTAATGGAAATATGTATTTAAAAGCTAAATAGAGACTGTTGTATTCATCTATCTCTAACAAAATACATTACATATTTCAGAATCTAACTCACATAATGATTAATTTCTGGATAATAATGATTTATGGATACTCAAAACATACCTGTTCACGTTCGTTTGTGGAATAAGCATTTTTGGTTATTGGCAATGGCTAATCTTTTGTTAGTCATGTCGTCTTATATGCTCATTACTACCATACCTTTGCGTATGGAAGTTAGAGGATATTCTATGTTACAGATAGCTTTGGTAATGGGTGTGTTCTTTATTGGGATATATCTCTTTGGTAGTCTTTCTGGCTATCTTGTTCAACGCTATCGTCGCAAAAATGTATTTAATGTCTCAACATTATTACTATTGGCAGTTACAGGGGTACTTTATTATCTAAGTAATTTACCTTATAACTCTTTTGATTATACGCTACTTGTAGGACTTCGTTTCATACAAGGTGCTTTCTATGGTCTTTCGCAACTCGTCCTTCTTAGTACACTCATTATTGATACTGTTGAAGCTGTACACAGAACAGAAGCAAATCATGCTGCAACATGGTTTGGACGTTTTGCGCTCTCATTTGGTCCTTTAGCGGGAATCATGGTATATCAAACAATGAATTTTGCTTCAGTACTCCTCTTGTCTTGTATATGCTTGGCTGTTTCTTTTATCTTTGTCAACTTAATAAGATTTCCATTTCGTATGCCAAGTGAGGATTTCTCTCGCTTTTCTTGCGATCGTTTTCTATTGAAAGGTAGTCATTGGCTTTTTGTCAATGTGACTCTTATCACATCTGTTGTTGGACTTCTTTTGAGTATAGAACACAGTCCTCGTTTTTATGGAATGCTGATGGTGGGCTTTATTATAGCAATTCTTGCTGAAAGATTTGTCTTTGCAGATGCTGATCTTCGCAGCGAAGCCACAACAGGAATGATTGTTATTGGTATTGCGATTCTACTGATGATTACTCGAAATCAGGAAAGTGTTAGCTATATCGTACCAATCCTTATTGGTCTGGGTGTAGGATTGATAGGAAGTAGATTCTTACTCTTTTTTATAAAGATGTCAGACCATTGTCAACGCGGAACGAGTCAGAGTACGTTTTTACTGGCTTGGGAAACAGGTATCGGTGTCGGTTTGGTTCTTTCTTATGGAGTATTTAATCTTGAACTACCTCTTATCTTATGGATTGGACTTGGAATTTTAGCAGTCTCACTGATTCTGTATGATACGTTTATCCATAGTTGGTATGTAAAGCATAAGCATCGATAATTTACTTTAATTATTTATTGATACATATTTGAATATTAGTATTTTATATATCGATTTGATTAAAGATACTTAATAAGTTCTCATAAACTCGTTAGTAACGTTGTAAGTAAGCATTTCTTTAAGCATAAGGAATGCTTAATTGCGTTTACTGTAATCTGATAAAACTAATATTTCGATTGATATTATACTATATAACCCGGTTTTAATAGTAAATGATACCCCTAATCACAAACAAATATAGTTTTTCTTAGTATTATAAAGCATGTTGTTAAGGCTCCGCACCATTGGTGCGAAGCATTAACACGGCTGGTGCGGAGGCTTAACATGATATGTGATGAGTTATATTATTTCTATTAAAAACAAACTCTACTATTCAATCTTATCATAAAAAAGAATACACTTAGGCTTAAATACGTAAATTGTAACGTAAATATTTCTTGGATAATACTAATTTTCATTGTGTTGTAAAGCAAATTTGCTTTTTCGTCAACTTTTTATTATCTTTGCAACAAATTAGCTAATTATATGGGATTATTCGGTTTATTCGGTAAGAAGAAGAAAGAAACACTTGACAAAGGACTTGAGAAAACAAAAGAAAATGTTTTCTCAAAACTGACACGTGCAGTGGCAGGAAAGTCAAAAGTAGATGATGAGGTCTTAGACGACCTTGAAGAGATTCTTGTAACGTCTGATGTAGGTGTAGATACAACTATTAAGATTATCCGACGCATTGAAGAACGTGTTGCCCGCGATAAGTATGTTTCAACAAGCGAGCTTAATAGTATTCTTAAAAGTGAGATAACAGCATTACTCACTGAAAATAATACTGGAGATAATGGAGAATGGACGTTACCAGAAGGTACACACCCATACGTTATACTTGTTGTCGGAGTAAATGGTGTAGGTAAGACTACAACCATAGGTAAACTTGCTTGGCAGTTTAAGCAAGCTGGAAAGAAAGTTTATCTCGGAGCAGCTGACACCTTCCGCGCTGCTGCTGTTGAGCAGATTCAAATTTGGGGCGACCGTGTTGGTGTTCCAGTAGTGAAACAGCAGATGGGAGCAGACCCTGCAAGTGTTGCTTTTGATACACTGCAAAGTGCTAAAGCAAATGGTGCGGATGTAGTGATTATTGACACGGCAGGTCGTTTGCACAATAAAGTAGGCTTGATGAACGAGTTGAAGAAAATCAAGGACGTAATGAAAAAGGTTGTTCCTGAGGCTCCACACGAGGTACTGCTTGTACTTGATGGAAGTACTGGACAGAATGCCTTTGAACAGGCACGTCAGTTTGCTGCTGTAACACAGATTACATCTCTGGCTATTACGAAACTTGATGGAACCGCTAAGGGAGGAGTCGTGATAGGTATTAGTGACCAATTGAAGGTTCCTGTTAAGTATATTGGATTAGGTGAAGGCATGGAAGACTTGCAGCTTTTTGATAAGGTGCAGTTTGTTGATAGCCTATTTAAATAGGGTGTTGGGTGTTGAATGTTAGGTGTTGAATGTTGGGTGTTGGTTGTTGATGAAGTGATATTACATCCATTTATGCAATTCATTAACACCCAACACCCAACATTCAACACCTAACATTCAACACCCAACATTCAACGCCTATCACTAAACAAAGAACGAATGAAGAAAAATCAGATAGATATTGTTACCATGGGCTGCTCAAAGAATCTTGTAGATTCAGAGCTAATCATGAAGCAATTTGAAGAAAACGGCTTTCATTGTACACATGACTCAAAGCGTCCACAAGGTGAGATAGCCGTTATCAATACATGCGGATTCATCGAAGCTGCAAAAGAAGAAAGTATCAATACGATTCTTGAATTTATCAATAGAAAGAAGAATGGACAGCTTAATAAGCTCTATGTAATGGGCTGTCTGTCACAACGATACAAAGACGAGCTTGAAGCAGAACTTCCAGAGGTAGATAAGTTCTATGGTAAGTTCAATTATAAACAGTTGCTGACAGACCTTGGTAAGGCTGATGTTCCTGCTTGTAATGGGGTTAGACATCTTACCACTCCACGCCATTATGCTTATGTAAAGATTGCTGAAGGTTGTGATCGTCATTGTGCTTATTGCGCCATTCCATTGATTACGGGTCGTCATCATTCACGTTCTGTTGAAGAAATTTTGGATGAGGTGAGAGGGCTTGTTGCTCAAGGAGTGAAGGAGTTTCAGATTATTGAGCAGGAACTGACCTACTATGGTGTAGACCTTGATGGTAAACATCATATTACTGAACTTATATCACGAATGGCTGATATAGAGGGGGTAGAGTGGATTCGCCTCCATTATGCTTACCCAAATCAGTTCCCACTTGACCTTCTCGATGTAATCGCAGAAAAACCAAATGTGTGTAAATATTTGGATATAGCCTTCCAACATATTTCGGACCATATGCTTAATCGTATGCGCCGTCATGTGAGTAAGCAGGAAACACTTGATTTAATTGCAGAGATACGTCGTCGTGTGCCAGGTATTCATCTTCGTACAACACTTCTTGTTGGTTTCCCTGGTGAGTCTGATGAAGATTTTGAGGAATTAAAGGAGTTTGTTACTAATGCTCGCTTTGAGCGTATGGGAGCCTTCTCTTATTCTGAAGAAGAAGGTACCTATAGTGCAAATCATTATAAAGATGATGTACCAGAGGATGTTAAACAGGCTCGTCTCGATGAACTAATGGCTATTCAACAAGGGATATCAGAAGAATTAGAAGCTGAGAAGGTAGGTAAAACCTTTAAAGTTATTATTGACCGTAAGGAAGGAGAATACTATGTTGGTCGTACAGAATTCTGTTCACCAGAGGTGGATCCTGAAGTCTTGATATCATCAGCAGAGAAGCCTTTACGTATCGGTAAATTCTATGATGTTTGCATCACAGACTCCGATGAGTTTGACCTTTTTGGAGAGGTAGTTAAGTAATAGTTTGTAGTTCATAATTTTGAATTTATAAACTAAGAATTAATTTGATTATAGATTCTGAATTTTTGAATAAAAAGGAGAAAACAGAATGAATAATAAAGAATTCATTGCAGCATTAGCAGCAAGAACTGGATATACACAGGATGAAAGCCAGAAAATGGTGAAAACTGTTGTAGACATGATGGGTAAGTCCTTTGAAACAGGCGATCCTGTGCCAGTTATTGGTTTCGGAACGTTTGAAGTTAAAAAGCGTTTGGAACGTGTTATGGTTAATCCTTCAACAGGTTTGCGTATGCTGGTTCCTCCAAAGTTGGTTCTTAACTTCAAACCTGCAGCAACAATCAAAGGACATGTAAGAAAGGGAGGACAAGATAATGGCTAAGAGTGCAATACAATTAATTACAAGTGCATTGGCTAAACAGCATAATCTGTCGGTTGCTGATGCGGCAGCTTTTGTTGATGCCTTTTTTGACATTATAAGTTCTGAATTAAAAAACGGTAATCAAGTAAAGATTAAAGGACTTGGAACCTTTAAGGTTCAAGCTGTTAAACCACGTGAGAGTGTTAACGTTAATACTGGTGAACGTGTACTTATTGAAGGTCATGACAAGATCAGTTTCACTCCAGATACAGTGATGAAGGAACTTGTGAACAAACCTTTCTCGCAATTTGAGACTGTCGTTATCAATGATGGCATTGACACAGAGGAGTTAGAACGTATTCCTGCTGAAGATAGTTCTGATGAGGTAAAATCAGAACTTGTTGATGATGCCACAACAAAAAATACTTCTGAAGAAAAACTACTTGTCGAGGAGGAAAGAACAGAAGTAGAAGATACAAAGGATGAAACTAATAATATTAGTTCTGTAAAAGGGGGTGCGGAAATAGAGGCAGAAGATAATCTCAATGAAAAGAACTTACCGATTGATGTTATAGAAGAGCCTACTACAGAAGAAAATGAGGCTATCTTTGATTTAGAAGAAAAACCTTCTAATCTTGAAGAAAAGAAAGAGGAAAAACAGGAGGTTGCTAAAGAGGTAGATTCTAAGGTCGATTCAATTGTTGAGTCAAAGGTTGACGCTATAGTTGAACCAAAGGATGAGGAGGAAACTATAGAGGTTGAAGTTAAGTCTGTACAATCTGTTTCTAATACATCAGAAGAACGAGAAGAGTCTTCAAATGAGAATAATATTGATAAAAAAGAATTACCAAATAGTTCTGAACCAACTCATATTCTTGACGACGAAGACACTGATGTAGAAAGTTCAGAGAATGGTATACTAAAGAAGGTTGCATTGGTTGCATTTATTGTAATCATATGTCTTGGTATTTTTCTTTGGGCACGAATGAGTAGCACAAACTCAAAGAAGAAGACGAAAGAAGTAGCAGAGCAAGTAAATACTTCAGAAGATCATTCTTCCCTTGGCACACAGACTGTCCCTGCAGATACAACATCTGTAACTAAAGTTCATAAAACACCTGAAAAGAAAGAGACAGCTAAAGTTGATTCTT
Source organism: Prevotella melaninogenica (assembly GCF_013267595.1). Taxonomy (NCBI): domain Bacteria; kingdom Pseudomonadati; phylum Bacteroidota; class Bacteroidia; order Bacteroidales; family Prevotellaceae; genus Prevotella; species Prevotella melaninogenica. The sequence continues at coordinate 303,503 of NZ_CP054010.1, read as the reverse complement.
TTATGGCTTTAAATAGTGACCCTCGTATCCGTTATGGTGCTTATAATATTATAGGCATTGATCGCATTGTAGTGTTGAAGAAAGGTGAGACTATGGAGAAGTATAGCCGAAAGACACTTGGTGCTGATATGGTTGGGTATTTTCAAGTTCTTAATGGTCGTAAGACAATGCAAACTGGTGACACTATGAAAGTTCCAAAGGTTGAATTAAGACCAGAGTATAGAAAGTAAGTATTTTAAATATAATAAAGCAGTATTTGTTTTATACAGCTGTAATCTTGTAGAAAAAAGTCCTTAAAAGAAGTTTTAAGGACTTTTTTAATATAATTTAGACACTATTCTTCGCTTCATCCGCATTTATGTTGTACTTTTGCGACTAATAGAATAAGAATATAATAGTACAATAATAATTTGTAAGATAATGGCAGAATCTATTGATATTAGAGAGTTGAACGAGCGGATAGAAAGTCAGAGTTCATTTGTAACCAACCTTACAACAGGTATGAATCAGGTTATCGTTGGTCAAAGACATCTGATAGACTCACTACTTATTTCGTTACTCAGTGATGGTCATATTCTTCTTGAGGGTGTGCCTGGTTTAGCAAAGACCCTTGCTATCAAGACTCTATCACAGCTTGTTGATGCACGTTATAGTCGTATTCAGTTTACTCCAGATCTTTTGCCAGCCGACGTTATTGGTACACAGATTTATTCTCAGAAGGATGAAGCCTTTCACGTAAAGAAAGGTCCTGTATTTGCTAATTTTGTACTCGCTGATGAAATCAATCGTGCTCCTGCAAAGGTTCAGAGTGCATTGTTAGAGGCTATGCAGGAGCATCAAGTAACAATTGGCGACTCTACTTTTACACTTCCAGACCCTTTCCTTGTATTGGCTACTCAGAATCCGATAGAGCAGGAGGGTACTTATATGCTTCCAGAAGCACAGGTAGACCGATTCATGTTGAAGGTTGTTATCGATTATCCTACATTAGAGGAAGAGAAACTTGTTATTCGTGAGAATCTTCAAGAGAGTATGCCTGTTGTACATCCTGTTATTACTGCGAATGAGATTCTTGAGGCACGTCGTGTGGTTAAGGATGTATATATCGATGATAAAATCATGCAGTATATTGCTGATATCGTTTTCGCTACACGTTACCCAGAGCGCTATCAATTGCCAGAATTGAAGCAAATGATAACATTTGGTGGAAGTCCACGTGCAAGTATCAATCTTGCAAAAGCAAGTCGTGCCTATGCTTTCATCAAGCATCGTGGTTATGTTGTCCCTGAAGATGTACGCGCAGTTGCACATGATGTTTTGCGTCATAGAATTGGTTTGTCTTACGAGGCAGAAGCAACTGATCTTACAACAGAGAAGATTATTAGTGAGATTATCAACAAAGTACAGGTGCCTTAATCTTCAATTATATTCTTAGAAGAGTTTAAGAGGCATTATTATCATTTTCTATGGATACTACTGAATTACTAAAGAAAGTCCGAAAGATTGAAATCAAGACCTTAGGACTGAGCCAGAATATCTTTGCAGGGCAGTATCATTCTGCCTTCAAAGGACGTGGTATGGCTTTTTCTGAAGTACGCGAGTATCAGTATGGTGATGATGTAAGAGATATAGATTGGAATGTGACAGGACGTTTTCATCGTCCATACGTTAAGGTTTTTGAAGAAGAACGTGAGTTGACAGTGATGCTGCTAATAGATGTCAGTGGCTCGCTTGATTTTGGTACTTCAGGGCAGTTAAAACGTGAGTGTGCTACGGAGATAGCCGCTACATTAGCATTCTCTGCCATTCAAAATAATGATAAGATTGGTGTTATATTTTTTTCAGATCATATTGAGAAGTATATTGCTCCAAAGAAAGGACGTAAGCATATCCTTTATCTTATTCGAGAGATGCTTACTTTTACTCCGAATAGCAAGAGAACAGATGTCGGCATAAGTCTTGAATACCTTAACAAGGTAATGAAGCGTCGTTGTACAGCCTTTGTAATCAGTGATTTTTATACTCGTAAGGATTTCAGTCAAGAACTACGAATAGCTAACAAAAAGCATGATATTGTTGCCATTCAAGTTTATGATCCTCGAGCAAAAGAAATGCCTGATGTGGGTTTAATGAAGGTTGTTGATGCGGAGACAGGGCATGAGATGTATATTGATACACATGATGCTCGTTTACGCAAAGTACATAATAAATATTGGGAGGAGCGTGAGATACGATTACATGAAATGTTAACTCAGAGTCATGTTGATAGTGTGGCTATAGCAACGGATGACGACTATGTAAAGATGTTGATGACGTTGTTTTCAAAGAGGAACCGATGAGAAAATATATTGTTATATTTATATTGCTTATCCTGGCAGTTGTAAGCCATGCACAAGTACAGGTAACGGCAAGTGTGGATTCTACCAAAATATTGATAGGTGGACGTTCACACTATTTCATTACTGTATATGCACCTAAAGGGACGAAGATTTCCTTTCCAGAATTTAATAATAAAAAAGAGATAGTATCAGATGTTGAAGTTCTTAGTGCTAAGTCTGACACAGCAGATGCAAATGGTAAGGTAAGAATTAGACGAATATATACCATAACTGCATGGGATGCTAAGCGTTATCCTATTCCTGCACAGAAAGTTATTGTAGGTGGTGCAACTAAGACAACAGGTAATGTTGTTTTAGATGTTCAGGCTGTTCCTATTGATACAGTGAAAAGTACTCCTATGCCACCAGATGATATTCAAAAGGTTCCTTTTTCATGGGGGGAATGGCTTCCTGTAATTTTTGTAATTGTACTTGCACTTATACTTATCTGCATTGTTTTCTATCTTTATAGAATTCTTTGCCATAAGAAAAATGATATAACACCAAAGAATACACGTGTACTATCCTACTATGAGCAAGCAAAACATGACCTTTCTGAGATAGCTGCAAATAAAATGTTGTATGCAGAACAGAAGGCTTATTATACAGATGTTACAAACGTTCTCAGAAAATATATTTCACAGCGTTACAATATCAACGCATTGGAAATGACTTCTCATGAGATCTTAGAAAGCATGAAGGACGTTTGTGATGTTTCTGAATTAAAAGTAGTATTCAACACAGCAGACCTTGTAAAATTCGCTAAATATTCAACAGATGCGAATGACATGACATATTATCTTGATAGTATTGTTCATTTTATAGATAGTACAAAGGTTGAAGAACCAAAAGAGGTTATTGAAGAACCAAAAGAAAACATAAGCGATACTCGTTCACATAAGACAATAAAGTTCGCTATTGGATTACTATTAGTGACATCCGTAGCTTTGCTTATTTACGCTGCATTTGAAGCCTACGCGCTTTTGATGTAATTATAAATTGAATTATAGAAATGGAATTTGCCAATAGTGGATATCTCCTTTTACTGCTCTTGTTGATACCGTATCTATTATGGTATTTCTTTCGTGGTAAAGGTAAAGAACCAACCATGAGGATGAGCGATACATTTGCTTATCAGCATGCTCCCAAAAGTTGGAAGGTGAAATTGATTCATCTCCCTATGGCTTTGCGTTGTATAGTTTACGCATTAGTAGTTATCGTTTTGGCACGTCCACAAACTTATAATACTTGGGATAATAAAGATACTGAGGGTATTGACATCATGTTGACAATGGACATTTCTGCAAGTATGTTAACAGAAGATGTTTTTCCCAATCGTATGGAAGTCGCAAAGGAAGTTGCTTCTGAGTTTATCAGTAGTCGTCCAAGCGACAATATAGGACTTACTATCTTTGCGGGTGAAGCTTTTACACAGTGCCCAATGACGCTTGATCATGCAGCCTTGTTGAATCTTCTTCATAATGTTCGTACGGATTTAGTTACAAATGGATTAATGCAAGATGGCACTGCTATCGGTTTGGGATTAGCAAACTCTGTGAGTCGCTTAAAAGATTCTAAAGCTAAGAGTAAGGTTGTTATTCTGTTAACCGATGGTAGTAATAATGTTGGTTCTATATCTCCAATGACAGCTGCTACTATAGCAAAGAAATTTGGTATTAGAGTTTATACAATCGGCTTAGGTAGAGAGACTGGGGAAGATATTGGTGCCATCGATTATAAGACATTGCAAGATATTGCGGTATTGACGAATGGCGAATTCTATAGAGCACAAAGTCAGGCTGAGTTATCAAAAATCTATCAAGATATTGATAAACTCGAAAAAACAAAGATGAATATTAAGTCATATAACCATCTACATGAAGCTTATATGCCTTTTGCTTGGTTGGCTTTGTTACTCTTCTGCTTTGAGTTAATTCTTCGTTGGACAGTCTTCAGACGATTGCCATAATGTTATCTCTTAGCGATACAAATAAGATTTGCTTGTTTAACAAGATTAGTTGAAGAATGTTTAGATTCGATAATCCCATATATCTGTGGTTATTATTACTGATACCCTTATCAGTAATTGTCTACTTGTACTCCATTCGTAAGCGTAAGCAACAATTGGTGAAGTTTGGGAATCCAACACTTATACACCAGCTTTCTCCTATGACAAGTAAGAGAAGAGGTTGGATTAAATTTGTGTTGGTAGAACTGGTATTATTACTCCTTATACTTATTATCGCCCGTCCTCAGGTTGGAAGTAAAATTGCTACTAACAAGGAGCGTGAAGGCATAGAAACCATAATTGCACTTGATATTAGTAATTCAATGCTGGCAGAAGACGTTGCTCCTTCACGTTTAGGGAAGAGCAAATTGATTGTTGAAAATTTGATGAATAAGTTTAGTGAAGACAAAATAGGATTGATTGTCTTTGCGGGAGATGCTTTTGTTCAATTACCTATAACAAGTGATTATGTTTCAGCTAAAATGTTTTTAGATAATATCAATCCTTCTTTAATTGGTACACAAGGAACAGATATTGGTAAGGCACTTCAACTTTCTATGAATAGTTTTACACCTAACTCTAAGGTCGGGAAGGCTATTATCTTAATTACGGATGGTGAAGATAATGAAGGTGGTGCTGAAGAAATGGCAAAACAGGCACAAAGCAAGGGGATAAGAGTTTTTATTTTAGGTGTTGGCTCTACAGAGGGTGCAACAATTCCAATGCCTGATGGCAGCGAATTGAAAACATCTAACAGTGAAGTTGTGAAGACTCGTCTTAACGAAGAAATGTGTAAACAGATTGCAACTGCAGGACATGGTGTTTATCTACATGTTACAAATAGCAGTATGGCTGACGCTGTCTTAGGCAGAGAACTTAATAAATTGCAGAAAGGTAAAATTAACAATGTTGTTTACAGCGACTTTGATGAACAATTTCAGGCATTAGCATTGCTTGTTGTCATTCTGCTAATTATAGATGTCTTATTACTTGAAAGAAAAAGACGTTGGTAAAAGGTATGGTAAAACGACTTTATATCTTAATATGTATGTTGTTGGTGTTTGTCGGGAGTAATGCACAAACAGCTAATCAACTCATAAGAGAGGGAAATAAGCTTTTCTCTTCAAAAAACTATGCACAGGCGGAAATTCTTTATCATAAAGCTATTGATAAAGATGGTAGCAATGCGATTGCTAATTATAATTTGGGTAGATGCCTACAAGCACAAAAAAAGAATGAGGAAGCAAAGAAATTGTATGATAATGCTACAAAGTTAGAAAAAGACCCAGTTCGCCTCTCAAGCAGTTATAATAATCTTGGTACAATCTTTCAAGATGAGCAAAATTATGAAAAGGCTATAGAGGCTTATAAGAGTGCTTTACGTAGTAATCCAAATCATAAGAATGCTCGCTATAACCTTGAGTTATGTAAACGTAAATTGAAACAGCAACAAAATCAGCAATCATCTGATAAAAATAAATCTGATAAGGATAAGGATAAAGAAAAGAAAAAGAAGCAACCTCAAAATCAGAATCAAAATAAAAACAATCAAAAAAATAATCAGAAGAATAAACAACCGAAAGACGACCAAGGCATGAGCAAAGATAATGCTGAGCAACTTCTCAATGCTGTTAAACAGCAAGAGAAAGAAACTCAAGAGCGTCTATCAAAGGTTATGCGCCAACCTTCTGATAAAAAACTTGATAAAAACTGGTAATATTGAAAATATGAAACGATATATAATTTTATTTCTGTCACTAATGAGTGTTTGTGTTTTACAAGCACAACGTGTTCGGGTAGCTGCACCAAAACAAGTGACAGTAGGTGAGGAGTTTCAGGTTGAATACGTTGTATACACCCAAGATGTTCGTAGATTTCAATTGGGAAGATTATCAAGTGGACTTGAGAAAGTATTTGGTCCTGCAACTTCTTCGCAATCAAATTATCAATTCATTGATGGGCATGCAAGTAGTTCATCTTCTGTTTCATTTACATACGTCTTTATAGCAACTAAGAAAGGAAATGTAAATATTGGTCCTGCTCATATTTTTGTGAATGATCAGGAACTCGCATCAACGCCAGTAAAAATTTTAGCTACTACAGGTTCTCATAGTGCTACAAGTGGTGGATATTATGATTCACGTACAGACTCTCGTGCTGCTGCAGCAAAGATTACAGCTAACGATTTGTTTATCAAGGTAAGTGCTAATAAGACTACTGTTTATGAACAGGAGCCTGTTTTACTGACATACAAGGTCTATACAACAAAGAACTTACGCCAACTTATTGGTAAGATGCCAGACTTGGTTGGTTTTCATGTGCAAGAAGTTGACTTGCCACAACAAAAAACTTTCCATAAAGAGCGTATTGGTAAGCGTTTATATAATTGTGTTACATGGAGCCAGTATGTAATGTATCCACAAATGACAGGTACTTTACAGGTTCCACCATTGACTTTTCATGGTATCATACAAGAATCTAATGGCTTTAATCCATTTGAAGCCTTTGGTATTGATGGTGGTAGTACAAATTTTAAGAAAGACATTGTAGCACCAGGATTAGCTGTTAAGGTTTTACCTTTACCTAATCGTCCTACAGATTTTTCTGGTGGTGTTGGTCATTTTAATCTTTCTGCACAATTAAATAAAAAAGAAGTAAAGGCTGGTAATCCTATTACGATTCGTGTTGTTGTTAGTGGAGCAGGAAATCTGAAGTTGATAAAGAAACCTATCATTCAGATTCCTAAGGGCTTTGAGTCATTTGATATTAAAACAACTGATAAGACCCAGTTGACAACAAAGGGTGCAGAGGGTAACATGGTTTATGATCAGGTCGTTATTCCTCATCAGGAAGGACTTGTAGCCATACCTCCTGTAAAGTTCTGCTACTATGACTTAGCGCAGAAGAAATACGTAACACTGCAGACAGAACCGATGGAGTTAAAAGTATCAAGAGGTGACGGCTCTTCAAAAGATATTCTTTCTGTTGATTTACCAAATGAAGACATTTTACCATTGAAGATAGGCGACAGTTCACTTGATAAAGTTGGCAACTTCTTCTTTGGTTCTGTGACATACTATATAATTCTTCTTTTACTATTGGGAGTAGGGGGTGCGCTATCATTCTACTATCGTGATCGCTTTGCGCATCGTGTGGATATGGTATTAAAACGTGGAAAAAATGCCAATCGTGTTGCTTCCAGTCGTTTACATGCTGCAGAACTTTTAATGCTGAAGAATAAAAATCTTGATTTCTATGATGAGGTTTTGAAGACATTATGGGGTTATGCAAGTGATAAGCTCAACCTGCCTGTAGAATCATTATCACGTGATAATATTAGAGAGCAGTTTAGTAAAATCAATGTTCCATTCGAAGTGATTGATAACTACATTTCTGCTATTGACGAATGTGAATATGAACGCTATGCTCCTGGTGACGAGAAAGGTAATATGAAACGAACACTTGATGCAGCAATGAAAGCTATATCAGATATGGAAGAGATTGTAAAGAAATTGAAGCCTTCAAGCAAGAAGACTTTCAGCTTCTTCTTCCTTATCATATGCATGTCTATTTTCTCTTTGCAGTTATCAGCACAAACAAAGGCTGATGTTGACAAGCTATATCAAAAAGGGAATTACATGCAAGCTGTTAAAGGTTATGAGAAACTATTAAAGCAGGGCGAATCTGCTGCCTTATATTATAATCTTGGCAATAGCTACTATCGCCTTGATAACATCCCACATGCCGTGTTATCATATGAGCGTGCACAGCGTCTTGCTCCAAGCGATGAGGATATTCGTTTCAACCTTCAGTTGGCACAATCAAAGACAATTGACAATTTGACACCAGAGCCAGAAATGTTTTTTATAACATGGTATAAGGCATTAGTTAATTATCTTAGTGTTGACATGTGGGCAATTCTCAGTCTTGTTTGTCTATTTATTTCGATTTTAGCGCTTGTCGTGTACTTGTTTGTTGACATTGAGTTCCTTAGGAAGTTGTCAAAGGTGGTATTGCCTATCTTTTTCCTATTTTTCATTATCAACACATTCTTTGCTATACAACAGGTTTATTTGTTAGACTCAGAATCACATGGTATTATCATGACACCATCAGCCGTTGTAAGAAAGACGCCTGATCAGAAGTCTGCTGAAGCCTTTATCCTTCATGAAGGTTCAAAAGTCAGAATTACCGATAATAGTATGAGCCAGTGGACGGAAATCAAGTTGAGTGATGGGCGTCAAGGTTGGATTAAGGCTGAGAATGTTGAAGCTATATAAATGACAACTTGACAGAAAGTTTCTTATAGAATCCAAACAATGAATTTAGACGTATTTAGAGAACTTGATAAATCAATTTTACTCGCTTTCAATGGAGGCGATAACCTTTTTATTGATTATTTTGTTCTTACAGTGACCAATGCTTTTACATGGATTCCTCTTTATGCGTCTTTGCTTTATTTGGTTATAAAGAATAATGAGAACTGGCAAAAGATAATACTTGTTATTGGAGCTGTGGCATTGGGGCTTTTTATCGTAAATGGTTTAAATCTTGGTATTGTTAAGCCACTTGTAGCTCGACCACGTCCTCTCAATAATCCAGACTTACAGGGAATTATTGTGGCTGTAAACCATTATATGGCTGATGGTTATAGCTTTTTCTCGTCACATACTGCTAATGCCTTTGTGATAGCAGTATTCTTCTGTTTATTAGTACGTGACCGTATCTTTTCTATTTTGATGATTGAATGGAGCATTATGGTATCCCTAACACGTCCATATCTTGGTGTTCATTATCCTTCTGACGTATTTGTTGGAATGATATTTGGCTCAAGCGTCGCTGTTTTCATTTATTTTTTATACCTTCGCATTTATATTCGTTTTAGTGACAAATTACACTATATTTCGACAAAATATACGCGAACAGGTTATAGCTTTGCAGATATAGACGTTGTTATTAGTGTACTTATATTGTCATTTATTTATGCGGCTTTTCGTGCCGTCTTATCAATATAAATTAAATTATGTCTGAAGATACAAAACATATTAGCATTTCTGATTACAACTATCCACTCCCCGATGAGCGCATCGCCAAGTTTCCGTTGACAGAGCGCGACCATAGTAAGTTATTGCTTTATAAGCATGGTGAAGTATCGGAGGACATTTTTTATAATCTTCCTGAATATTTGCCTAAGGGTGCGTTGATGATTTTCAATAATACGAAAGTCATTCAGGCACGTATGCACTTTCGCAAGGAGACGGGAGCACTCATAGAGGTGTTTCTTATGGAACCAGCACAGCCAACAGATTATGAATTGATGTTTCAAACAAATCATGAGTGTGCATGGCTTTGTATGGTTGGCAACCTTAAGAAGTGGAAGGAAGGTGCTTTAAAGCGTGCATTTGAAATCAAAGGGCATAAGCTGACACTTACAGCGACAATGGACCGCAGTAAGGTTCAAGAGCAAGCTGGTGGAACTAATCACTGGATTCAATTTGAGTGGGATAATACAAACATATCATTTGCTGAGATTCTTGAAGCCGTAGGTGAATTACCTATTCCTCCATATCTTAACCGTGCTACAGAGGAAAGTGATAAAGAAACTTATCAAACCGTATATTCAAAGATTAAAGGTTCAGTGGCAGCGCCTACAGCTGGACTTCACTTTACCGATAAAGTGCTGAAGGCCTTGGATGAACATGGTGTTGATCGTGAGGAACTTACACTTCATGTGGGAGCCGGAACTTTCAAACCAGTGAAGAGTCAGGAGATTGAGGGTCATAATATGCACACGGAGTTTGTTGTTGTTCGTCGTCAGACCTTAGAGAAACTTCTAAAGCATAAATGTCACGCTGTTGCTGTAGGAACAACAAGTGTGAGAACACTGGAAAGCCTTTATTATATGGGTGTTAAGTTGGTATTGTCTCCAGAAACGGCAGAGAAAGACCTTCATGTCAATCAATGGGAGCCATATGACTTACCACATAATGAAGAAGGATTGGTAGTAGTGAATGGTAAGGTGATAACTGCGGAGGAATCAATCCGTCATTTGCTTGCCTATTTGGATAAAGACGGATTAAATGTGTTACATTCAAGTACCCAGATTATCATTGCTCCAGGTTATACTTATAAGATAGTCAAGGCACTCGTTACCAATTTTCATCAACCACAATCAACGTTGTTGCTCTTAGTAAGTGCCTTTTTAAAGGGCGATTGGCGTAAGGTTTATGATTATGCCCTCAGCCATGACTTCCGTTTCCTTAGCTATGGAGATTCTTCATTATTGATACCATAGTATTATTCCCTCAGCGTGAGAATTTATAAAACTTATTTATTATAAGTAGACTTGGTATTTAAAAGAGGGAGGAAATGCAGCTAATTGATAAGATATTCTTTATAAACATTAAGAAGAAAAAGGATGAAAATAGGTGATAAAGTAAGATTTTTAAGCTCTACTGGTGGTGGAGTCATTGCTGGTTTCAAAGGTAAAATTGTTTTGGTTGAAGACGAAGATGGTTTTCAGATACCGACACCAGCCAATGAGGTAGTAGTTGTTGAAGATGCCGCTACTGACCGTGCAAAACTGCGTATCGACCAGCAGCAACGTAAGATGGAGAAAGACGAGGATACTCGCAGTATCAAGCAACGTCTGACCGCTACAGGCGCTGAAGAAGAGGAAGTAGGGGAGGATTGGCGTGATGTTGATGCAGACATAGAACCACATGACGACCCTTCTGTTAATTTTGAAGCTCCAGTGAGAGAACGTGTGGGTGGTGATGAATTGTCTATCTATTTAGCTTTTACACCTACAGATATTAAGAATCTTACGACGACACACTTCAAGTCTTATCTTGTCAATGATTCAAATTATTATGTTCATTTCTCCTACGCCTTGAAGCAAGAAGAGAAGTGGATATTAAAGGCTGTTGGAGAATTAGAACCAAATATGAAGTTGCTGATAGAGGACTTCACGCTTGCCGACCTCAACGATATGTTGCAGGGATGTGTTCAGCTTCACAGCTATAAGAAGGATAAGCCTTTTGTGCTCAAGCCTACTTGTGATCTTCAGGTAAAGATTGATGCCGTGAAGTTCTATAAGCTCAACACTTTCCACGAAAACGACTTCTTTGAGCAGTTAGCGTTGATTTATACATTGATTGAGAAGGATAAAATGGTTCAACACCCGATGTTTGAACCTTTAACAAGGAAAGGTGAGGATGAAGCCACGGAGAAGTTGAAGGTGGGTTATTCGTCACCAAGCCGTCTGTCAGAAGAAGAGATTGACAAGAAGACGGACGAACTTGCCAAGCGTTATAAATTTGAGCGTAAGAAGCCAGCAAAGCAGATTCTTAGCGATGATAAAATTATCATAGACCTTCATGCCGACGAATTGCTCGAGACAACAGCGGGTATGACAGCAGCCGATATTCTTGAATATCAGTTAGATACCTTCCGTCGTACGCTTGAGCAATATAAGGCTCATCGAGGCAAGAAACTCATCTTTATTCATGGAAAGGGCGAAGGCGTATTGCGCCATGCAATCATTCATGAACTTAATTATAAATACAAACATTATTCTTACCAAGATGCTTCTTTCCGTGAATACGGTTACGGAGCTACTCAGGTAACAATTAAATAATTTTTTCATTCAATATGAAACACGGACTTATAAAGGTGGCTGCAGCTATTCCTGCAGTGAAGGTTGCAGATACAAAGTTCAACCTTATAGAAACAGAAAAGCAGATTGCTATTGCTGAAGGTCAGGGCGTAGAGATTATCGTTTTCCCAGAGCTTTCAATAACGGGTTACACTTGTCAGGACCTTTTCCAGCAGCAACTTCTTCTTGACGATACTGAGCAGGCTGTCATCGAGCTGCTCGAATTTACTCGCCAATTAGATATCACTGTCATTGTCGGTGCACCTGTAGCTGTGGGAGCATTGCTTCTTAATTGCGCATTGGTCATTCAACAAGGAAAACTCTTAGGCATCGTAGCAAAGACCTTCCTACCTAACTACAGCGAGTTCTATGAGAAACGATGGTTTGCGTCTTCACAAGACTTGCGTCCACAGCACATTCGCTTTGCAGGGAATAATATTCGCGTGACGCCAGAGTTACAGATTTTCCGTACATCAGAGGGTGCAACCTTTGCCATTGAAATCTGTGAGGATGTATGGGCGCCAACACCACCGAGCAATCATCTTGCCTTGGCAGGTGCTGAGATTATCTTTAATCTTTCAACGAGTGATGAACTCATCGGAAAGCATGCTTACTTAAAGTCGCTCCTTGCTCAGCAAAGTGCTCGCACCATTAGCGGATATGTTTATAGCAGTAGTGGTTTCGGTGAGAGTACGCAAGATGTTGTCTTTGGTGGCAATGCGCTGATTTTTGAGAATGGCTCACTTGTTAAGCAGTCAGAGCGTTTTCAGCTTGAGCCACAGTTAGTTATTTCTGAAATTGATATTGAAAATTTACGTAGCGAACGTCGCACCAATAGCACCTTTGTCAACGCACAACGTCCTGTTGCTTCAGGATTAGCTGGTATTACTGGACAGATTGGTGAACTCGCCTTACATGTTGATTGTCAGCCTCCACTCAATCCTCGTGAGTTTACACTGACACGAGAGTTCGACCAGCATCCATTCATTCCTAAGTCAGAAAATATGCAGGAAGCTTGCGATGAAATTTATAACATTCAGGTCAGCGGATTGGCAAAGAGATTAGTACATACTAATTGCAAATCAGCAATTATTGGTATTAGCGGTGGACTTGATTCCACCCTTGCCCTCCTTGTCGTTGTCAAGACCTTTGATAAGCTTGGACTTGATCGTAAGGGAATTGTAGGCGTTACCATGCCAGGGTTCGGAACAACAGGACGAACCTATAAGAATGCTATGGCACTCATGGAGCGTCTTGGTATCACGATTCGTGAGATTGATATTAAAGCCTCTGTTTTACAGCATTTTGAGGATATTGATCACGACCCAGAGGTGCACGATTCTACGTATGAGAATGCACAAGCACGTGAGCGTACGCAGATTTTGATGGACCTCAGCAATCAGATGAACGGACTTGTCATCGGTACGGGCGACCTCAGCGAGTTGGCTTTGGGGTGGTGTACCTATAATGGCGACCACATGAGCATGTACGCCGTGAATGCTGGTGTTCCAAAGACGCTGACACAATATCTTGTGCGCTATGCTGCCGATACGACTAAGGATGAGAATGTACGACAGATATTGACCGACATCGTGGAAACACCAATCTCACCAGAGCTAAAACCTGCTGATGATAAGGGAGAAATTGCTCAGAAGACAGAAGACCTCGTTGGCCCTTACGAACTTCACGACTTCTTCCTCTATTACGTTCTTCGCTGCGGTTTCCGCCCATCAAAAATCTATTGGATGGCACAGAATGCCTTTCGTGGCGTTTATCCCGACAGCGTCATTCTCCATTGGATGCGCATTTTCTTTCGCAGGTTCTTCTCACAGCAATTCAAGCGTTCGTGCTTGCCTGACGGACCGAAGGTGGGCAGCGTGAGTCTTTCACCACGTGGCGACTGGCGTATGCCATCAGATGCGATGTCAACCAACTGGCTCAATGAGTTGGAAGGACTGTCATGAAGCGAGTAATCATTCAACTTATTTTCCTACTGATTCCTCTGTGCATATCTGCGCAGGGGAATCTGCCTTTACTTCCATTGCCTGTGCTCGAATTACTTCAATATCAGGTGCAGAAAGGGAAGCGGACTGTTGCACCTTGTCTTTTCAGTAAGTATGGACTTAGGCAGATACCTGCAGAATTGGTGGTTGATGACTCTCGTCAGCTATGGGGGTGGCATGTCAGTCCTAACACGGATTTTGACCAATCAAAACAGCCTTTTTATAGGCTCTTTGCCAAGAAGGATAATTCAAGCCTTGCAATCATTGACGATAGGGGAGGAGCGTTGCAAATCGTCTTTTGGGACAAGGGGTATTATCGTGCTTTAGTGTCTGGGCTTCAGTCGCATGGCTATCAGCTGCAGCAAGTCAAGCCAGCGAGCAATATCCTTCGTTTTCAGCGTGAGGGCAGTTCTGTGATTGCTGACATAACGGTGTGGGCAGATTTGTATGTCTTAGAGCTTCACAGCTGATTTATGTTTAAAAGCTTCACAGCTGACGACGTGTCTTTTTAGCTTCACAGCTGATGACGGTTTGTGTTGTTTTTCATTTCTTCCGCGGTCTTTCATTTTGACCATACAAAGGTAACTATTTATTTTGAAGATTGCAAGAAAAGGGCGTGTTAAAAAGTGTTTTATTAGCTGTAAACTGTTGCTTACAAGTGCGTTATGCTTGTTGTGAGCAATTGTTTACCAACACTGGGCACCCTATTGCTATCATTTGTTTTCTCTATGCGTATAAGCCCTTTCTAAGCTTGTTAAAGGCCATATCCGTAATATGTTTAGATATGCTTTGTCAGGTAAAAAGATAGGCTTAAAATATTTTCACCCCAAATCGTAAACATATTTTGTTTTACTATCGAGCAAATTGATTCTTGATAGTAGAGTATCTTGGAGATTCTCTCCCTCGATTACAAAATTACAAATTACAAATTACATTAAGGACCATCAGGGGTTTCTTTACTTGTATCGGGGTTATAAACTGATAGTTTTAAAATACTAAATATGATAATTAATAATATTATTAACTTTATTATAATATATAATATATTATATATTATAATAAAACTTTATCATCCCAGCACCTGACCAAATATACCCCGACCAACCTTAATGTAATTTGTAATTTGTAATTTGTAATTTGTAATTTTTGAGGGCAATATGTTTTGTGTTATTTAGTTTTCAAAGGGGCAATCATCTTGTAAGTGTTAGGTTGTTGTCATTTCTCAATTGTTTCTAATCGCCATAAGTACAGCGTGTTAAGGTGTGAATAATATTTTTTCACACGTATTGGATTTTGCATTTTTGATTATATTTTGTACCTTTACAGGTACTAAGGGGGTGAAGACAATCACAAAAATCACAAATCACAAAATCATAATAAGGAATTTCAATACAACGAAAAGGAGAGTCCATATAATATAATACCTTATTAATAAATAATAATATATAATGTCTTTCATTGGTATCAGTAAATACGGAAAAACCTTAATGTGATTTTGTGATTTGTGATTGTTGTGATTGCAACCTATTGGGAGGGCTGAATCTTTGAACGGAATGTTACATAGGGGTAAGATGTTCATTGATAGGGATTTATGGCGCAAGTTGCATTAGTATGTATGTTTTAAATGCCCATATTCTTGTTTTTCAGAAAGATATTATTTATCTTTGTAAACAAATTGAGCAATCTATATATCACCGACCATCTACGCCAGACTATCTTATGAGAAACGGAAGTGCAAAAGTTTACTTGATGCCATCAGATTGCATGGTCATTGATAGACGATTACCTATCCTGCAGATGCTGAAAACATGGAATAATAGTGTAATGTTATCCTTGTCATGGCGATTTAATGTAAATCCTAAAAAGAAATAAACGCTTCAAAATAATAGGTCCTGATAACATTTTTTCGTTATAAGCCCTTTGTGGTATCAAAAAATGTTCGTATCTTTACACCTTGAAAAAGTACGAAAACGGCTCAGAAGGGAAATAAAGGCTATTGTGGGCAATTTTAGCCTTATGGGGATGAGTTCGTTAAAGTGATAGAAATTTATAACAGAAAAAATATATAATGGACGAAAATCAGACAATTGATCAGGACAGAATTATGAAGATCAACATCGAGGAGGAGATGAAAAGCTCCTACATCGACTACTCTATGTCGGTGATTGTGGCACGTGCCCTCCCTGATGTTCGTGACGGTTTTAAGCCTGTTCACCGCCGTATCCTCTTCGGTATGCGCGGTATCGGTAACTTTAGCAACCAGCCTTACAAGAAGTGTGCCCGCGTTGTCGGTGAGGTACTTGGTAAGTATCACCCACATGGTGACTCTTCTGTTTACGGTGCGCTTGTGCGTATGGGACAGGACTGGAATATGCGCTACAAGTTGGTTGATGGACAGGGTAACTTTGGTTCTGTCGATGGTGACTCTGCTGCTGCGATGCGTTATACTGAGTGCCGCCTCTCAAAGATGGGTGAGCACGTTATGGACGATATCGAGAAGGATACGGTTGACATGGTCAACAACTTCGACGATACGTTGCGCGAACCAGCTGTGATGCCTACAAAGATTCCTAACCTGCTTGTAAATGGTGGTAATGGTATTGCTGTGGGTATGGCAACAAATATTCCTACGCATAACCTTGGTGAGGTTATTGATGGATGTTGTGCATACATTGACAATCCAGAGATTTCTACTGATGGATTGATGGAATTTATCCCAGCCCCAGATTTCCCAACAGGTGCATATATTTATGGTCTTCAAGGTGTTAAAGATGCCTATGAGACTGGTCGTGGTCGTGTCGTTATGCGTGCCAAGGCTGAGATTGAGAGCGATGAGAGCCATGATAAGATTGTTGTGACAGAGATTCCTTATGGAGTTAATAAGCAGCAACTTATAGAATATATTGCTGACCTCGTGAAGGAAGGCAAGCTTGAAGGAATTTCTAATGTTAACGACGAGACAGGCCGTCAGGGTATGCGTATCGTTGTTGACGTGAAGCGTGATGCCAATGCAAACGTTATTCTGAATAAGCTCTTTAAGATGACAGCCTTGCAGAGTTCTTTCTCTGTAAACTGCATCGCGTTGGTTGCTGGTCGTCCACGTCTGTTGAGCCTTCGTGAGTGCATCAAGTACTTTGTTGAGCATCGTCATGACGTAACTATTCGCCGTGCCCAGTTTGACCTCAAGAAGGCGCAGGAGCGCGCACATATCTTGGAGGCATTGATTAAGGCTTGTGACAATATTGATGAGGTTGTCCGTATTATTCGTGCCAGCAAGACACCTTCTGAGGCTCAGAAAAACCTCGAGAAGCGTTTTGACTTCGATGAGCTTCAGTCAAAGGCTATCGTTGACATGCGTCTGTCACAGTTGACAGGTCTTCGTCTTGATCAGTTGCATCAGGAGTTTGAGGAATTGATGCAGACAATTAAGGATTTGCAGGAGATTCTTAATAATCCTGAGCGTTGCAAGGAGGTAATGAAGGAAGAGTTGCAGGAGGTGAAGGAGAAGTATGGCGATGATCGTCGTACAGAGATTATCCCTGACGAGCATGAGTTTAATGCTGAGGACTTCTATCCTAATGACCCTGTTGTTATTACTATCAGCCACCTTGGTTATATCAAGCGCACACCACTTGCAGACTTTAAGGAGCAGGCTCGTGGTGGTGTAGGTTCAAAGGGTGCTCGTACTCGTGAGAAAGACTTCACCGAATATATCTATCCAGCAACAATGCACCAGACAATGTTGTTCTTCACTCGTAAGGGCCGTTGCTACTGGATGAAGTGTTATGACATCCCTGAGGGTGATAAGAACTCAAAGGGTCGTGCTATTCAGAATATGCTCTCACTTGAGCCAGGCGATTCTGTTAACGCATTCTTGCGTATTCAGGGTTTGGATGATGATGACTTCCTCGATTCTCACTATGTAGTATTTGCTACAAAGCAGGGTATCGTTAAGAAGACCTCTCTCCGTGCTTACTCTCGTCCTCGTACCAATGGTGTGATTGCTATTAATATCAATGAGGGTGATGAGGTCGTAGACGTTCGCTTGACAAATGGTCATAACGAGCTGATTATCGCTGACCGCAATGGTCGAGCTTGCCGCTTCGACGAGTCAAATATCCGCACAATGGGCCGTGTTTCTACTGGTGTTCGTGGTATGCGATTAGATGATGACGGACAGGACGAGGTTGTTGGCATGATTGTTGTAAATGACCCAGTCAAAGAGACCGTTATGGTTGTATCTGAAGAGGGTTATGGAAAGCGTTCACAAGTTGAAGACTACCGATTGACCAATCGTGGTGGTAAGGGGGTTAAGACGCTGAACATTACGGACAAGACCGGTAAACTTGTTGCTATCAAGAACGTTACCGATGATAACGACTTGATGATTATCAACAAGAGCGGTATTGTTATTCGTATGTCTGTTGCTGAATGCCGTGTTATGGGTCGTGCAACGCAAGGTGTGCGCCTAATAAACCTCGCTAAGAAGAATGATGTCATCGCATCTGTATGTAAGGTGATGAGTTCTGAGATGGAATCACAGGTTGAGGAAGAAAACAACGAAGAACTTCCAAACAACGCTGAGAATATCGAGGGAGAGGCATCATCAGCAGATAACACTGAGGTAACACCAGTTGATTTCGAGTGAACAAGTTGACAAGTTAACGAGTTGACAAGTTGACAAGTTGCTTGTTTAAAGCTCATAGAAACAACGGTAATCATAATTATGAATTATGAATTCTGAATTAAGAATTAACATAGAATTCTGCATTATGAATTAAAATAGATTTATAAACCTTTTAATAAAGATCACTAATATGAAGAAGTTAATGTTCGCAGCATTGATGTTACTCAGTACATCTGCTGCATTCGCTGGTGACAGCGAGCCACTGAAGGCAATCCTTAAGGCACAGAGCTACGCAGAGGCTGCTGAGCTCGTTAAGGCTAACCTCGGCCAGCTTACAGACAATGCTGAGAAGGCAAAGGCTTATGACAAGCTCTATCAACTTGCTATGAAGAAGGTAAGTGCAGAGCAGGGTGTTCAGCTTGAGAACCAGACTAACCAGCAAATGGGTAAGGAAGGTAACAAAGCTGTTGATGAGAAAGGTCTCTACGAGGCTGTAGGTCAGGCTTTCGATGCTGCTGAGGAGGTTGTTAAGTATGACAATATGCCTAACGCAAAGGGTAAGGTTAAGCCTAAGTATACAGGTATTGCTGATGAGCTCTATCCACTCCGTGGTCAGCTTATCAATGGTGGTATCTTCTATCAGGGTGCTAAGGATGATGCAAATGCTTATAAGTATCTTGCTCGTTACGTAGACTCTGCTGATGAGCCAATGTTCTCAAAGTTTGATAAGTCTAAGGATGAAAACTTGAATGAGATTGCTTATTTCGCAACTTATTATGCTTATCAGAATAAGGACTATAAGAAAGCTGAGAAATATGCTGAATACGCTGTAAAGAGTAAGGACCGTGGTAAGGATGCAAAGCAGTTGCAGTTGGCTATTATGGGTGCACAGCTTAATAGTCGCCAAGACTCTGTAGCTTATGCAGATAAGCTCGCTGGTATCTATGCTCAAGATCCTGATAATGATGCCGTATTGACAACTTTGACATCTATCTATAGCTCACTTGGTATGCAAGACAAGGCAGAGGAAATCGTAAACGCTGCCCTTGCAAAGAATCCTAACAGCTATGGTGCATTGGTAATGCTTGGTCAGTTCGCAAGCCAGAAGAAGGAATATGAGAAGGCTGCTGATTACCTTTCTAAGGCATTGGCATTGGCAAAGGATGATAATGCAAAGATTGCTATTAATGCATCTATCGGTCAGTGCTGGTTCTACAAGGCACAGGACCGTGTAGCAGCTGTGAAGGGTGTATTGTCACCAGCTGCACGTGCTCAGTTCAACGATGTTTACAATAAGGCAATTTCATACCTCGAGACAGCTAAGAATCTCGATGTTATGAAAGAGCATAAGAGTTCATGGGCTTACCCACTTTACGGTTGCTACTATTTCGTAAAGGGTGCACAAGCTCCTGAGACATTGGAAGCTGCAGCTATTGCTGGCGTTCAGCAGTAAATAGTTTTTAATATTCCCCTCTTATATGAATTATTAGATTAAATCATATAAGAGGGGATTTTGTGTTACTAAAATATAGCCGATGAAAAGAGTACTAATACTGATTATTTCTATTTTTACAAGTTGGAATATCGCAGAGGCGCAAGAAGCATATCAGCAGGCAGAATCTTTTAATCGCCTCGCAAAAGAAGCTTTCACCCGTGTAGAAAAACAATCGAATAGGGATTCTGTAGCCATTTTCAATGCTGTTGTTGATGGTGTGGAATATTCATTGAAAAGTGATGAATTTGACAGAATGCCTAATCGAAAGGGGAAAGTTAACCCAAGATTTGAGGAGGAGAACAAGAATCGTCTTGCAGTTCTGCATCCAATGTTGATAGATGCTGGTAAGTATTTTACCAAAGGAAGTTATACGAGAAATGAAGGACTTGATGCCTTACAATTATATCTAAAAGCTCGTAAATCTCCATTGGTAAAGGATAATATCGATGAGTCAGGTGTTGCTGCTTATTACATTGCTTATTATTATTTAAAAGCTCACAACTTAGAGAAAGCTGATAAATATGCTGATATTGCTATGCAATACGATGAAACGGCACAAGCAGCAGCAGAAATTAAAGCTCAGTGTATGCACGGTAAGATGGTGACAGAGGAAGACTCTTTACGTTATCTTTCTGTAATACAACGACTTTATCGTACTGACCCTACTAATGAGACTTATTTCTCATGGATAATGAAGTTCTATCAGAATCCTACACGTAAGTTCAATATTGAAGACTTTATTGATAGAATTCTTGAAGAGAATACAAATTCAGCAGTGCCATGGATTCTTAAAGGTGAAATTGCCATGCATGCTGAACGTTGGGAAGAAGCAATAGATGCTTACAAACAAGCGGATGAAATAGACCCAAGCAGTATTCCTGTTGCCTATAATATTGGTGTATGTCTAAACACTGTTGGTATGGCTGCGCGTGAGGCTGTTGCTGAACGAAGAAAGAAAAAGGAAGACGTATCAGATAATGAGTATATGAAATATTTTGCAGAAGCACGTACTTATCTTGAACGTGTGAGAGCAAAAGACCCTCGTAGGAATAGAGTAGATTGGGTAGGTCCTCTCTATTTGGATTATACTATCTTGAATGATAAAATAAAGGCTGAAGAACTTGAACCTCTTGTAACAAATTTTAAAAAGTGAAATTTATAAAGTTATTTTTGATATATATCTGCTTGCTCTTTTCCCTTACAGGTATGGCACAGAAGAAACAATTACAGGCAGTACGTGACCAGATAAAGTCGGGAAAAGAACTCACAAAAGCAGAAAACACACTTCGTGGATTATTGGTTGATTCGGCTTCTAAGAAGAATAGTAAAATATGGCTCCTTCTCTGTGATGCATTAACAAAACAATATGAGCAGGGAAATGAAAAATTATATTTGAAACAAAAGTATGACACGGCAGCCCTTTTTACTGTAACAAGGAAGTTGTATGATGTAATGTCACGCTTTGATTCTCTTGATGCTCAACCAGATGCTAAAGGAAGGGTACGTGCTAAATATAGAGCTAAGCATGCAGACTTCCTAAACTCTATTCGTCCTAATCTATTCAATGGAGGTTCATATTTTATCCATAAGAAAGATTATAAGACGGCCTTTGATTATTATAGCGATTACTTGCTGTCAGCAAATTATCCTCTATTTGAAGGTTATGACTATATGCAGAAAGATGCTCTTATTCCGCATGCTGCTTATTGGGCTATGTTCTGTGGCTATAAGCTTAGTGATGCTGATAAGATTATGCAGTTTAAAGAGCAGGCAGAGCGTGATACCTCTATGCTAAACTTTGTAAGGCAGTATGAGGCTGAAGCATATTTGGTAAAAAAGGATACTGCCATGTATGTAAAGTCTCTACAAGCAGGTTTCGAACAATATCCTAATTTTGCATTCTTCTTCCCACGATTAGTTGAATATTATGCTAAGATTGGAGAACATCAAAAAGCATTAGAAATCACGGAGCGTGCTTTGAAAGCTGATTCCACAAGTCTTTTGTTTCGTTTTGCTAAAAGTACAGCATTGCTGAACCTTGGTAGATACAATGAATGTATTGAGATTTGTAAGCAGCTGATAAAAGATAAAGACACTTATGCTGATGCCTATTATAATATAGGACTTGCCTATTTTAATCAAGCGATAGAATTAAATAAAGATAGGCAGAAGTATCGTGCCAACAAGGAAAAGATTATAACATTATATCAGCGTTCTAAACCCTACATGGAGAAATACAGAGAGCTTGCTCCTACCGCTAAGAGTAAATGGTTAGCTCCTTTGTATACAATTTACCTTAATTTGAATATGGGTAAGGAATTCGATGAAATTGATAAGTTGAGAAAGGAAAGATAAAGATGAACAATAATATTCTTAATAAACTTGGCATCACGCTCAATGCAATGCAGGAGGCTACGGCTGATGCAGTATTGCATACGGGTAAAGATGTTGTAGTGATGTCACCGACAGGTTCAGGTAAGACTTATGCTTACCTCCTACCATTAATTCAGCGCTTAGATGCTTCGTCAGATGCACTGCAGGCTGTAGTGTTGGTACCTGGACGTGAATTGGCATTGCAGTCAGCTAATGTTCTTAAGGATATGGGTAGTGGCTTACGCTCTATGCCTTTATATGGTGGACGTCCAACAATGGAAGAGCATCGTGTATTGAGAGATGTAAAACCTCAGATAGTCTTTGCAACTCCAGGACGTTTAAACGATCATCTTGATAAGGCTAATATTAATGCAGAAACGATAAAGTGGCTTGTCATTGATGAGTTTGACAAGTGTCTTGAATTTGGTTTTCAAGATGAAATGATGAGTATTCTCTGTAAGTTACCAAATATTGAAAGACGAATCCTACTTTCAGCAACAGAGTCTGAAACTATTCCTAATTTTGTATCAATGGGTAGGACCGTTCATTTGGATTATCGTACAGAAGATGAGAATATTCCTAATCGCATACATCTCTACACAGTTACAAGTCCCGAAAAGGATAAACTTGAGGTATTGAAGAAACTTCTCCTTTCTTTAGGTGACAAAAGTAGTATTGTATTCTTGAATTATCGTGACTCCGTAGAACGCACTGCTTTATTCTTAAAGGAGAATGGTTTTACAATTAGTTGGTTTCATGGTGGCTTAGACCAGCGTGAGCGTGAAGCATCTCTTTATCGTTTCTCAAATGGTTCTGCACCAATACTTGTTAGTACCGACTTGGCTTCACGTGGATTGGATATACCAGATGTTGATAATATCATACATTATCATTTCCCAGAGACAGAAGATAGCTATGTTCATAGAGTAGGGCGTACAGCACGTTGGGACAAGGAAGGAAGAACCTTCTTTATCCTTGGTCCAGAAGAACATTTGCCAGAGTATGTTACCAATGAGCATGAAGAATATAAGATTCCAGAGACTTTACCAAAACCTGCTCAGCCTCGTATGGCAACAATATATATAGGTAAAGGAAAGAAAGATAAAATCTCAAAAATAGATATTGTAGGCTTTCTTTGTAAGAAAGGAGGATTAAAGTCTTCTGAAATTGGAAAGATTGATGTGAAAGATCGTTTTACTTATGTAGCAGTTTCACGCACAAAGATTAAAGAAATAATTTCATTGACTAAAGGTGAAAAAATAAAGGGTATTCGTACCGTTGTGGAAGAGGTAAGGTGACACATTATACAATGTGTCACCTTTTTCTTTAACATCCCTCTCCACGTGTATAAAACACATACTATCTTGCAAATAAAAAAAATGATATTTTATTTGGAAGTATAAAAATAAAAGCGTATCTTCGCATCGTAGACCATCAAAACCTATTACAATATTTAATACTGATAATAACTACAAAACATAAGTCAAACTTAAACTAAACAATCGAGATGAAAAAGTACAATTTTGGTGCAGGTCCATGTATCCTTCCACGTGAAGTAATCGAAAAGACAGCAAATGCCATTTTAGATTTTAATGGAATTGGTCTCTCAATTGCAGAAATCAGCCATCGTTCAAAGGATTTTCAGCCAGTAATGGACGAAGCTATGGCTTTAGTAAAGGAAGTGTTAAATGTTCCAGAGGGCTATTCAGTGCTTTTCTTGGGTGGTGGTGCATCACTTGAGTTCTGCATGATTCCTTTCAACTTCTTGATAAAGAAGGCTGGTTATTTGAATACTGGTGTTTGGGCAAAGAAGGCCATGAAGGAGGCTAAGTTGTTTGGAGATGTTGTTGAAGTTGCTTCATCTGCAGATGAAAACTATACATATCTTCCAAAGAACTTCGATGTTCCTACAGACTTGGATTATTTGCACATCACTACCAATAACACAATTTATGGTACTGAATATCACAAAGATTTAGATGTACCAGTTCGTTTGATTGGTGATATGTCTTCAGATATCTTTAGCCGTCCAGTTGATGTTTCTAAGTACGACTGCATCTATGGTGGTGCACAGAAGAATCTTTCTATGGCGGGTGTGACATTCATTATTATTAAGGATGAAGTTCTTGGCCGTGTACAACGTGAAATCCCAACAATGTTGGATTATCGTACACATATCAAGAAGGGTTCTATGTTCAATACTCCTCCTGTAGTGCCAATCTATACAGCTTTAGAGAACCTTCGTTGGATTAAAGCAAATGGTGGTGTAGAAGCAATGGAGAAACTTGCTAAGGAGCGTGCTGATATTGTTTACGGTGAAATCGATCGCAATAAGTTGTTCCGTGGTACAGTTAAATGTGAGGAAGATCGCTCTTACATGAACATCTGCTTCGTTCTCAACGATGAGTATGCAGAATTGCAAGATGAGTTCTTTAAGTTCGCTACAGAAAGAGGAATGGTTGGTATCAAGGGTCACCGCGATGTTGGTGGTTTCCGTGCAAGCTGCTACAACGCAATGACAGTTGAAGGCTGCAAGGCCCTTGTTGAAACAATGAAGGAGTTTGAAGCTAAACACTAAATATATAAAGATTAGACTTAGCAGTGGTGTACATGCCACCTGCTGAGTCTAAACGATAACTTTACTATATCTAACCAAAACATTAAGGCTATGAAAGTTTTAATTGCAACTGAAAAACCCTTTGCACCATCTGCAGTGCAAGGTATTACAACAGAACTTAAGAATGCTGGACATGAGGTTGTTCTGCTTGAAAAATATACAGAGAAAGCTGAATTGCTTGAAGCAGTAAAAGATGCTGATGCAATGATTGTACGCTCTGATAAAGTTACACCAGAAGTACTTGACGCAGCTAAGCGGTTGAAGATAGTTGTTCGTGCAGGTGCTGGTTATGACTCTATTGATACAGCCTATGCAAAGGAGAAGAATGTTGTTGTAGAAAATACTCCGGGACAGAACTCTAATGCTGTTGCTGAACTTGTATTTGGTTTGTTGGTATATGCTGTACGTAGTTTCTATAATGGCAAGGCAGGCACCGAATTGATGGGCAAGAAAATTGGTATTCTTGCTTTCGGTAATGTTGGTCGTAATGTAGCTCGTATCGCCAAAGGCTTTGGTATGGAAGTGTACGCATACGATGCATTCTGCCCTGCAGAGGCTATTGAAGCAGCGGGTGTTCATGCTTGTAAGACACAAGATGAATTATTCCAGACTTGTGACGTTTTGTCACTCCATATCCCTGCAACTCCACAGACCGTTAAGAGTATTGATTATCGTTTAGTTAACCTTCTCCCAAAGAAGGGTATCCTCATTAATACTGCCCGCAAGGAAGTTATCAATGAGGAGGAACTTCTGAAGTTGATGGCTGAGCGTGAAGACTTGAAGTTTGTGACTGATATTATGCCTGATGCTGATGCTGAATTCAAGAAATTTGAAGGACGTTATTTCTCTACTCCTAAGAAGATGGGTGCACAGACAGCTGAAGCTAATAATAATGCTGGTATTGCTGCAGCAAAGCAGATTAACGCTTTCTTTGCTACAGGTGATACTAAATTCCAAGTAAATAAATAACTTTCTAATACATAAGGGTTGATTGTCTTAATCTACTAAGTGAGGTTGGGACTTTCAATCCTTTTATTTTTATTTAAAAACTAACACTATGGCAGTAATAAAACCTTTTAAAGGTATCCGCCCTCCAAAGGACTTGGTTGAGTCTGTTGCAAGTCGTCCATACGATGTTTTGGATTCTGAAGAAGCTCGTGCAGAAGCTGGTGACAACGAGAAGAGTTTATATCATATCATCAAACCAGAAATCAACTTTGAAGTTGGCACAAGTGAATATGATCCAAGAGCTTATAATAGTGCTGTTGAACAATTCCAGAAGTTCCAAGATGAAGGTTGGTTAGTCCAAGACAATAAGGAGCATTACTATATCTATGCACAAACTATGAATGGCAAGACTCAATATGGTCTTGTTGTTGGAGCATATGTTGATGATTATCTGACAGGTAATATCAAGAAGCATGAGCTAACACGTAGAGATAAGGAAGAAGATCGTATGAAACATGTCCGCATTTGTAATGCTAATGTTGAACCAGTGTTCTTTGCTTATCCTGATAATCAAGTACTTGATACCTTGTTGGCTCGATATGCTGCTACAAAACCAGAATATGACTTTGTAGCTCCTGATGATGGTTTCAGACATCAGTTCTGGGTTATTACAGATGAAGCTGACATTAAGACTATAACTGAAGAGTTTAAGAAGATGCCAAGTCTTTATATTGCTGATGGACACCATCGTTCTGCTGCAGCTGCTTTAGTAGGTGCTGAGAAGGCTAAGAACAACAAAAATCATAAGGGTGACGAGGAGTATAACTACTTTATGGCAGTATGCTTCCAGGCAAGTCAATTAACGATTCTTGACTATAACCGTGTCATCAAGGATTTAAATGGCATGGAAGTTGCTGAGTTCTTAAAAGCTTTGGAGAAGAACTTTACTGTTGAGCTGAAAGGACAAGATGAATATCGCCCAACAAAGTTGCATGAATTCTCTATGTACCTTGACGGCAATTGGTATAGCTTGGTTGCTAAACCTGGTACATACGATGATAATGACCCTATTGGTGTTCTTGATGTTGACATCTCAAGTCGATTAATTTTGGACGAACTAATGGGCATTAAAGACCTCCGTTCAGACAAACGTATTGATTTCGTTGGTGGTCTGCGTGGTCTTGGAGAACTGAAGCGTCGTGTTGACAGTGGTGAAATGCGTTGGGCATTGGCACTCTATCCTGTATCAATGCAGCAGATTATGGATATCGCTGATAGTGGAAAGATTATGCCACCTAAGGCTACATGGTTTGAACCAAAACTTCGTTCTGGTCTTGTCATCCATAAGCTGGATTGATACAAGATTAACATAAATTGAATGGATAGCGATAAATATAAGACAATAAAAGAGAAAGCGATTAGCGAGGGATATTACTCTGAAAAGCGGAGTAAGTTCCTCGCTTTTGCGCATCATGTTGATTCTGTCGAAGAGGCGTTAGAGATAGTAAAAGAATATCGAAAGAAGTATTATGATGCTCGCCATTGCTGCTATGCTTATAGAGTAGGTTTTGATGGTACTGAATTCCGAGCAAATGATGATGGTGAACCGTCTTCAACAGCAGGTAAGCCAATTCTTGGACAGATTGATAGTTATGGACTAACAAATACACTCATTTGTGTTATCCGTTATTATGGAGGTATAAACCTCGGTACTGGTGGTTTGATTGTTGCCTACCGTGAGGCTGCAGCAGATGCATTATCAAATAGCGAGATAGAAGAAAAATTCATTGAAGAAGAAGTGAAATATACATTTACTTATCCGATGATGAATGATGTTATGCGAATCATTAAGGAAATGAATCCTCGCATTGTTAATCAAGTATTTGACAATACTTGTGAAGTTGTTCTTTCTATCAGAAAAGGGCAGGCAGAAGAACTACGCACTCGACTGAAGAAATTGTCTTTTGATTGATACGCAATTTAGGAAAGATAAAAATATAGGACACAAAATCTATTATTAACTAAAGTTTCCCACCCTCAAAAAGTTGGCTTAAAATAACAGTTTCTCAATAATTATTGGTAACTTTGTAGTGCTTTATTACATTGATTATCAACAAATTAAAGAGTAACTGTTATGGATGCAAAATTAGACAATTTAAGCGAGATATCCAAGCTTTTAAGTGTTAAAAGTAAGATGAGTAGCGATATTCTCTCACTTTTCTCAAAATTTGGTTTTGGACGTCTGCTCTGTAGGCTTTCTTTGGAGAAACACGATGGTATCTCTGCTGTTCAACAGATTCTTTCCCTTTGTCTTTTCCGTATTAATGGTGAGACGATACACTCCATATACAAGAAGAATTTCTACCATCTTCTCACCACTGGAAAGAACTGCTATTATCGTATGATGGTCAGGCAGGCAATGAATTGGCGTCGTTTGCTTAGCTATACTGTTCTTCGTTTTGAATGCATTCTCCGTAAGAATGGCATTCAGACAGAGAGCGAGAACTCCTGTGTTATATTTGACGATACAACCTTGGAAAAGACTGGTAGGAAGTTTGAGCATATTACCAAGGTTTTCGACCATGTACGAATGAACTATGTCTTAGGCTACAAGCTTCTTTTGTGCCTGTTCTTCGATGGTAAGTCCTCTCTGCCGTTCGACTTCTCCATCCATGAGGAATTAGGAAAGAAAGGGGACGGCGGACTTGGCAAGAAGGCACTCCGCAGCAGATTCTCCAAGAGACGCATGAAAGAGAGCCCAGCGTATGAGCGGAATCAAGAATGCGGTATGAGCAAGATGGACTCCGCCATAAGGATGCTCCAGCGCATGTGGAAGAGAGGTATTCATCCCCATTATGCCTTGGCGGATAGTTGGTTTGCCTGTGAGAAGTTCATTGAGGAAATCAGGAGAGTAGGCAACGGAGCTATACACTACATTGGTCTTGCAAAGATGGGAAAGACAAAGTACTTTGTGGAGAATAAGCGACACAATGCTGCTGAGCTCGTAGCAATGTATGCAAGACGTACCAAATGCTGCCGGAAGTACAAGTGTCAGTACATTGAGTTGAGGGGCTGTCTGGGGAATATACCAGTCAGGATATACCTGATTAAATATGGGCGTCGACAGACTTGGAACATCATGCTTAGTACGGATCTATCGATGAGCTTTGTGCGTGCCTTCGAGTTATACCAGATACGATGGAACATTGAAGTGGTCAACAAGGAGACAAAAGGACATCTCGGACTCGGCTCATACATGGGGAGAGACTTTGATGGTCAGATTGCTGATGCAACGCTCTGCTACATTACATATATCGTGATGTCGTTAGAAAAACGGATGTCAGAGTATGAGACCATGGGTGAATTGTTTGCTGACATGGAAGATGATGTCATGGCACTTACGTTATGGCATCGTGTGCTGAATTGCATAGAGAGATTGCTTGCTGCTCTTTGTGACGTTCTTGGGTTCTCTGTTAGTGAGATAGGGCAGTTAATAGTCACCGACTCAGCAATGCGGAACAACTTTGAGATTATGGTCCAAGCATTGGAAGACAGGCAACAAGAAAAGCTCACAACCGTAAACATATTTTAGACAAGTGTTAACGGCTCACGTTCATGGGTATTCGCAAAGCAGTTTGGTTGAAATACCCATGAAATAGAGGGGTGGGAAACTTTAGTTATTAATACTACAAAAAGTTAGATAACAGAAATATTATACAATGACATAATTGAATAAAAAAACAGACTGATATGACTTTACATGAAGCTATTATTTACGTATTAGAGGGCTATGGTTCTGCGATGAGCTCTGCTGAAATAGCCCAGAAAATATTTGAAAAGAAATTATATCTACAACAGGAAGGTTCTATGGCTCCAGCCAAACAGATAAGAACTCGTGCAAGAAAATATCCACAGTTTTTTATTATTGAAGACGGTAAAATACGCCTTAAAACATCTTTAGACTTCACTGATAGTCAAAAGAATAAAACGTCAATTAATCTTTGTCAGTTTACCTCCTCGCCATTTCCCAAAAGCAAATGTAAAGAAAATTTGCCATCAGTTTCTCAAGATATGTCTTCTAATTTTAAACAGGGACTTGTTCCATGGGTAAATGAGAAAACCAAGGTACTCATCTTAGGTACTATGCCTGGAGATATTTCTATCCAGCAGCAGTCCTACTATCTTAATCCACGCAATACGTTTTGGAAGATTATCAATAATCTTTTCAATTCAACAAATAGATTAGAAAAGAGCCGTTCATTTCTTAACAATATCGGTATAGGGCTGTGGGATGTTTATAAGGAAGGTTTAAGAAAAGGTAGTCTTGATAGAGGCTTCATCGGCAATCCTTCTACTAATGAGATAAAAGACCTACTGAATCAATATCAATCCATTAAATACCTTGTCTTTAATGGTCAAAAAGCATATAAGGCTTTCCTAAAGGCAATTGGCAAAGTTAATATACCATGTTATGTCTTTCCATCAACGTCTTCTGCCTATAGTCGAATGACATTCGAAGAGAAGTTGAAAGTATGGACTAAACTAAAGGAGTTGCTGAAATGAAATTCTAACAAGTTGACATCAGTCTTTCATTCATCTATTTTTTCGGACGTCAAGCTACGTAGTGTTTGTAAACTATTTTCACGCAATTCAAAACGCAAAACATGCCCTTTTAGCTTCTAAAAGATGCCTAATTGGCTTGTAAAAGGTGCCCTATTGAGATCTTACTAACGCCCTTTTGAAGTCTAATTAAGCACCTTTTAAAACACATCTTTATAACCAGCTGATTTACTGTTTGTTGTAGACTTTCTTTTTGGTAGCATTTTTATCATTACTTATATGTGTTTATTATAGTTTTTTGTAAATATAATATCATCCCTTTATCTGTATTTTCGGGGTATAATAATGAATCGGCTTTTTAGTATAGGAAGATATAGGGAAAAACTAATTAACAATATTGGCTATTTGTTTGTTTTATATCTAATTTCCGTTTTTCTATTAAAGCAATACGAAAGGCGATTAGACAATAATCAGGAGAACCTTATTTTATCCCATTCTCTTTTTGCTTTTTTACCTTTTTAAACTCTTCTATTCCATTTTTTTTGTGTTACTTTGCAGGTAATTATATGAGTTTACTAACGTATTAATCCTACTTATTAAGGATATTTTCTCGAGAAAGTTGTTAATGACTAACATTTTAAATATGAATAGGAGCTTGAAATGGCTGGTTGCAATTGTAGCAACACCTGTCATTCTGTTTCTTATCCTCGTAGCTTTACTATATTGTCCACCCGTTCAAAATTGGGCTGTAAAGCATGTGGCGGCCTATGTTTCAGACAAGACTGGAATGGAGGTAAGCATCGAACGGGTCAATCTTTCTTTTCCATTAGACCTTCAGTTAGATGGTCTAAAGATGCTTCGCCCGAATGATTCTATCCCTAATAAGAAAGATACGGTGGCAGATGTACATCGCTTGGTGGCTAATGTAGATCTATTGCCATTGCTTAAAAGTAGGGTAGAAGTAAACGAATTAACATTTACAAAACTCAAAGCAAATACCGTCAACTTTATTGGTGACCTACGTATTCGTGGTGATTTGCAACGCTTGCATATTGTTAGCCATGCAGTTAACCTTGTTGGTGATTCTGTTCGTGTTAACAAAGCAGATATAGAAGGGGGATGGGTAGATATTGCTTTGGGAGATACTGTACCCGAAGATCCAAACAAACAGAAGCCACTTTGGCGTATCAATATAGATAAACTTAATCTTACAAAAACGGATTTTCGCCTCCATATGCCTGGCGACACAATGAGTGTTCATGCTAACTTTAAGAAAGCAGTAGCTAACGGAGCTGAACTTCTATTACATGACAACATATACAAGGTTGCAAACGTAGATTGGCAAGGCGGTGATTTTAGTTATGATCAAAACTATGTACGCCATGCAAAGACAGGTTTTGATGCATCACATATAGCCATGCAAGATGTTAATTTAGGTATAGATTCCTTCCTATATGCTGCTCCAAAGATTCGATTACGTGTTCGTACAGCTAATATGAAGGAAAAGAGTGGACTGATAGTAAAGGATTTCCGTGGACCATTTTCTATGGATTCTACAAGTATCAATCTACCTGATTTGTATTTCCGACTACCTAACACTGAGCTTTCTGGACGGTTTATGATGGACATGAATGCCTTTGCTGATAAGAATCCTGGGCAGATATCTACTCAGTTAGATGGTTTTCTACGTCTGGGAGATTTGCACCCGTTCCTAACCTCCGTACCAAAGAATATTTATCAGGCAATTCCTAATCAAAATATCATCATAAAGGGTCAACTGGATGGAAATCTTCGTTCAGCAGCTTTTAAACAGCTTCGTTTAGCTATGCCAGGCTATTTTGACCTTACAGGAACAGGATGGATAGCTGATATGATGTCTGGAGCTGGTCATCTTCGCAGTGACTTAAAACTTAAAGGAACAGCAAGTAATCTTGGTTTTGTTTCTAAATTATTACCACGTGATGTGCGCAAGACAATAGCTTTCCCACATGGAGTAGGTATAAATGGTGATATTCATGTGCGTAAAACGCTGTACACAGGTAACATACAGTTGACACAAGGTGACGGACGTATTCGATTGAATGGTGCTTATAATACAGCAACAGAACTATATCGTCTTACAGCAGATGCAACTTCGTTCCCAGTTCATCGTTTCTTACCCCATATGGGTTTATCAGCTTTCTCCGGAACAATAAAGATGCAAGGACGAGGCACAGACTTCTTAAATCCAAAATCATCAACCAATCTCAGCCTTCGTATTCGTAGTTTCAAATATGGTAACTACGTATTGGATGGCTTGAATGGAGACATTTCAAAACATGGAGAGCAACTTTCGGCTCATGTAAAGAGTACGAACCGAATGATAGGTGGCGACTTCACTTATAAAGGCAGAGTTAATACAAAACTTGTGGATGGTCATCTACGTGGTTGGTTACGTCGTGTTGACTTGTACGCCATGGGCGTAATGAATCAAAGATATGTAGTTTCTACATGGGCTGATGTTGATGTACACTCTGATATGAAGAACATTCATCATGTCAGTGGTCCACTTCGTTCGTTCCGCTTTCTGCAAGAAGGACGAAAGAAAAGCAGACTTTTAGCAGCTGGAAACTTTGATGTGCGAGCTGATGTACGCCCTGGTAGCCTTGACACTCACATAAAAGGAAATCTATCAGAAGCTGATTTGCAGGCTTTCGGATTTATAGATAAGCATTATATAACATCTGCTAATACAGACATTACACTTCGTTCAGATATGAAGAAGTACTATGCTGTAAGTGGAAATGTGGGTAATTTATTACTAAGCGAACAACGTAAGGGAGAGCGTTTACCATTAGCTGAAGGTAATTTCAATCTTGATGCAACCATGCGTGGTGATCAAATTGATGGTTCAATAAATGGAGTTTTCCCACGTGTAGACCTTTACCAATTAGGAATTGTAGACAAAGCGATGACAAGTAGTTTCTCTGCTAACACCTCGTTTGCAATGTCTGGCAAAGATAATTTGAATGTTCGTGGTTTGATTGGCAATCTTCGTGTTACCGAAAAAGACCGTACCTATACTCCAGGTGATGTGAATGTCGACCTTATGAGTCGTCGTGATACAGTGCATGCAGTCCTGAATGGTGGAGACTTCCATCTCAGTACAGCTTTTAATAGTAGTGTCAACCAATTGACAGAAAGTGGAAAGCTAATCTATAAGACTGTACGTGAGCAATTGACTAATCGACGTATAGATCAGTCTGCTATACTCCGTCAGTTACCAACAGGACACTTTACGCTCCGCAGTGGACGTGATAACTTGTTCTCTAACTTGTTAGCACAAGATGGATATGCCTTTAGTCAGGCTGATATTAACCTGACATCATCACCAACAAAGGGACTTGATGGAAGAATTAGTATTGATTCTTTGGTATATAATGATATTCTTCTCGACAGTATTAGGGCTGACCTTAACAGTATTGATGGACAGTTGAACTATATGCTATCTGTAATAAATAACCCTAATAATACATATCCTTATCATGGATCTTTGCAGGGTGCACTCTATGAACATGGTTTGAAGACACATGCAACCATCCTTGATAATAAGGGTAAGACTGGTTTCGACTTAGCGATGAAGGCTGCTATGAAGGGTAGGGGAATAGAACTTTCAATTACTTCTCCTCAATCTATCTTAGGTTATAAGTCATTTACAGTCAATGACTCCAACTATATCTACATCGGACGTGACCGTCGTCTATCTGCCAACCTTCGTCTGGTGGCAGCTGACGGAACGGGTATGCTCGTGTCAACAGAAGATAATGATTCTACTTCATTACAAAACGTTACACTCTCAATGAACCACTTTGAGTTAGGTAGTTTGTTTGAAGTCTTACCATTTGCGCCGAAGTTGTCGGGTATGTTGGACGGTGACTATCACCTTGTTCAGACAGAAAAGGAACTCACGATATCAAGCGATATGACTATTAAGAAACTTGTTTATGAGAATAGTCCTATGGGAGATGTGGGCACACAGTTTGTTTATATGCCTAAGGGAGATGGTACTCACTATGTTGATGGTATAATAACGCAAAACGGAAAGGAAGTCGGTTCGCTTTCGGGTACCTATAATAATGAGGGGGCTGGAGAACTTGATGCAACCTTGGAGATGAACCGTTTCCCACTGAATTACGTCAATGGCTTCGTTCCTGACCAAATTGTAGGACTCGATGGAGTAGGAGAAGGAACCCTAACGGTAAAGGGTCCACTTAAGAACTTGGACTTCAATGGTGAGATTTATCTTGATTCAACTTATTTGGTGAGTGCACCTTACGGCATAAGGATGCGCTTTGCGGATGATCCTGTTCAAATACACAATAGCCATATTCAGTTTGAGAACTTCGAACTCTTTGCAAGTAATGGTTCACCACTCGACATATCGGGCTACTTAGACTTCTCTAATCTTAATAAGATGCAGCTTGATGCACAACTGAGGGCTAAGAATTTCCAAATTATCAATGCGAAGAAGAATTCCCGATCAGAAGTTTATGGAAAGGCATTCGTTGACTTTACAGGACGAATAAACGGTCTTTTAAATAACTTACAGTTAGTTGGAAAGCTTGATGTCTTAGGTAGTACAGATGTTACATACGTAGTACGCGATGGTACATTATCTACTGATGACGATTTGAAAGACCTCGTTCAGTTCACCAACTTCAATGATTCGACGATTAATGTTGTCAAACGTCCAGATATTACTGGCTTTACAATGGGGCTTGGTGTAGATATTGATGAGCAGGCACATGTATTATGTGCGTTGAATGCTGATCAGTCTAATTATGTCGATTTTGTAGGTGGCGGCAATCTACTTCTTAATTATGACCCGACCAATGGTGTGCAGGTTCGAGGTAGATATACGTTGAGTGATGGTAAGATGAAATACTCTCTGCCAGTTATTCCACTCCGTACTTTCAACATTAAAGACGGAAGTTATCTTGAATTTACGGGTGATCCGATGAAACCAACACTGAAAATTACCGCAACGGAAGAAGTCAGAACAAGTGTTTCGAGTGGTTCGGGGGAAGGTAAGATTGTTGATTTTGAGTGTGGTGTAAGCCTTACCAAGCAGTTCCCTAAACCTGGTGTGGAATTTATTATAACTGCTCCAGACGACCAAGAGATGCAGAATATCCTTAATACGAAGAGTGTTGAGGAACGCTCAAAGCTTGCCGTTACAATGTTAGCATCAGGTATGTACTTCGATGGTGATAACTCAGCAAGTGCTAATACTGCCATGAGTGGTGCATTAGCGGGCTTCCTACAGACACAAGTCAACTCTATTACGGGTAAAGCCCTTAACTCTATGGGACTCGACTTGACTGCCAATATGGAAAGTGCTGCCGATGTGAATGGTAACTTACACACCGACTATACCTTCAAGTTCTCAAAACGTCTGTGGAATAATCGCCTACGTATCATTATGGGTGGACGAGTTTCAACAGGTTCACAGTTCTCTGAAGATAATGGTGCTTACTTCGATAACTTCTCGCTTGAATATCGTCTAAACCAAAAAGAAACCAAGTATTTAAAACTCTATTATGAGCGTGAGGCATACGATTGGTTAGAAGGTAACTTGAGTGAGTTTGGTGCTGGCTTCATGTGGCGTCGTAAGTTACGTCATTTCAAGGATATCTTCCGCTCTAAAGAAGATAATCCTATGGTAGCACCAAAGACTGAGAAGCCCAAACGAGATACATTAATAAACTTTGTAAATGAGAAAAAGAAATAAATATATAAGAACAACAGGTAGAAAAGGCGTTATAGAACTATTTGCTTTTATGGCATTCTTATTCATACTTGCTGCCTGTAGTACGACTTCAGCAATCCCTGATGGTGAACAGCTATATACAGGTATGGAGCCGACAAAATACAGTAATTACAAAGAAAATCAACACTTCAATGATGTGAAAGAAGAGTTGGATCTTGTGTTAGCAACTAAGCCTAATGCCGCTTGGTTGGGTAGTCCCAGTGTGCGTTCTCCTTTCCCTATCGGGTTATGGATATGGAATGCTTTCTCACAAGATACAACCGGACTCAGTCGTTGGTTAGTACGTGCATTTGGCTCTTCACCGGTATTAATGAGTTCAACAACACCTGATTTGCGCGTAACGGTTGGTGAAAATCTCTTATGCAAACGTGGTTATTTCAAAGGAAAGATAAGCTATGAGAAGCTTACACAGAGTAATCCAAAGAAGATGCGACTACAGTATGCTGTTGATATGGGACGTCTGTGGTTGCTCGATAGCGTGCAATACACCAACTTTCCACCTTCAGCAGATAGTTTGATAAGAACCAATCTTGATAAAGCAATTATCCGCAAGGGAGATGCTTTTGATGTAGCAACACTTGAACGAGAACGCAAGCGAATAACTGATTTGTTCCGTAATAATGGTTATTATTATTATCAGAATAACGATGCGAGTTATCTTGCTGACACAACGAAGGCTTATGGCTTAGCTTCTGTTCGTCTGCAGATGGCGGATTCAGTAAGTGATAAAGCATTGAGAAAATGGACAATAGGAACCATTAACATCAACCTACAGCGTCAGTTCATAGATTCTCTTACTCAGCACAAGCGTTTCCGTGATGTCATTGTGAATTACAACGGTTCGCACATGCCACTCCGTCTACGCGCCATAGCTAATGATTTAAAGATATGGCCGGGTACTGTGTATAATAACGAACTATTTGAAAAAAGCCAGCAACAGCTGAATGGTAGCGGACTATTCTCTGCTACGAACTTTACTTTCACTCCACGTGATAGCACTGATTCATGTAATATCTTAGACATGACCATTAATTGCACCTTTGATAAGCCTTATGACTTCTATATTGAGGCTAATGGAAAGGGGAAAACAAGTGGCAGATATGGTCCAGAGGCTATTATTGGTCTGACAAAACGTAATGCATTCCGTGGTGGTGAGAAACTTAACTTACGCGTACATGGTTCTTACGAATGGTCGGCAAGTAGTGATGATGACGACCGTGATCACCTTGGACTGAATAATTATGAGTATGGTGCTGAAGCCAGTTTACAGTTTCCTCGCCTTGTCAATCCTTTCATTACTCCACCACGAAAGCGTTGGGAACGCGAAGAGAGAAAGAGTGCAGAAGCTGCAGAGAAGGGACTTGTTTATATTCCAAAAGGTCCTCGCACTTATTATACGACACCATCAACTACGCTTAAAGCTTCTGTAGATGTGTTGAACCGTTCTAAGTATTTCAAGCGTCATGTTGTGTCAGGCGAGTTAACATACCAGTGGCAGCCAAACGAGCGTAATAGCTATTCGTTCTCTCCTTTGACACTAACTTATGAGTATATGCATAACGTGACTGACCGTTATCTTGAATTGATAGATAGTGTTCCATATCTTGAAGTATCATTGGCAGACCAGTTCATTCCTAAGATGATGTTCCAATACACCTTTATGAGTCCAGCTCGTTATAAGAGTCCGATTAAAATATGGACAACGGTTAGTGAAGCTTCTAACATCTTGTCTGCAGGTTACGCTGCCTTTGGCAGACGTTGGAGTGAAAAAGAAAAGAAACTTTTTAAAAATCCATACGCACAATTTTTCAAAGTTGATGCCAATCTTACAAAAGTATGGAACATAGGAGAGAAGAGTAGTGTTGCTGCCCACGTCAATTTGGGTACGCTATGGGCTTATGGTAATAGTCGTTTTGCACCTTATACTGAACAATTCTATGTGGGTGGAGCTAATAGTATCCGTGCGTTTAATGCCCGACAAATAGGTCCAGGACGTTATCGCTCAACGCAGCGTCGACGTTCATACGTAGAGCAAACAGGTGATATTAAACTGCAATTCAATCTTGAATATCGTCCTCACCTTATGGGTTCACTCTACGGAGCAGTTTTCCTCGATGCTGGTAATGTGTGGACAATGCACTACGACGATGGTCGTCCAGAAGGACATTTCAAGATAAAGAATGTATTAAATGAAATGGCACTCGGTACGGGAGTTGGTCTACGCTACGATATTGGCTACTTTATGATTCGTCTTGATTGGGGACTTGGCTTACACGTGCCTTATGAAACTGGTAAAACAGGCTTCTATAACATATCAAAATTTAAGGATGCACAAGCCTTCCACTTAGCGATTGGTTTGCCATTTTAATCTTTTTGATTTTCAACTATTCAGCCCTGCTAATCTGATTAGTAGGGCTGAATAGTTTTATTTGTGTCTTATTATACTTAAACCCAAATCGGTCATTAGAGCCTAAACAGATTTTGTTTTATTGTCGAGCAGATTGCCTGTCTTTGTAACGCAGGCGTAGCGGGCTACGTCAAGTTGCAAAGACAGGCAAGATGCCGACAAGAAAATAAAAGATGTTAGGAAACAACACAAAAATAAGAATTCCTGAAACATTGTGGTCTAATGACCGATTGGGGTTTAAGATGATAACTATAATATGCTCTAACATCAAATCTTACTTACGTGTTTATGCCAGACACATATAGTGCTAATGCCTAACACATGTGGTGTTGATGCCTAACACATGTAGTATTAATGGTAAGTACACATTTTCTTTAATATCAAACACATTGAATATTACCTTTTGGTAGAAAGCAGTTAAGCGTTAGAAAAGTACTTTTAAACGACTATAAGCAAACAAAAAGACTTTACAAAAATATCAAAGTTGAGAATGTTTTTTAATAAAAAAACACTTCTTTCTTATGCGTTTGTAACTTACAGCAATACAGATAGTTATAAACTTGTATTTTATAAGGTGCTTAGTAAGGGCTCAAAAGGGCGTTAGTTAGAGGTCAAAAGGGCATCTATTGAAAGCCAATTAGCCCAAGTTTAACCGGCAAAATTATTTTTCATAAATTTTCGGGATGTTTTGTGTAGTATCAATTTGATAAATGATTGATAATCAAGTATAGGGTATTGTAACGAGGAGTAAAATCTGATTTGTAGGACACAGCCATATCAAAAATATTTTGTTACTTTGCACTCATGCACGCAAATGTACAGACACGATTCAACCCTGCCACAGGCGACATGGCTCCTTATTATCGCATCAAGGAGTCATATCGTGACGTGCAGGGTCATGTACATTCGCTAATTCTGTTGAATATCGGGTTCGAACCTTCACTTACTGCTGTACAGGTCCGAAAAATTGCATACGCTCTTACCGAACGCTTCAAAAATAGAAGTACACCCTCGCTTTTCAAAGAACGCCTTGAGGGACTTACTCCTATTGAACAGGCAAAGGCTGACGAATGGTGGAGCCGTATGGAGAAAGAAGGTGGAATCGATCGGTTTAATAAGGAAGAGCAGAAGTCGCTGAGAAAATATGAGAACTATATTGACCTTGAGACGGCAAACTATACTGACGCAAGGAATGTTGGTGCAGAGTGGCTCTGCAAGCAGACAATAGACAAGCTGCAATTAGAGGGTTTTCTGCGCAAAAACGGGTGGACGGAAAATGCGATACACACGGCTTTGTCAGCATTGATTGTTCGCAAGGTATATGCAGTTTCTGAACGTTCATCTTATTATTATTTGCGCGATAACTCGGCTGCTGCTGAACTTTATAGTGGAGCTCTTAGCTGGACACCAGGAATCAATTCTCTGTATAAAATCACTGACAAATTATATGAACTAAAGGAACAGTTAGAGCGTCATTTGTGCAGCGTTACTGACGATCTCTTTAATATAGACAACAAGTTGATGCTCTTCGACTTAACCAACTTCTATTTCGAGGGTAGTAAGCGTAATAGCGATAAAGCCAAGTTCGGTCGTTCAAAAGAAAAACGCTCTGACTGTAAGCTACTTGTACTTGCATTATGTATCAATAAAGAAGGTTTTATACGTTATTCTTCTATCTTAGAGGGTAATACAGCAGATCCCAAGTCTCTACCCAATATGATTGATACACTGGCAAAGAGGAATCCATCACGAACCAAGGATACGCTCGTTATCATGGATCCAGGTGTTGCCACGGAAGAGAACTTGGAGTTAATAAAGAAAAAGGGTTACAATTATCTCTGCGTATCCCGTACGCAAATGAAGGACTATACGCTCAGTGATGATAATAAGAGCGTTACGGTAATGGATGCCCGTCGGCAAAAGATAACGCTGAAAGAGGTTAAGACAGAGGATGATAAGGATTATTATCTCGAAATAACATCTCCTTCGAAAGCTATGACAGAGTCGTCCATGAACAGGGTTTGGAAAGAGCGTTTTGAGATGGAACTGCAGAGGATAAACGATGGAATCTCCAAGAAAGGTGGAACAAAGACCTATGAAAAGGTTGTTGAACGTACAGGACGTGCCATACAGAAGTACCCTTCTATAGCGAAATTCTACCAGATAAGCTACATAAAAAATGAGAAGAAGCCCAAGGAGATGCTACGTGTAGACTGGGAGATAAAAGACCTCTCGGCAATGGAATCTGGTCACGGAGTCTATTTCCTCCGCAGCAATGTCAGGACACTTTCTGAGCGTGTGACATGGGAATACTACAATCTCATTCGTGAGATAGAATGTACGAACAGACAACTAAAGAATGAACTCAACCTCCGTCCTATCTATCATCAGAAAGATGAGCGAAGCGACGCACACCTCTTCTTCGGTTTATTAGCCTACTGGGTGGTAAACACTATCCGTTGTCAATTAAAACGAGAAGGAGAATCCTGTTACTGGACCGAGATAGTACGACGTATGAGTACCCAAAAGCTCGTCACCACAAAAGGGAAGAATCCATTAGGTGAAACCATCGAGATGCGCCAATGTAGTAGTCCTTCGAAGCAAGCAAAACAGATATACGATAAGTTGAACTTAAAACACTTACCATTCAAAAAGAATAAAATTTGTAGGACACAGAGCCCATAAGAAAAACGAGAAAAGTACGGTGACAGTAACAATTAGGCGAAAGTGGGTGTTAAACTTGGGTTAGGCATCTTTTAGAAGCTAAAAGAGTATGTATTAGAATTACAACTATGAAAAATATCTGACAAATAGTAAAATGGAAACAAACTTTTATACAAAAAAAGCTCCTATGTTAGGAGCTTTTTAAAATGAGTTATCTTGTATATTTTGTTATGCTATTATACAACTCAATATTTGTTATTCCCTCTCTGGAGGACATTCTTTTGGGATGAAGATTATTTCCTCACATAGTTTACAAACGCGTATGCAGGATTATCATCAATAGCAGGACGTTCCTCACGTGATTCTACAACCCATGTACCATCATTATATTCTGGGAAGAAAACATCTGCTTGTGGAGGAGTTGCAGCTATCTCTGTGAGGTAGAGATGGTCTGCTATAGCAAGCGCCTCTTTATAAAGACTGGCTCCACCAATGATAAATGCCTTTTCTTCTGCCCCAATATGTTTAAGCGCTTCTTCAAGTGAAGAATAAACATCGCAACCAGGAAAGTCTGTTTCCGTTCTACTGAGTACAATGTTTCTACGATTAGGCAGAGCACCTTTTGGTAATGAATGGAAGGTCTTACGCCCCATGATAACAGTATGTCCTGTTGTTAGTTGCTTAAAACGCTTAAGGTCTTCGCTAATGAAATAGACCACATCATTCTGATAACCAATGGCACGATTAGCTGCTACTGCAGCAATGATATTTATTTCCATAATGGTGTTTTTGGACCTCCCCCAACCCCTCCAAAGGAGAGGAGTACTGATTTAGCAATCAATTTGGTGAAGGATTTAAAGTTCTTGACTAATATACTTTACTACAAAGTTAAGAGAATAGCTACTCCCTATTTGCACTCCCCTCCTTTCGGAGGGGTTGGGGGAGGCTTCCTTTACACTGCAACTACTCCCGGAATGTGTGGCAACGGATCGTAACCAATCAGTTCAAAATCTTCATACTTAAAATCAAAGATATCCTTTACATCAGGATTAATCTTCATCTTTGGCAGTGGACGTGGCTCACGAGTAAGTTGGAGTTTAGCCTGCTCAAGGTGATTTAAATAGAGATGTGTGTCACCTGTAGTATGGATAAATTCACCTGCTTCAAGTCCCGTAACCTGTGCAATCATTTGCAAAAGGAGAGCATATGATGCAATGTTAAAAGGGACACCGAGGAAACTATCTGCCGAACGCTGATAGAGTTGGAGCGATAATCTACCATCTGCAACATAGAATTGGAAGAGACAGTGGCAGGGTGGGAGAGCCATATCTTCCACCTCAGCAGGGTTCCATGCTGTGACCAACATACGACGTGAGTCAGGATCATGCTTAATCATCTCCACCACATTCTTAATTTGATCGATTGTACCTCCTTTGTAATCAGGCCATGAACGCCACTGATGACCATAGACTGGACCAAGTTCACCGTTCTCATCAGCCCACTCATTCCAAATCCTTACACCATGTTCTTGTAGGTATCGCACATTCGTATCACCACGTAAGAACCAAAGTAATTCATAAATAATACTCTTCAGATGAAGCTTTTTAGTTGTCAACAGTGGAAAGCCATCGCGCAAGTCAAAGCGCATTTGATGACCAAAAATGGATAAAGTTCCTGTTCTGGTTCTATCACCTTTCTGTGTTCCTTCTGTGAGGATGCGATTGAGGAGGTTTAAATATTGTTGCATAATTGTCCGTTTATTTCTAAGATATTATAGGGATATATTGTTTTTTGGATTTTTCTTGTCTGCATTTATATTATAAAAGAACCAAAGGCTCGTCTGGTATATGTGTACTCTTTATGCGCCATTCCTGTGGATAAAGATTGTTCGCACGGTTTCCGAGATTCTTTGCAAAGCCTATTGGATAGCCTTTGTAAGTAAGTAAAACAATACCACGTGGAGCATCAGAAGATAGTACAATAGCCTCATGACGAAGATAAGCGATAGCTGTTTGATAATCAACCTCTACATTAGGATAGGCCGATTTATCAGTTGAAAAGGAGAGTGCTAACGTATGGTCAGGGATAATATTCTTCCCTTTTTGCATTCCATCTTTTACACCATGCGAGAGAATGCGAAGGCGTTTACGAGCTTCTGTGATTGCTTTATCAACATCAATAGTTGTCTTATTGATAAACGTCTTGTTCTCTCCACGCTTACGAATGATAGCCATAAAGATACCTTCACCACGTGTCTTACCAGGAATGAAGCGATAAACTGGGAAATCCCGACCGTCTTTAAGTGGATTATCAATGAGTGACCCTGTTATATTCCATGCTTCTTCTATAGGCACAGAGAGGAGTTCAGCATCGTATTCGTTGAGAATCCACGCAATATTCTCTTCATCTTCATGCGCATTAAAGGTGCAAGTTGAATAAATAAGAATACCTCCAGGCTTTAAGTTGTCCCATATATCAGCAATAATACTACGCTGAAGTTGCCAACAGTTCTCTACATTCTGTAGACTCCATTCCTCTATTGATTGTGGATCTTTACGAAACATTCCTTCACCAGAGCAGGGTACATCGGCTATAATAACATCAAACCCAAGCTTTGTCTTTTTGTAATCACGAGGGTAATTGTTCGTAACAGCGACACCCTCATGACCAAACTTTTGAACGTTCTCTGCTAATATTTGTGCACGTTTCCTTATCGGTTCGTTAGAGAAAAGGAAGGAACCTGCAGGTAAGGATGCACGTGCACAAGTTGTTTTACCACCTGGTGCAGCACAGAGATCGAGTGCCATAACTGGCTGTTTTACGAAGTGTTGTAACACATGAGATAGAAACATAGATGATGCTTCTTGCACATAATAAACCCCAGCATGAAGTAGTGGGTCAAACGTAAAGTTAGGTCTTGTATCCAACCAATAG
Source organism: Prevotella melaninogenica (assembly GCF_013267595.1). Lineage (NCBI taxonomy): Bacteria > Pseudomonadati > Bacteroidota > Bacteroidia > Bacteroidales > Prevotellaceae > Prevotella > Prevotella melaninogenica. The sequence goes on along the minus strand of NZ_CP054010.1, from coordinate 259,023 downwards.
CCTTCCTTACACCAAGGAATAGGCTGAGGATTCAACTCTGGATTAACTTTATGAGTCGTTTCTGCCAACTTAAAGGGATTAAGACGTATACTCACCGGTGCTGTTTCTCCCAATCCTTTTAGGAATGTATGATAAAGTTTATCACCAAAAAGACTACGAGTATAATCAGTAAAAGCAAGAGGAAGTCTTTCTTCAACTTCTTCTATAGTCCTTATTTCTTGCCCATTTAGGTCTAAAGAACAAGGAGATTGTGCTGCCTGACATTGTCGGCTCTTATCTTTTATCATATGTTTAGGGAATGTTAATGATAATCATTCCATCGTCATCAAGACTTTCTTTTTTCTTTGGTTTTGGCTGTTGCTTAAGGTTTCCCTTCTCATCAAACATACCATATGTGGTTCGAAGCACTGTAAACTCAGTACGGCGGTTCAATTGATTGGCTATTTCTTGCTTCTCCTTATCGAGTTTCTTGATGAAATCTTCAGTGAGAACATCGTTTTCCTTTAGCCAAGGGTACTTCTCTGTAACCTTCTTACGAATCTTCTTTGGACGTTCTTTACCATATCCAACAGGTGTAAGACGGTCGCGAACAATGCCATGTGCAGTGAGATAAGCCACTACGGCATCTGCACGTCGTTGTGAAAGACGTTTATTATAATCAGCAGAACCAAGGTAATCGGTGTGAGCCGAGAGTTCTATTGTTACGTTAGGATTCTCTTTGAGAAGATTGACAAGAGCGTCCAAAGCCTTCTCTGATTCTGGTCGAAGTGTCGCTTTATCAAAGTCATAGAAGATATTGTCTATCAATATAGGTACGTTGATTCCTGCTAAAGCAAACTGAAGGGTATATACTTTAGAATCATCTACATTCCCAACCTTAATCTCCTCCTTATGATTTAAGTAGCCATTGCAGGTTGCAAGGAAGATATAATTAACGCCAGGCTTTATCTCTTGTTCGAAAGAACCATCTCCTTTGACAGCTAACTTCTTGTTAGTTCCATCATCACCAACCATAAATATCTGTGCTGCTGGTAACTCGTAACCATCCATTTCATAGACCCATCCCTTCACAGTCTGAATAATTTCAGGGAGTTCAAAGCTATAGATATGATCCCAACCTCGACCATCACCACGGTTTGAGGAGAAGAAACCACGATTATGAATGCCCTCGAAGGTCATACCAAAGTCGTCACCTTGTGAGTTAAGAGGGTATCCAGGATGTTCCAAGTGGTAGCGACGATCGTTGCCAACCTTAGCTATAAAGATATCAAGACCACCCAAACCACCATGTCCATTACTTGAGAAATAAAGGTCACCGTTTGGTCGGAAGGTAGGGAATTCTTCATCTCCTGGGGTGTTGATTGGTTCTCCGAGGTTCTCAACACCTCCTGTTGTACCGCCTGTCAGACGTACACGCCAAATGTCAAGACCACCTTTTCCACCAGGCATATCACTGGTAAAATAAAGCCAATTACCATCAGGTGAGACAGCAGGATGTGCAAAACTCGATAGCGTATCACGACTAATTTCCAACTTATTAGCCTTTCCCCAAGCTGCATCAGAGCGATTGCTTACTGATATTTGAGCATAGCGAGGGTTGCTTGGATCAGTTAAACATTGTGTAATATACATCTCCCTGCCATCTACTGAGAATGCAGGCGTACCCTCATCAGCCTCTGTATTCAATGCAGACTCTATAGCCTTCGGTGTACTCCATTTGCCTTTATCATCCTTTTCACTAAGGAAGATGTCACCAGCCTTTGCACCAGTAATACCACTCAATTCGTCACCTTTGGCTTCATTTCGTGTAGAAGTAAAGTAAAGCTGTTCGTATTTATCACCAAAAAGCATTGGCGAATAATCCTGTCGACGTGAGTTAAACACATCCATACGCTTCACAATATACTTTGAACCACGCTCTTTTACGCTTGCAGCTATTGATGCAGCCTGAAGCTCTTGAGCTATCAATTGATTGTTAGGGATTGAATCAAGCGCAATGCGATATTCCTTAACAGCCTCTGCATAGCTACCTTCCTTCATTAGATTATCAGCCAAACGCTTATGCGTCTCACCATTATCCAGCTTATAGCGGATAACATTTCTATAAGCTGATATTGCCCGTTGAGAGGACGAAATACGCTCATAACACTCAGCCATCTTCAAAGAAAGTTCTCCACGTTGGCGTCTATCCTTAGGCGAAGTACGTTGATAAGCTGTTTTAAATTGGTTCGCAGCGTCATAATATTCGCCCAAGGAAAGGTGTTTTTCACCTTTCTTAATATTTCTATCTATACCGCATGACGTCAGCATCAACGTGACACCAATAGCTAACAGAAGATTCTGTCGCTGTTTGCGAAGTATATGTAAAAGCCTTAGGTCGTTCATATTAATATTCTAACGCTTGCTCTTTCAATTTATTGCCTATATTCTTTATCTGTCTTCTAATAAAAGAAATAACTCGTAAACTTGTTTACTTGTAAACTTGTCAACTAACTTATAGTTCCACAACCGTGATACCTGCACCGCCAAACTGTACATGTTCATCGCGATAGTTTGTGACGTTAGGGACACTGCCAAGGTACTGTCGGATTAGCTGACGAAGTATACCATTGCCTTTACCATGAAGAATACGCACCTGACTTGCCCCAACAAGGATAGCATCATCTATAAAGTATTGCACCTGATTTAAGGCTTCATCAGCCCTCATACCACGTACATCCAACTCTTGTCGGAACTGATTACGATGCTTATCAATGGTCTCACGAGTCTCACGACTATAGTTATAAGCCTGGAATTGCTTCTGTTCTGACTGAATAGTAGCCGCATCAACATGCTCCAAACGACTGATAGCCATCTTTGTTCTCATACCACCAAAGATAACAGTTGCCTGCTTTCTTTCAATAGATTCCACCTTACCAACAGATGTAAGCCCCTTTATACGTACAGCATCACCAGCCATAACGATTCCACCTCCTTGCTGTTTACGTACGGCATTCTTCAATGCTTCAGCAGCTGCTTGTTGCTTACTTGCCTTCTCTTTCAGATGCTGTTCGTGGCGTTCCTTACGATTCTTAATCTTGTCAACCTTCTTTTGGAAATCGTCATCAGAGAGTAATCCGCTACTCTTAAGCTTCTTCTTATTAGACGTATCGCTCTTATCTGTCTTTCCCGCATCTGTCAATCCAGCTTCATAAGCAGCTAATTCCTGACGAATACGCTTGGTTTCTTCCTTCTCAGCCTGCTTCTCTCTGATTTCACGAATAGCGTTTTCTATACGACGATTGCTCTCCTTGATAATCTCTTCTGCTTGTACCTTGGCACGGTTGAGAATATCCTTACGACTTTGTTCTAACGCTGCAATATCCTTTTCATATTGACTAATACGTTTCTCCAATTCCTTCTCATGGCTGTGAATGGTTTGACGCTTATTCTCCCAATAACGTTTATCTCGAACAATATCCTGTAAGTACTTATCAATCTGAATATAATCGGAACCAACAATCTCTGACGCATCACGGATTACTTCTTCTGGTATTCCCGTCTTTCGAGCAATCTCTATAGCAAACGAACTACCGGGTCTACCGATTGCCAACTGGAAGAGTGGGCGCATTTCATGACGGTCATAGAGCATCGCACCATTGACTGTACCAGGATGTTCTTCTGCAAAATGCTTGAGGTTCTGATAGTGGGTTGTAATCACAGCCCAAGCATGCTTCTTCCAGAACTGACGTAAAACAGACTCGGCAATTGCTCCACCAATCTGTGGTTCCGTACCAGTTCCAAACTCATCAATGAGGATAAGCGTACGCTCTGAAGCACGACGCATCATCACCTTCATATTCATCAAATGAGAAGAATAGGTACTGAGGTCGTTCTCAATACTCTGTTCATCACCGATATCTATCATAATATCCGTAAAGATACCTGTGGTTGAACGGTCACCAACAGGGATTGAAAGACCGCACTGAAGCATATACTGAAGTAAACCCACAGTCTTCAAACAAACGGATTTACCACCAGCATTCGGACCAGAGATAATCAACAGATGCTTATCTTTTGTGAGTTGAATATCGAGGGGAACAACACTTGAAGGGACATTACGTGTATCGTTCTCTTCTTCTAATATCGTGTCGTAATCCTGTGTATTATCAACTTCATTAGAAACTTTATCTATTTCTCTGTTATCTACAGATAATGAATCTTTTAACTTGTTATTATGCTTTCTTTCTAATGATAGTTGCAGTAGGGGATGAATAGCTCTAATCCAATCAATATGAGGTTCCTCAGCTACCTGCGGTTCAAAGCTCTTGAAGAGTCGAGCCAGCTCAGCCTTTGCACGAATAAAGTCAACTGCCGCCATAAGATTGTACGAATCGAGAATCTCCCGTACGTTAGGACGTACCTTCTTAGCAAAGTCCGTGAGAATTCGAATCATCTCTCTACGCTCCTCATTCTCAAGTTCACGAACCTTATTATTAGCCTCTACAACCTCAGTAGGCTCAATATATACCGTCCTACCCGTAGCACTTTCATCGTGTACAATACCCGAAATCTTACGTTTTAAGCCCGGTGCAACAGGGATAACCAGTCGACCATCACGCAATGTAGGTGTGACATCCTTCTCAACAAGTCCTTCACCCTGTGCAGCACGCAAGATACCATATAACGTACGTGAGATACTTCCCTCGATGCGCGCCAACTCACGGCGTATCTGAAGTAGTTCTGGAGAAGCATTGTCACGCATTTTACCGAATTTATCGATAATCTGTGAGATACGCTGAACAAGCAGTGGGAAGGTTGCTACACCATCAGCAAGATTATAGAGAGCAGGGTAGTAATGACGTATTTCGCCCTGTTCCGTCTCCTCTCCACGGCTCAGAAAGTTCACAATAGCAATAATTGTCTCTAATGAACGCTTCAAATCAAAGAGTTCTTCAACCTCCATGTAGGTTCCTTCCAAGCGGATTCGTGCCACACTTTCACGTACATCAAAGAAATTATCTAAAGGAAAGTCGTCTTGTCCCTCTTGTATTCTGCGAAACTCTCTAATCTCTTCCATCCAGGTATTCACCTGTGCGGCATCGGTTGAGAAGCTCATTGCATCAACTCGTTCCTTACCTAAAGGAGACAAACAGCGTGCACGCAGAAGTGAGCGCACCTCTGTGAAACCAATCTTTTGCTCAAAATTCTTGGGGTATATCATTCTTTTATCTTCTCAATGTGTTATTTGTAGGCTTTAATATCAGTATCGTTTCCACTGATAAATTACTAAATCAACAATCCTTTTTTGCTAATATATAAAACAGCCTATTGAACTGCAAATTTACAAAATGTTTCTGTAATATGGATAGTATAAGTGCAGAACCTTTGACGCTAAGTTGATTATTAATCCACATCTGACTGTTATTTCAATTCATATTATTGTCTTCTGAATCAATATTTTTATTGTTTCCCGACAATACATTGCTCAAACAGATGAGTTATTTGTAGCTTATTCACCTTATAACAACTTCTATAAGAGTTCTAACTTCCCATTTCCTACTAACAGATTACAGCTTATCACATAGAGTATGAATGCTCCGCACATGTGGTGTTGATACTCCGCACATATAGTGCTGATGCTCCGCACATATAGTGCTGATGCTCCGTACCATTGGTGCTAATGGTTAACACCACTACACTATACGTTTAAAACATAAGTAATTTGTAGTTTGAAAAACATTATAACACCCTAAACAGACAAAGAATACAAGTTTTTCAATGTTAATGTATGGTTTTTCTATTTTTGAACCTATTATTTAATATTTTTGTGTAAGTTTGCATATGATTCTACGGAAGATTATCTTTATTGCTGAAAGTCTATTACATAAACTCATTCACTGGGGTCTATCTATATGAGAAAACTACTATTCATAATATTTCTAACATGCTTTCAAACATCATTGTATGCTCAGACTAACAATGTGTTACTGAGTCGTATCCTGCGGCAAGTACAGCTATTCCCTCAAGAGAAAACCTACGTATTTACCGATGCAGATAGTTATCAAGCAGGGCAACGTATTAACTTGCGTGTCTTCTTAGTGAATGCAGTAGTTCATCAGGCGGATAGTGTGAGCCGTTATGTATACGTAGAACTTCTTAATCCAGAACATCTCGTCGTGAAACGAGTACGTCTAATACGGAGCGATCAAGGTTTTGTTGGACATATTGACATTCCAGAAGGAGTTGCAAAAGGACGTTATTTGTTACGTAGTTATACGAAGAATATGTTGAACCTCAGTCGCTATGAGAGTCTTAAAAGTATCTTTATTGGTGGTCATGGAAAGCTATTACCTTTTAAGTATGGGGAAGCTACTGATATTACCAATAGTAATTCGAAAATAAAACTATCTATCAATGAATTAAACAAGGATATTAAAGTAAGTATTAATAATCCGTCAGATAGCTTAAATAGTAGCTATAGACTATTTGTTCACTGTCGTTCAATCCCTCTTTACTTTGGAAAAATAAGCCAAGGGAAAGATGTTATTCTGAGTTATGATAGTCTTTCTCAAGGCGGTATTTATTCTTTCCAGCTCTTGGATTCCAACTTAAAAACAGTTGTAGAAAAACTGAAATTCTTATATCCAGAGAAAGAACAGTGTCCGATTTCTGTAAGATGGATGGGGACAGAGAAATCAAATGATGAGCAAATACCTTTTATTATTAAGGCTGATAGCTTACGAGAGGGAGAGACAATGGACGTTTCTCTACGTGTAGAATATGCCGGAACTGACGATTTAACAGGACAATCAAACATTCTTTCTCATTTATTATACGATATGGATGTGGCAGATTGTCCAGAAGAACCAGCATCTGTTCTTTCTAATAATGAATCGGAACGATTGCTTGACAGCTGTAGTTGGAATCGGTATCGAATGGCAGATGTAATCAGAGGGGAATGTAAGAAGGGAAAGATTGGTATCGAAAAGTCTGCTGTAATACGTGGACGAGTTGAGACATTGGTAGGGCATAAAGCTATAAAAGAAGGTATTGTAAATCTTATTTCACCCGATAAAGGTTTTTATGCTGTTACTAAAACCGATGCACAAGGACGTTTTTCATTTGAAGGAATAGATTTTCCTGAAGGCACACAGTATGTCCTTAATGCGTTTACAAAAGCTGGAAAATCGTGGGTAAAACTGCTGTTAGACGAAGAGGAGTTCCCTGCTTATAAAGGACAACTTCCTCCGTTTGAATGGACAAGTAATGATACTACACGCGTAGATGCAACATTAGAATTACCGAAAGGGAGTATACAGATAGAAGAAATAAATATCTTCAGTCATCAACCTACCTATTCTTCTCGTTCTGATGCTTATGCACGAACTGCTGATTTCTCCTTTGGTCTACGTGATATAGAAAGTATTGGTGCAACTTGTTTGCATGAATTGTTGCGTAGAGTACCGAGTGTTACGGTTGAATTGGGGAAATGCTATGTACGTGGAGGTACAGCTGTGGATGGAAAAAGACCTGCTGCTATTGCCATAGATGGGATATTTGTCAATGATGATTACGACTTAGACAACATCCAGATGTCTGATGTTGAGAGAGTAGATGTCTTTAAGGGTGGCTCAACAGTTATCTGGGGAGCGATTGGTGGTATGGGTGTTATCTCTATAACAACGAAGAAAGGGGATTTCAAAGCGGCTTCTGTGCCACTGACAAATACGAAGACTTTTACTACATTAGGCTATCAAATTCCACAAAGTTACACTCCTAACGCACATACTCCTGTGTGGTTACCCTCATTACGCGGTAGCTCTTTCCGTCTACTTTTACCTGCAGAATATCGTTCAAACTATCGTATTATAATTGAAGGTGTGACAAGTGAAGGGAAAATTATCCACTATGTGGGTGAGTTAGGGAAATAGGATAGGGGAGATTTAGTAGAAAAGGGGTCTTCAGGATTTTGGAATGATAATGTTTAATGTCTGATTATCAATAACTTTTATAAGTTATGTACTTTTATATCCCCTTTGTTTACTGATATTAAAGAATACAAAGTACTAATTTAATGGTTACGAAAGTTGTTGTTGTACCACATGGGTTATACACACTACAAAACGCTTATAATGAACTATTTACAAACTTTCTTTACTAACAAGTGGTATAAAGGACATCATAACATCACTCCAAATTTTGGAAGAGCTTTTTTATCTTTGTCTTTCCCGCATTAATGGTGAAATGATACACTCCATATATAAGAAAAACTTCTACCAGCTTCTCACAAAGACAAAGTACTTTGTGGAAAACAAGCGACACAATCTCACTGAGCTCGTAGCAATGTATACAAGACGTACCAAATGCTGCCAGAAGTACAAGTGTCAATACATTGAGTTGAGGGGCTGTCTGGGGAATATACCAGTCATGATATACCTGATTAAATATGGGCGTCGACAGACTTGGAATATCATGCTTAGTACGAATCTATTGATGAACTTTGTGCGTGCTTTCGAGTTATACCAGATACAATGGAACATTGAGGTGGTCAATAAGGAAACAAAAGAACACCTCGGACTCGGCTCATACATGGGTTGCGACTTCAATGGTCAGATAGCCAACGCAACGCTATGTTACCTTACAAATACCGTCATGGCTTTGGAAAAGAGGTTCACAGAATACCAAACCATGGGCGAACACTTTTCGGATATGGAGGTCGACCTCATGGCACTCACGTTATGGAAGCGAGTTTTTGCCTGCATCGAACACATTCTTCGTGTTTTAGGGGAAACGCCTGGGATGATGTCCCAACACCTTATGGCTACAATCTGCGATAATGACAAAGAGATGAGCAAAATCCTTGTAATGGCTGAAGCATTGGAAAAATGGAATGAAGTATGTGGACAGACTGCTTAACTTCTATTAGACATGTGGTAGCCAACCACTGGGCGACAGGGTGTCCACTAAAGCAAAGTGACTACCGATAAAAAGAAAGCAAGCCTTGGTGCACCCCAATGGCGAATCCAAGACTTGCTTGTAAGTATGAGTTAGGGATTTAAGCCAAAAGGTCGAGATTATAAGTTCGATTCACGAAAGTCCGCCCCACGGAGGAACTTCCTAAATGGAATACAATTTCAATAACTCGTTTAAGGAAATATCTAATCCCACCTTTTTAAGGTTTCCTATCTGAGAATCATACAACGTCTTGATTAAGCTCTTCTTTTCTTGAATAGAGCCATAATGAATACGTCTGTGGCACGTTGGGCATAGACAGACAATATTATTTTCACAGTCAATGTTTCTATTTCTCGTCTGCCAAAATAGAGTGGCGTTTGATTGCGTGCAAGGTATCAAGTGATGCCCCTCCATGTAAGGTTTTCCCTTTGCCGTATTGAACGTAATGTGTTTCGGATTGGCAACACAGCGATACTTGGCGTGTGCCAGTGCCTGCTTGGCAATCTTCGGATTTTTCTTGACCATCTTGCTGTTATTCCCATTCAAGAAGTCTGGCTTATCCTTGGAGGTGTCCTTGAAATTATTGGTGTCCGATAAAACTTTTTTGGAGTTATCTGTGTTAGTTAAAATAGACTTAAACTTATGATTTCATTAATTTATCTGGTTATTATAGGGCTTTCCTTGTCAATATAAGCACATTTTATAATGCTTACAGTTTGAAACTGAAAACCAAGCCCCCTGGATAAGTAAAACGGCTGTAACACCGATGAGTAAAGAGATACAGAGCTTTCATTTTATTTTTACCGGACAGCAATACCTTGAAATTATCCTCATCGTCAAGTGTAATATCCTGAATAGCCTCTTGATAGCTCAAATCATCTTCAGACTCCTCTTTCTTAAGGTAGGCTTCGATATAAGATATTATCTTGTCGTCCAGTTTTGGATATGTACCTTTGTAAAAACGTTGCTGTCGGAACATCCAAGTGCTATAATCAGCAACGTGAATAACAAACTTTTCATCAAGCCCTGAAAGATTGAAAAGCGTGTCCGATTCTATTGCAAAGCTACAAACGGACTTTTCTCCGTTCTCTTCAATAGTCCTTTGGAGATTATCATCATAGATGCCTTTCCTATGAATGGTAGCATTGTCGCAGAAAGCAATAAGCTCTCTGTCTGATGAACCTATCATTTTCTTCGTATAAACAACGATAACACCAGAAATTGATTCCTCTAAAGGTCTTGCCCCAAGTTCTGAAATTGAAACATTACCGTATGCAGGGCAATAGCCATAATATCTGCCATCAACAGGATTCTTATCCAAATTGAATACCTCGTGTCCTATTCTTGTAGAAACATATCTACCAGAGAATAGGTCAACGTAGAGAATAGGGCGATTAGCCAATGTGGGCAATCCTATCAATGCAAACTCAACTTTGTCAAAGACTGACTCAATATAAGAAAGTAGCCTTTCGTTTTTATATGTAGGGTTTTGTATGCTACCTCCACCTTTGAAACCATTCTTTTCAAGGACACTCTCATTCAGTTCTTCTCCGTTGTATTCCTTTCGCAAAAGTAGCTTATATGTTCTATCATTGGGAGCATCAATAACCCAGTAATATTGATCCTCGCGAGGACAATTCTCGGCGATGACTTCCATTTGAAACATGACACGTCTTTCATTTGAAACAAACAAATAAATGATGTCTCCAACTGAGAAATGAAAGTTATCTTTCATTCCCCAGTTGATAAAGCCTTTATCGTGTATTGCGTTTGCATGTCTGCAAACTTTACTATTAGCAAAAGCTAACCAAGAGCGTTGGTGTTTATTCATAAATATTTGCGTGAAGAAGAACGGTCTAATAGTTATATTCCACTAATCGGTAGTATTGTAGAAACATGTATTATCGGGAAACTTGATATTCGGAATCCAAAGTGGGTGTCCATACCATCCCTTTTCTACATTGCCCAATACTCTATATAGCGTAAGAACAATATCGTTATTGAATTTGTCTCCTAATTTCCTATCAGCAGGAGAAAGCAAAGTTCCCGTTCCTCTACTGATATTTCTATCTATACGAACAATTAGTCGACATTTCACAGTTGGTCTTTTTTCTCTCAGGGCTGAAATGCAATATGAAAATTTGGAACTATCAAAATCTGTGTTATCAATATCTCCAACATATTTCAGAACTTCCAAAAGTTCTTCAGCAGGAACTTCTACAGACTCTTCTGACGCATAATGCTCTACCAATCTATTTACTATTTTAGTATTAATAGGCAAAGGATTGGTCACAAATATATTAACTCCGCCAACAATCATATTCAGGAATTTGTTACCCAAAACATTTTTGCGAGTAGGATTAATTTTAACTCCTCTAACCCCATATACTCTTAACAAATATAAAGACTCATTAATCATCAAGCAATGTTGACGAACGAACACGGCTTAATGTTTCTGGTGTCATCTGCAGATAGCTGGCAATATAAACCAGCGGTGCACGCAAGATAACCTGTGGACTTAGCTTACACATTCTCTTATAACGAGCTTGTGCAGTCTCAAAACGTACAAGATCAGCATGTACCTGTGAAGTGATAAGACTCTCTTCTAATATCTTACGATAGAGAATCTGAATATTAACATTATGAAGAGCTACCTGCTCCAACTTCTGTTTTGGTAGCGCATAAACCCATGTTGGCTCTAAAGCCTCAACCTGTAGTTTAGTAGGCTCCTCACGGAAAAGACTTTCAATACACATAAAGATACTTCTATCCTCTCCTAAGTGTTCAGTAATCTGCTTACCGTTCTTAAAATAGAATTGACGAATTAGTCCTCTTTCTATATAATAAACGTGCTTGCAGATTTCACCTTCACTGAGAATCATCTGTCCTTTTGCGAATTTCATTGGTACGAGGATACTTTCAAGTACATCCAACTCATCATGGGTCATCGTACTATATTTACGTGCCAATTCACGCGCTATATCTCTTGAATCGTTCACCAAATCTTTCATTTTCCTTTCCTTTCTTTACTCTTTGATATTAATCTAACTTCAATACTGCAAGGAATGCTTTCTGTGGAACCTGTACGTTTCCAATCTGTTTCATACGCTTCTTGCCCTTCTTCTGTTTCTCAAGAAGTTTACGCTTGCGGCTGATGTCACCACCATAACACTTGGCTGTAACGTCCTTACGTACCTGCTTAACGGTCTCTCGGGCAACAATCTTTGCTCCGATAGCAGCCTGAATAGCGATATCAAACTGCTGACGTGGGATTAAGTCTTTTAGCTTCTCACATATTCTTCGACCAAAAACAATAGCATTACTCTCATGTGTCAGTGCTGATAGGGCATCAACAGGCTCTCCATTCAAAAGAATGTCAAGCTTAGCTAACTTTGAAGGACGGTAAGAATCGATATGATAATCAAATGAAGCGTAGCCTTTAGAAATACTCTTCAGTTTGTCATAGAAGTCTATCACGATTTCACCCAATGGAATCATGAAGAGGAGTTCCAAACGATTTCCACTCACATAGTTCTGGCTAATGAGTTCACCTCGCTTATCAAGACAAAGCGTCATGATAGGACCAATGTAATCACTGGAGGTAATGATAGAGGCTTTAATATAAGGCTCTTCAATATGATCAATCATTGTCTGGTCTGGTAGACCAGATGGATTATGAACCTCCTTTTCATTTCCTTGCTTGTCATACACCATGTAACTTACGTTAGGCACAGTGGTAATGACATCCATGTTGAACTCACGATCCAAACGTTCCTGTATAATCTCCATGTGAAGCAGACCTAAGAAGCCACAACGGAAACCAAAACCCAAAGCCTGAGAACTCTCTGGTTGGAAGGTTAGTGAGGCATCATTCAACTGCAGTTTCTCCAATGAAGAACGCAATCCTTCGTAATCATTTGGGTCAACAGGATAGACACCAGCAAAGACCATAGGCTTTACTTCTTGGAATCCTTCAATAGCTTTCTCACAAGGATTGACTATATGGGTAACAGTATCACCCACCTTCACCTCTGTGGCAGTCTTGATACCAGAAATGATGTATCCCACCTCTCCTGTTGAGAGCTGTTGGGTAGGCATCATATCCATCTTCAATACGCCCACTTCATCAGCAGCGTATTCCATTCCTGTCTGTACAAACTTAACTTTATCACCCTTCTTGATGACACCATTCTCAACCTTACACAGTGTGATAATACCACGGAAAGAGTTGAAGATAGAGTCAAAGATAAGCGCCTGCAACGGAGCTTTGGTATCACCTGTTGGTGAAGGGATACGCTTAATGATTGCTTCAAGTATGTCAGGCACACCCTCACCCGTCTTTCCACTGGCACGAATAATGTCCTTTGGATCACAACCAATAAGATCGACAATCTCGTCTTCAACCTCTTCTGGCATAGCATTTGGCATATCAATCTTGTTGATAACAGGGATAATCTCCAAGTTATGATCGATAGCCATATAGAGGTTAGAAATCGTCTGAGCCTGTACTCCCTGTGTAGCATCAACAATAAGCAATGCACCTTCACACGCAGCAATGCTTCGTGACACCTCATACGAGAAGTCTACATGGCCCGGAGTATCGATAAGATTAAGAATATATTTCTCCTTATCCAATGTGTACTCCATTTGGATAGCATGACTCTTGATAGTAATACCACGTTCACGCTCCAAGTCCATATCGTCGAGCATCTGCCCACCAGTAATCTTTATCGTCTGAGTATATTCAAGGAGACGATCCGCCAAGGTTGACTTACCATGGTCAATATGGGCAATAATGCAGAAATTTCTTATATGATTCATCAGTTTGTCTATATTTTCAAAGTGCAAATATAGTCATAATTATTGAGAATTAAGAACCTTAAAATAAGAAATTGCCTATTTTTTCTTATCTTTGCAACGGATATATGGTTAGGGTGAAGATAAAAAGTGTTATCTTTACATAAAGCCCTTACCTATTTAATATTAACTTGAATGAGAATGAAACACTTACTTTATGCAGGCGTACTGCTGCTTTCTCTTTCTGCTTGTCATAAAAGTCTGGAGGACAGAGCAGCACAGGAATGTAAAGAATATACAGAAAAGAAGTGTCCTACACCCGTAGTAAATGACACAAGAATGGACAGTATGGTCTTTGAACCTTCGTCTCGAACCATTCATTACTATTACTCACTTGTAGGAAATGCAGATAACGAACAGGCTGTTAACGCAAAGAAGTCTGAGTTAAGAAAAGCTTTGCGTGATGCTTTGAAGGCTGACACTGGCACTAAAGGTTATAAGGATTCTGGTTTCAACTTCCGATATACTTATCGTTCAGGCAAATCTCCTTCAAAGGTGTTGCTGGATGAGCAATACACTGAAAAGGACTATTAAAAGCTGAAAAAAAGGATTTTAGAGGGAGTTAGTGAAGTAAGTTACGATTCTAATTTATCTATAAAAGAGGATTGATGCTTAACTTCACTAACTCTCTTTCATCGTCTTTTGATTCCTGCAATACTATTCTATAAAACTTTTAAACACCTATCCCTTCCGCAAAATGTCTTCATCAAGAAAACCATCTACTAAGACTTACATTGCCATAGACCTTAAATCGTTCTATGCCAGTGTGGAATGTGTAGAGCGTGGACTTGACCCAATGACAACCAACTTGGTTGTTGCGGATAAGGGAAGAACTGAAAAGACAATTTGTCTTGCCGTCTCACCATCTCTGAAAGCACACGGTATTCCTGGCCGTGCGCGTCTTTTTGAAGTGATTCAACGCTTGAGAGAGGTTAATGAGGAACGTTGTCTCTTAGCAGGAAAAGCACTTACAGGAAAATCATACAACGCGAAAGAACTCGAACAACATCCTGATTGGGCTGTTGATTATCTTACGGCAATCCCTCGTATGTCGCATTATATCAAGCATAGCACAAAGATTTACAATATTTACCTGCGCTATATTGCCCCAGAAGACATACATGTTTACTCCATTGATGAGGTCTTTATCGATGCTACAGCTTACCTCTCCAGCTATCGTATGACTCCCCACGAGTTAGCAATAAAGATGATACGTGATGTCTTACGTGAGACTGGTATCACTGCAACAGCAGGCATAGGAACGAATATGTACCTTTGTAAAGTAGCGATGGATATTGTTGCAAAGCACATACCTGCCGACAAAGATGGTGTACGTATTGCCGAATTAGATGAGAAAAGTTATCGTGATAAACTATGGGACCACCGTCCACTCACCGACTTTTGGCGTGTAGGAAGAGGCATTGCACAGCGTCTTTATTCCTATGGTATTGACACAATGGGTAAGATTGCACGTTGTTCTATCCATCAAGAGGAACTACTTTATAAGCTCTTTGGTGTGAATGCCGAACTACTTATCGACCATGCTTGGGGTTGGGAGTCTTGTACGATGGAGATGGTTAAGGCTTATCGACCGGAGCATAGTTCGATGAGTAGTGGTCAAGTTCTCCAAGAGGCTTATAGTTTTCGTAAGGCAAGAGTTGTCGTACAAGAGATGGCTGATGCCATTGCATTAGACTTAGTTGAGAAACGTTGTGTGTCTGACCAACTTGTTCTGTATGTTGGTTACGACCGTGAAAGCCTTACTTCCCCTGCTGGCAAGGATTATACAGGACCTGTCTCTGTAGACTGGTACGGACGAAAAGTACCCAAGAGTGCTCACGGAACAGCCAATCTCCACCTCTTTACATCTTCCTCGCGACTGATAGGAAAGGCTATCCTTGCACTTTATGATGAGATTGTTGATAAACGCTTATTGGTTAGAAGATTAAATATATCAACCAATCACGTTATTAGTGAAGAGCAAATGAAACTGCGAACCTCCAAACCAGTTGAACTTGATATGTTCACAGATTATGAGGCTGTAAAGAAAGAGAAGCAAATTGAAGAAGTGGCATTAGCACGTGAACGAAAGATACAAGAAACCATTATTAATATCAAGAACAAGTTTGGTAAGAACTCTTTGCTTCGTGGCTTAAACTTTGATGAAGGTTCAACGGCAAAGGAACGTAATAAACAGATAGGAGGACATAAAGCATGACAGATAATTACGATGATATTATTCACCTTCCTCGTCACGTCTCAAAGCGGCATCCGCAGATGAGTCTGTATAACCGTGCTGCTCAATTTGCTCCTTTTGCTGCCCTCACTGGTTATGGTGCAGCGATTGCAGAGACTGCCCGACAGACAAGTCCTAAGATTGAGATGATGGAAGACGACCGTCAATTAATGGACCGAAAGCTCTCAATTCTTTCCTCTCATTTAGAAGAAGAGCCGACTATCTCTATTACCTTTTTTCAGCCCGATGGGCGTAAGGCAGGTGGACATTATCTTACGATTACTGGTGTTGTCAAGGCTATTCGAACCAATGAACGCATCATTATAATGAAAGACAGAAAGAAAATAAGCATTGACACTATTGTTGGTTTGGAAGGAGAGGTGTTTTCTCCCAATAAACTTTAGATATCTATCACAGGAGTTAAGACATAAAAAGATTCCACTGTGGTAACTTTATATAAGGTATTTAGCACTCGCACCATTGGTGTTTACCATTCGCACCACAGGTGTTTACCAACAACACGAGGTGTGCTTAGTAACAACTAAATACCTATGAGTGATATTTTCATTCTAAAATCATCACGAGAAGAATCGGAAAATAGTTTACATAAAATTCTTATCTAACACCTTACGACGATAAGAAAACAACGTTTTAAATCGCCTTTGTAACTAAAAGCATATCAAACGATTACAAACTTGTACAAGAAAAGGTGCTTAATAGGACTCTTAAAGGGCGTTAGTAAGGCTTCAATTAACGCCCTTTTGAACTTTAATTAAGCCTTAATTCAGATTGAAGTAAGCCTTAATTATTTTTCAACCTTGTAATTTTCTTTACAAAACCGAAGATTACCTTTCCAGTAATTTATATCATCTTCCTTCATAGACATCCTCCAATCTTCGATGTCTCTATGATATAATAAAACTATTGCATCACGATTGTAAAGGGAATATAACAAGGCATTGGCTGCATAATCAGTTACCGAATTCTGCAAAAGTTGCAACCATTGTTCTTTCTTAATAGTTCTTATAAGGCTATCCTCGTCGGCGGATAGCTTTACACGTACACGATAACCAATATCGTGAATAGGGAAACAGGAATCGCAAGCCACCTTTAAGATATCAAAATGAATATCTCGGTTATTAATAAAGCTAATATCAGTTCTATGCTTCTTCACTTCAGTTGGCTTTCTAAGCGTACAAGAAAATACCATCAAAGATAAGATAGTTAATAGACCTAATTTACTCGCACCTGCACGTAACCCGCAAGTAAAGACGTGATAAAATTTGTCCTTTAGATGAATCTTTGTCATAAGTAACTTGATAACTCTTTCCGTTGTAAGTAAATATAGTCCAAGATCCAATAGGCTTTATTCTTTTAGTTTTAACGTCAACTAAAGCAAAGCCCTTTGAAGCAATATGTTTCTTGTCATAAAACTTCTTAATAAAAATTATGCTGTCTGCTGTTGTGTAGTTAAAGAAAGGAATGTTTTCCTTCTCACTTTTTGTAACGTTGCTACGTACTGAGGTTGTGAGTTTATTTGAAGACTCTGCTAATAGATATTTTTTATAAAGTGGTTCTGTAAGCTGTTTGATAATTTCAGCCCTGTTGACACTAAACCATTTTTCGGCGAGTGAATAGTAAATAGGGGAGTCTAAACCATCAGTAATTTCCAAATCAAAGTCACATTCACTTTGTCTTATATAATAATAAGTACCTTTATACTCCACATACTCACATAATTCAGCCTTTGGAAAGCCTATAGGCTTCAATGTTTCCGGATATTCTCCGTGCTGTTTTTTATACGTTTCTAATCTTTCAATTAGATCCTTAGCCCGCAGCTTTCCTATATAGATGCTATATACAGGGATATATTTAATAACACAGAGTACAACCAAAATAATCTCCGTAACAACAGAAATATAGATAACCACTCGATACCTTTTCATAGCTTTCATTCTGAAGGGGATAAATGTTACTACTCGTAGTGCATTGACTTAGCTGGATGAATGCGACTTATAAGATAGCTTGGTGCAATCAAAACTGCAACACATACCAACAATGTCGCGAGGTTAAGAGCAATGATAAGTGGAAGGTTGACTTCTACTGGTACCGTACTTACATAATAAGTTTGCGGATCGAGCCTTATAAGTCCAGTCCACTTCTGTAAGAAGATAATACCCAATCCTATGATGTTACCAATAAGCAGACCTCTACCAATAATAAAGGTGGCAAACCAAAGGAAGATATGACGTATCTGACGATTACGTGAACCAAGTGCCTTTAAGATACCAATCATCTGGGTACGTTCGAGAATGATAATCAATAGACCTGATATCATCGTAACACCAGCAACCGCTACCATAAGTGCAAGAATAATCCATACATTTAAGTCCATTAAATCAAGCCAAGAGAATATCTGCGGATTTTGATCTATAATATTCTCTGCAGAGTAAGTTTCTCCGTAATGGTCAGTCGTATTCTTCACTTTATTAAGTACGCGAAGAGTTATATTATTTAGTTGTGAGAAGTCGTTAACAAGTAATTCCACTCCGCTATATTGGTCAGCTTCCCATCCGTTTAGCTTGTTAGCTGTATATAAATCAGTAAAACAAATCTGCGAATCAAACTGCTTCATATTTGTTTCATAGATACCAGCGATAGTAAACTTACGTGTACGAACACCTTGATCGTTGATAAAGTAGGCAAAAAGACGTTGTCCCACCTTCAGGTTTAGTTTGTCAGCAATCGTTTTAGAAATTACTAATTTCTGTTGACTCTCTGTGGCAGAGAAATGGGGGAGACTTCCCTCTACCATATTGTTATGTATAAAGGTAGAATCAAAGTCGGGTCCAACACCTTTCAACATAACACCTAAGAAATCATTGTCGGTCTTTAATATGCCCTGTGTATACGCATAACGCTGCACATGTTTAATGCCAGGTACCGCCTTGAGTTCCTTTATTAGTGAATCGTTTACTGCTATTGGATATTGCTCAGAGCCCTGCAATGTAAGGAAGTTGGCTACAGTTATATGACTCCCAAAGCCTACCATCTTATCACGGATAGTATGCTTAAAACCCAATACAACACATACAGACACAATCATTACAGCCAAACCAATTGCTACACCAATAGTAGCAATAGTAATAGCAGGCTTCGACACCTTCCGTGTCTTGTCTCCTCCGTTATATATTTTACGAGCAATAAAAAGCGGGTAGTTCATTATTTTAATTTATAATTCAGAGTTCTGAATTCATTATTATGATTACTACTTTAATTCAGAATTCATAATCCATAGTTCATAATTATGGTTACTTCTTTAATTCAGAATTCATAATCCAGAATTCATAATTATGATTACCTTCATTCTGTATGAGTTCATATTCTATTTCAATATATTAATTATACAAGCTTATTTTTATTCCTTGCTTACAGTTATTTGCCTATCTTCAACCTGTAATACTCTCCTAAATAAAATTGAGAAAGGGATTAACGAAAACAAATATCAGTAATCATAATTATGAATTATGAACTATGAATTGTGAATTATAAACAGACTTTACTCTTCATCTACACGTCCTGGATATGCCTCCAAAGCCTTTTGAAGAACAATCAAAGCACGCTGTAAATCTTCACGTTTGAGTACGTAAGCAATGCGAACTTGGTTATGTCCAGCACCTGGTGTTGTATAGAAGCCACTGGCTGGAGCCATCATTACTGTCTCACCTTCATAATTGAATTCCTCTAAACACCAACGACAGAACTTATCTGAGTCGTCAACAGGGAGTTTAGCTACAGTATAAAAGGCTCCCATAGGGATAGGAGAGTAAACGCCTGGAATGCGATTCAGTCCGTCAATCAGGCATTTACGACGCTCAACATACTCATCGTAGACATCACGATAGTAGGATTCAGGTGCATCAAGACTTGCTTCTGCTACAATCTGACCAATCAGTGGGGGAGAGAGGCGTGCCTGACAGAACTTCATCACAGCCTTACGAATCTCCTCATTCTTTGTTATCAGCGCACCAATACGAATACCACACTCACTGTAACGCTTTGATACAGAGTCAATAAGTACGGTATTATTCTCTATTCCCTGTAAGTGCATTGCAGAGATATAAGGCGACCCAGTATAGATATACTCACGATAAACCTCATCAGAGAAGAGATAAAGATCGTACTTCTTAACGAGGTCACGAATCTGATTCATCTCCCTTCTTGTATACAGATAACCAGTAGGGTTGTTTGGATTACATATCATGATAGCACGCGTCTTCTCATTGATAAGTTCTTCAAACTTCTCAACCTTAGGCAGTGCAAATCCTTCTTCTATAGAGGTTGCAATCGTCTTTATCTTTGCACCAGCTGATATAGCAAATGCCATATAATTAGCATATGCAGGCTCTGGAACGATGATTTCATCTCCAGGATTTAGACATGCCATAAAAGAATACAGCACAGCTTCAGAACCACCAGCAGTAATGATGATATCGTCTGGTGTAACATTAATATTGAACTTCTCGTAAAAGTCACAGAGTTTTTCTCTATAAGAAAGATAGCCTTGAGATGGTGAGTACTCTAAAAGTTTACGATCAATCTTCTTCAGAGCGTCCAGTCCACATTGCGGTGTTGGAAGATCAGGTTGACCGATATTCAAATGGTAAACTTTAATACCACGTTTCTTTGCTGCAACGGCAAGTGGAGCCAGTTTTCTAATAGGTGACTCCGGCATTTCAAGTCCACGAACTGATATTTCCGGCATAATGACTTTATTTATTCTCCCGATAATGAATGAGAGTAGAAGATATCTGCTCTTATATTCTTTACTATGATGCAAAGATAGACATTTTTTTTATTTTAACCGCACTTTTAGCTGATTAACGCAGATTTTTTACTACTTTTGCACATCTATAAAACCGCCTATTGCTCTTCATTTTGTCTTTATTTGATAGCTGAAAAGCAGGGCTTAAAACTTAAAGAATAATTATGAGAAGTAGAACAAGCACTTGGTTTGAAACACGAGTTAGATATGACAAGACCATGGAAGATGGTCAGAACAAGAAAGTCATTGAACAGTATGTGGTTGATGCATTCAGTTTCTCTGAGGCTGAGGAGTTTATCACAGAGGAAATGTCACACTATGTTAGTGGTGAGTTTGACGTAAAAGCCATCTCTCCAGCACCATTCGGTGAGATTTTCTTTAGCGATATTGATACTGATGACAAGTGGTTTAAGGCAAAGCTTTCTTTCATCACATTGGATGAAAAGACAGATAAGGAAAAGCGTACTTCAGTAACTTATCTTGTTCAGGCACATTCTGTAAGCGGTGCTGTTAAGCATGTAGACGAGGTGATGGGTTCTACTATGATCGATTACGAGATTGCAGCTATCACCGAAACAAAGATTATGGACGTCTTTGAACATCATGCTGGAAAGAAGAACGAGAAGCCAGAATTCGAACAATAACTTAATCAGTAAACAAGACAGAAACTTACAGTTATGTATGATGTAGCAAATAATTTACACGAAGTGCTTGGGAATCTTCCTGATGGTGTGAAGTTGGTTGCCATCAGTAAGTTTCACCCTAACGAATATTTGGAAGTGGCTTATCGTGAAGGGCAGCGTATCTTTGGCGAAAGTCAGGTGCAGGAACTGTCACGTAAGGTTGAGACACTCCCAAAGGATATAGAGTGGCACTTTATTGGTCATCTACAGACCAATAAAGTGAAATACATTGCTCCCTATATCTCTATGGTTGAAGCTGTTGACTCTTTGAAGCTTTTAAAGGAAATCAATAAGCAAGCTGCGAAGTACAACCGTGTCATCAACGTTCTTCTTGAACTCCATATTGCAGAAGAGGAAACAAAGTATGGCTTCACTCCTGATGCTTGTCGAGAACTATTAGAGAGCGGTGAGTGGAAAGAGCTTAAGAATGTACACATTTCTGGTTTAATGATGATGGCATCAAATGTAGATGATCGTAATCAGATTAAAAAGGAGATGATGTTGGCAGCCGACCTCTTTGACGAATTGAAGGCAAAGTATTTTGCTGATGATCCTGAATTCAAAGAGCGTTCATGGGGTATGAGTCATGACTATGATATAGCCGTGGAATGTCGCTCAACAATGGTTCGTGTGGGTACGACTATCTTTGGTCCGCGTGTTTATTAACCATCCGCACCATTGGTGTTAACCGTCCGCACCATTGGTGCTGGGGCTCTGCACTATCCTAAAAAGGCATAAGAGTCATGTCTTATTGTCACAATAAAATAAATAAGACATGACTAAATTACTTATACGAAGACGCCTTATCGTATAATACTAAACAGAAGTTTTCGATTATCTATAAGTTGATGTTGTAATAAGGCAACATCAACTTATAGACTTTAAGACTATTTTGTTGGCTTATAATATCTAAGTATTCCAAGGATTTCTGCGTTTTCAGCCTTGGAACCAATTGTTATACGCAAGCAATTACCGCATAACGAAACATTAGAACAGTTCCTAACATGAATACCTTTTTCACACAGATAATCATACACACTTTGTGCATCTTTCATCTTTGCTAAGAAGAAATTGGCATTCGAAGGATAGACTTTCTCACAACAAGCTAAACTCTCGAAGGCAAGAATCATACGCTTACGCTCTAACAAGATTATCTTTATCCAATCTTCGATATCATAGCGATGCTTAAGCGCATCAAGCCCTTGCGCTTGTGTCAGTTGGCTGATATGGTAAGGGCTACTCACCTTGTTGAAGATGCTTATAATAGCTTCTTGTGCATAAACCACGCCTAAACGGATAGCAGCACTTGCCCATGCCTTAGAGAAAGTGTTGAGTACTATTATATTAGGAAATTCCGATATACGCTCTCGAAAGGTTTGTAAACGTGTGAAATCAGCATAAGCCTCATCAATAACAACAATACCATCAAATCCTTTCAAGACCTTCTCAACTTCTTCAACATTCAGCAAATTGCCGCTTGGGGTATTAGGAGAGCAAAGCCATACTAACTTTGTATGCTTGTCACAAGCCTTAAGAAGTTCTGCAGCATTTAACTGAAACTCCTCATCCAAAAGTACTGAACGGTATTCAATATCATTTAATTTAGCAAAATGTTTGTATAGTTCACAGGTCGGTTCTATCGCAACAACATTATCAACCTTTGGCTGACAAAAGATACGATAGCACATATCTATCGCCTCTGTAGAGCCATTGCTTAAGAAAATCTCCTTAGTTCTAACACCTTTTAGCTTGGCAAGTTCTTCTTTCAACTCTATCTGATCGTCAGAAGGATAGCGGTTAAAAGGTTTGTTATATGGATTTTCATTAGCATCAAGCATAATATGTTGAGAATCCCTTACATTCTCTTCAGCTTTCGTTTCAGCGCAAGAGATGAGTTCTCTAATATTTGTTCTAATTAGATTTTGTAAGTTTATCATATTATGTTTCTTTGTAGGTTGGTAGTTAATTATTTCAAGAATAACAGCCTTTTATCGTCTTCTGAACTCAGCACAAACAATAGATGTTGCAATGGCTACATTCAAAGACTCTGCCGTTTCACGCTCTGGAGGATAGTTTGGAATCAGAAGTTTTCGGTTAATCTTTGTTCTAAGCTGCGAAGATATACCTTTTCCCTCATTTCCCATTACAATCATTCCGTGATGAGAGAGTTCTTGACTATAAATGTTATTACCATCCAAAAGCGTGGCATAGATAGGGTAGTCAATAGGGAGATGGTCTATCAACTCATTCAAGTTTAAGTAATGAAGCTTTACTCTTGCAATACTTCCCATCGTTGCCTGCACAACCTTTGGATTCCAGCAGTCAGCTGTCTCATGCGAACAGAAAATGTTTTCAATACCAAACCAATCTGCAATTCGAATGATTGTACCAAGATTACCAGGGTCTTGCACTCCATCAAGGTCTAATACAAGTTGATTATCAATGTATTCATTGAATAGACTTAAGTAATCATTTGTTACTTTACAATCTTCTTCTGGCATCTTGAAAACACCCAAAACAGGCTGTGGATGTTGGAGAAAAGAAACCTTTTTGATATCTTCAATATCTTCTAAAATCTCATCTGCCACAAACCCTTCGTGCAGCAAATCATTGACAACTTTGGGTCCTTCTGCTACAAATAATCCTACTTTCTCTCTTCCTTTTTTAGTCTCAAGAGAATGGATAAGCTTTATCTTATTTTTTGATATCACTTCGCAAATTTACAAAAAACTATCCACTCGCCGACTATTACTTCTTAACTTTTTACTACCTTTGCATAAAATAAGCTGCGTTCGGCAAATTGAAAGTCAACTTTCTTTGCGCTCACTTGCATTATTTTTGCATAAAATAAGCTGCGTTCGGCAAATTGAAAGTCAACCTTCTTTGCGATTACGTGTATTATTTTGGGATTAACAAATTAGGATATCAATGCTGTTTCCAAAGTCACATAGATTTCTCACACCCCTCCTTATCGTTATGACTATACTTGTTGTCATAGCGTGTTCATCAGATAAGTTTGTTCCTGATGGGCAATATCTTTTAGATAAGGTAGAGCTACGTTCTGACAGAAAGGACGTTAACTCTTCACTTCTGATGCAGTATGTACGTCAAAAAGGGAACTCACGTTGGTTCTCTCTCTTTAAGATTCCATTAGGAACTTACGCTATGGCGGGAGAAGATACTACGAAATGGATTAACCGTACACTCCGTAGAATGGGAGAGGAACCTGTATTGTATGATTCTGTTCAGGCTCGCCTTTCTTCAGAAGATTTGACGGTTGCTATGCAGAATATGGGTTATATGAATGCAACAGTAGACGTAGAGAAAAAGGTTAAAGGAAAGAAACTGACCCTTAACTACCTACTTCACCCAGGCAACCCTTATATTATCGATAGATTTAACTATGAGATAGAGGATTCTGTCATTGAAAGAGTACTTGCTCCTCACCTCAAAAAAGATACTGATCGACCACGCCAATTTACCGTTACTTCCTTGGATGACGAGCGTAAAAAACTGACACATATCCTGAATGATTCTGGTTTTTACAGATTTCATAAGGACTTCATATATTATACTGCAGACTCTACGCAAGGTAGACAGCATGTAAACGTGACCTTACACTTAATGAAATACGTTGAGAATAGTGATGCTAAACCAACATTACACCCACGCTATGTCATCAATAATGTCAATTTTATTCCAGGTGATTCAACAGGTTTTCATCTTAGAAAGGGAGTATTGGAAGACAATACGCTAATAGAAAAAGACAAATACTTCTCGGCTATAGACTTACAAAAGACTTATAACAACTTCTCTCGTCTTGGTGCAGTACGCTATACGAACATCAATTTTAGGGAAGTTCCTCGCTATGATAGTTTGGTGATAGGTAAGACATTTACCTATACAACATCTTCTACGCATTACTTAGATGCTGATATTCAGGTTTCAAACAATAAACCAAACACCATCTCTTTCCAACCAGAAGGAACAAATACAGCGGGTGATTTAGGTGCTGCAGCCGTACTTTCTTATCAGAATAGGAACCTTTTTAGAGGTAGTGAACATTTAAGTTTGGAGTTTCGTGCAGCCTTTGAGGCAATCAAAGGTCTTGAGGGCTATAAGAATAGTGACTATGAGGAGTATAGTGTACAAGCACATCTACAGTTCCCTCGCTTCTTAGCTCCATTTATCTCAAAGAATTTTAAAAGAAAGAGCAGTGCCATGTCAGAAGTATCTGTGGGCTGGAACCTACAAAACAGACCAGAGTTCCATCGTCGAGTCTTTTCTTCTGCATGGAAATATCATTGGTCAGATCCTGTTCGTCACCTGACCTATGACTTTGATCTCCTTAATCTCAGCTATGTATATATGCCATGGATTAGTGAGACTTTTAAGCATGATTACCTCGACAACGCGACAACACGCAATGCCATTCTTCGATATAACTATCAAGATTTGTTTATTTTACGAACAGGTTTTGGCGTGAATTATAGTGGTGCAAACCAAACTTTCAGAGCAAGAATGGAATTGGCAGGCAACTTACTGAATGGATTGAGTAGTGTCTTCAACTTTAAAAAGAATAGCGAAGGAAAACGAACACTTTTCAATATTGCCTATGCACAATATGCAAAGTTCGACTTCGATTATACAAAGATACTACGATTTGACGAGCGTAACTCCTTAGCTTTACATGGTGGCTTGGGTATTGCAATTCCTTATGGAAACAGTACAGTACTTCCATTTGAGAAGCGTTATTTCTCTGGTGGTGCCAACTCTGTTCGTGGCTGGAGCGTAAGAGAGTTGGGACCGGGTAAGTTTAAGGGTGTTGATGGTCGAATAGACTTTATCAACCAGACTGGTGATATGAAGCTTGATTTAAACGCAGAGTATCGTACACATCTGTTTTGGAAACTTGATGCAGCAGCCTTCATAGATGCAGGAAACATATGGACACTACGTGACTATGCTGACCAACCAGGCGGACAGTTTAGCTTTAAGAGTTTCTATAATCAAATAGCGGTTGCATACGGACTTGGTTTACGACTCAATTTCGATTACTTCATACTTCGATTTGATGGTGGTATGAAAGCCATTAACCCTGCTTATACAAGTACGGAAGAGCATTATGCTTTATGGCATCCAAATCTAAAACGAGACTTTACGTTCCATTTCGCCGTAGGACTTCCATTTTAGTCATTTCATAGATACTTTTATGTTTAATTATTCCTAAAAGTAGAGTGTATAATAAGGCAAACATAAACAATAATTTTGTCTATCAAAATACTTTTGTTACATTTGCCTAAAATAAGAAAATAATGCTGAGGTTTTTATCTTTCGGCAGTGGTAGTAGTGGTAATTGCTATCTTTTATATACTGACACAGACTGTCTAATGATTGATTGTGGTGTTGGTATTCGCTCATTAAAGAAGCATTTCCACAACTATGGTCTGCAATTAAATATGGTTCATAATGTGCTTATCACCCATGATCATGCCGATCATGTGAAGTCTGTTGGCTCTATAAGTGGTGATTTGCAACTACCTGTATATACAACAGAAGATGTTCATAGAGGAATTAGTCAGAACTGGTGTGTAAGACGTAAAGTCGATCAACAATACGTTAAATTCGTACAAAAAGGCGAAGAGATTACTATTGGTGAATTTAAAGTAACCCCTTTCGGAGTACCCCATGATAGCACAGACTGTGTTGGTTATTCTGTAGAATATGAGGGTATTCGATTTACATTAATCACCGATTGTGGACATATCACAGATGAGATTGCTCAGTTTATTTCTATTTCTAATTACTTGGTAATTGAGGCAAACCATGAACCTGAGAAGTTGGCTGCTGGTCCATATCCACGCCATTTAAAGGAACGTATCAGTGGACCAAACGGACATCTTAGTAATGAAGCTTGTGCAAAAGCACTTGTAGAGAATGCTTCACCTGCTTTACGCCATGTATGGTTATGCCATCTGAGTGACGAGAATAATCATCCAGAACTGGCTAAGAAAACGATTGAGGCTGTTTTACGTGATTGTGGAATAATCATTGGAAAGGAATTTAAACTTGAAGTATTGAAACGAAAGATACCAAGTGAAATGTATGAATTAAATCCTTAAAGATACTTTTCTCATCAAGTATATAGACATTGTATTTGCATGTAAATCAGAAGGTTTTGTATCTATGAGCAATATTAGCACATTAATGTAATAGCATTTTTTAACTATTTAATTGTGTAATTATTACAAAATACTTGTAACTTTGCAAGCGATATAATTCAAATTAAAATTATTTTTAAAATTATAAACAGAAGCATTATGAAGAAGTACGAATGCGAGACATGTGGTTATATTTATGACCCAGAACTTGGTGATCCAGATAGTGGCATTGCGCCAGGTACAGCATTTGAGGATATTCCAGATGATTGGGTTTGCCCTCTTTGCGGTGTAGGTAAGGATGATTTCACTCCAGTTGAAGAGTAATCAATTTACAACTATAGAATTAAAGCCTGCTCATTTTAATGAGTGGGCTTTTTTGTTGGTATGCTGCAAGTAGTTAGCTTACCAAAGTTTCCTATTTGCTGTATTATTCCATTCTATACTTATCATACCAAGCAGATATGCCAGAAAACATTAGTAGGAATAGGTCTTTTCATCTATCGAAAACACTCTTTTATTCAAAGAATAATCTATTTTTTAACTATATATATGCTCGCTTTGAAGAATATTGACATAAATCCTTACGCTTCGCAGCTAAAACTCACAAGAAAAGTCCCTTTTTTGCGTGTTTATAACCTCCTGTTAATCAGAATGTTGAAAACCTCTGCAAAAAAGGTGCTTAGTTGGGCTTCAAAAGGGCGTTACTTCGACATCAAAAGGGCATCTTTTCAAAGCCAATTAAGCCTTAATTCAAGTCCTAATGAGCATCAATAGACATTTGAGCTGTGAAAAATATTTACATATAAGGTCGTTTACTGTCTTCTGCTGTATCTCGTTTTGCTGTTGTAATATTATGTAAGGTCAATCAGGAAATCCAATTTTTGGAGATAAATAAAAGGAGAAAAAGGGCTACTATTTCAGAGAGAAAAAGGTATAGTATTTGCTAATTAATCAAGAAAAAAGGTTATCTTTGCAAACAAATCATCTTAATATTAAATTTTAATAAACAATATGAAGAAAACAGTATTAGGCTTCATCGCCAGCTTCATGGTGCTTTCCGCACATGCCCAGGATATGAAAATAAAGAAGGGAGCGGTATTACTTAATGAAACACCAGTAGCGCTTCTAAAAGAAGAGAAAAGAACGTGCGAATTGTCTACACTTGATGGGAAGCAAGTTCTTACGTTTTTCATTACCAATAAGACGAAACAAGGCATCAGCGCGCCAGAAGAGTGGCTTAAGTTTATATCGCCTGAGGGCGCAGTCTTTGAATTACCTAATCCGCAAGATAGGATAGTTCTGTCCAATACGAAGTTTTTTGCCTACAAACTATTAGATAGCAAACCCAGTCTCCTCGCAGTGAACGGCATCAAGAAATCTATCATTGATAACCTCTTCGCACAGGGTTCATCCCCTTTCTCTGCAAAATGGGACAGCATCTATACCGTTGTTAAAAAGATGGAGAAAGCCGATGAAGAATTTACAGCACAGCATCCTTTCTTCATCAATGACGATGGCGACATTATCATCAACAAGGTGATGGTGGGTAAGGTTCTTGTCAATGAACCATCATTGGGCAAAAGAACCTATTATATTAAGGACCGCGTGGGCAACCAAGTTGCCGAGATTAAACTGGAATCGTGGACTAACAGCGAGAATTTCAGCAATATAACAACCTGTGATGATAGGAAACTTCCTTTCTTAGAATACAAGACAGCATTTAAACTCTCTGAGAACGAGATGGCACATCGTATGGTGTCTAAACTGCTTGCAAACGGCTATACATTGGGAGATATGACGGAGGACATTAAGCAGCGACTGGCTAACAAGGCTAAGGCAGAGGAACAACAGGCTGTTGAGGAAGAACAACAGTTGGTGAACGATGCCCAAAAAGCTTCCGTGAACATCTATAATGTGCCTGGTAAGGTGGTACTTGCTGATGGCACGACACACGAGGGAAACATCACTATCATCTATGAATCTATTGAAAAGAAGATGGGTAAAGGCACTAATGGAATTCTCGATCTTGATGCTCCGGCAATGGGTTCTTCTGTAACGCTAACACACAATGATGCAAACGGCAATACTGAACAGAGGTTCAAGGCTGCTGACAACGTAACCGTCTATGCTGGTGGTAAGACCTATATCGGTACAAAGGGCTTAAAAGACAGTGCGTTAAGAAATGCTGGGGGTAGCAGTTCTATTAATATCGGAACACGTCATCCGCAGTTCTTCGAGGTTCTCTTTACCGATGGAAAAGGCAATTATATTCTGCAACATCCATTAGATAAAGACGAACTTTATTTGAAGTTGAAGGACAGAAATGGAGCTATCTATCTTGGCGATAAAGCCTTATTAGGTACACGAAGTGAGAAGACAAGAATAAAACTGACGGCTGAATATCTGGATACCCCAAGTATGGATGCCGCTAAGTATGACACTCGTACGAAAGAAGGACTGCAACAACTTATTGCAGATTATGCAAAAAAATAGAAGATAATCGTTCTCTAATCCCTTCGAGAGGAGGAATTAGAGAACGATACTTGTTGTTTTAGATAACTGGTTTGTGTTGTAATCTCAACTTTTTTATTCTACAGGCATGAAATCAAATAATTTTATGTAAGTTTGCAAAGTATAAAAATCAATACTTGGCAAATAAGCTGTATGCTTCTTCTGCCTTGCTCATATAGTTTATTCATTGTTTAAAAATAAAATGATTAATGATTGACGTCAAAGTAAAAGATAGCGATATACGCAAAGCCGTTGAAGAAGGAATGGACAGTTTTGTTCAGGTCTTTGTTGATGCCATTGGCAATGCAATAGATAATAAGCTAACATTGGAAGCTATGCAGCAACTAAATGCTGATCAGATAACACTGTTGGCATGGAGTTATCTCCATCAGGAAGTGATGGATGGCGGTTATGTCCAGTTGATATACAATGGTTATGGTGCTTTTATCTTCAAGAACCCTTTTGCCGTAGCAATGCGCAACTGGGGAATTCGAGAGCTATACACACACATTCGTCACGGAAAGAAATATTACGAAAAATATCACGAGGCGATTGAAGCTGTTGAATCTGACGAAGATTTCATGGCTTTATATGAACAGATGCCAGAATTTGACGAGTTTGATGATGAATTTGTGGTCAATGAGGAACGATGGAGTGCAATGATTGCAGCCTATGTCGATGACCATATTGAGAATTTTGCAACAATTGAAAATGAATAAGGAACAACAAGAGAAAAGAAAGAAATCACCTGTACAGATAAGAAACAAGAAAGCTTCTTTTGAGTATTTCTTCGTTGATACTTACACTGCAGGTATTGTTCTTACTGGTACGGAGATAAAGTCTATCCGTGCTGGTAAGGCTTCGTTGGTTGATTCTTACTGCTATATAACAAAAGGTGAAATGTGGGTTCAGGGGATGAACATATCTCCTTATTTCTATGGTTCGTATGCTAATCATGAGGCGAAACGCCCCCGTAAACTCCTTTTGACTCGAAAAGAGATACGCAACCTTGAGTCTGAATCAAAGACTCCTGGCTTTACTATCATCCCAACACTTATCTTTATTGATGAGAACGGACGAGCAAAGGTTGACATAGCCTTGGCAAGAGGTAAGAAAGAATACGACAAACGACAAACACTAAAAGAAAAAGAAGACCGACGAGAGATGGATCGGGCGAAGAAACACTATTAAGTAAGAGAATGAAGCTAAGGGATAACATTAAAGATAGAATACTGATTTTAGACGGTGCGATGGGTACTATGATTCAAGGATATAACTTGACGGAGAAAGACTTCCGAGGTAACCTTGAACTTTTACAGATGCTCAATTATCAGGGTAATAATGATATGTTGAACCTCTCACGTCCTGATATCATTGAGGATATTCATCGTCGTTATTTAGAGGCTGGAGCTGATATTATCAGTACTAACACCTTCTCTGCACAGCGTGTTTCGCAAGCGGATTACCACATGGAAAGCTTCTCTCGTGATATTGCCTTTGCAGGGGCGAAGCTTGCACGACAGTGTGCTGATGAATATTCGACTGTAGATAAACCTCGTTTTGTCGCAGGTAGTATTGGTCCGACAAACAAAACTTGTTCGATGTCGCCTGATGTAAGCGACCCTGCTAAGCGTGACCTTACGTATGACACACTCTTTGATACTTATAGCGAGCAGGTTGCAGCGATGATAGAAGGCGGTATTGATGCTGTTTTGATTGAGACTATCTTTGATACGCTTAATGCTAAGGTAGCAATTGATGCGTCATTGTCAGAGATGAAGAAGGCGGGTGTTGATTTACCTATTATGCTGTCAGTGACCATTACCGACTTGTCTGGTAGAACGCTTAGTGGTCAGACACTCGATGCTTTCCTTGCGTCAGTATCGTCTTATCCTATCTTTTCTGTTGGTCTTAACTGTTCGTTCGGAGCAGAACAGATGCGCCCTTATTTGAAGGAGTTGGCAGCTAAAGCACCTTATTATATAAGCATTCATCCAAATGTGGGTCTGCCAAATTCGATGGGAGAATACGATGAAACACCTGATATCATGGTGCCACAGATGGCTTCATTTGTGGATGAAGGGCTGGTAAATATCATTGGTGGCTGTTGTGGAACAACGGAAGAGTTCATTGCTGGCTACGTAAAGGTTGTTGAAGGAAAGAAACCTCATATACCAGTTGATGCACCAAAGGAGATGATTCTCTCTGGACTTGAGCAGTTCCGATTGACCCCAGAAATATCATTTGTAAACGTTGGTGAGCGTTGTAATGTTGCTGGAAGCCGTAAGTTCCTTCGCTTAGTTAAAGAAAAGAACTATGAGGAGGCGCTGACGATTGCTCGTAAGCAGGTGGATGATGGTGCGTTGGTATTGGATATCAACATGGACGATGGGCTGTTGGAAGCCAAAGATGAGATGGCTCATTTCGTCAATATGATTTCATCAGAACCAGAGATTGCCCGTGTTCCATTGATGATTGACTCATCTGATTGGGAGGTAGTTGTATCTGCTTTGAAGTGTGTACAGGGAAAAGCCATTGTCAATTCGATTTCTTTGAAGGAAGGAGAAGAACTCTTTATCCAACATGCAAAGGATGTACTGCGTTTCGGTGCAGCTGTTGTCGTGATGTGCTTTGATGAAGAGGGACAGGCAACAAGCTACGAGCGTCGTATCGAGATAGCTAATAGAGCTTATAAGATTCTTACTGAGAAAGTGGGTTTCCCACCTCAGGATATAATCTTCGACCCTAATATTCTTGCTATTTGTACGGGTATGAAGGAGCATAACAGCTATGCTGTCGACTTCATCCGTGCTACCGAATGGATAAAGAAGAACTTACCTGGTGCCCATGTCAGCGGTGGTGTAAGTAACCTTTCATTTAGTTTCCGAGGTAATAACTATATCCGTGAGGCTATGCATGCCGTATTCCTTTATCATGCCATTCAGGTTGGTATGGACTTTGGTATTGTCAATCCAGCTACCAAAGTGACATACGCCGATATCCCAGAAGACCATCTGAAGATAATTGAAGATGTTGTTTTAGATAGGGTAGAGGGAGCCGACGAACTACTGATAGAATTAGCTAACAAGATTCTTGAAGAAAAAGAAGCACAAAAGAATGGCGGTGCTACGCAGGATGTAGCACAGGAAGCATGGCGTAATGATGCGTTGGAAGACAGATTAAAATATGCACTGCGTAAAGGTATTTCAACCTATTTGAATGAGGATATTCACGAAGCATTGGAGAAGTATCCACACGCTGTGAATATTATCGAAGGTCCTTTGATGCAGGGTATGAACGAAGTCGGTGACTTGTTTGGTGCTGGCAAGATGTTCTTACCACAGGTTGTCAAGACTGCCCGCACAATGAAAGATGCTGTAGCTATCCTTCAACCTTATATTGAAAAGGAGAAGGTAGACGGTAAGGCTATTGCAGGAAAGGTGCTATTGGCTACTGTAAAGGGCGATGTGCACGATATCGGAAAGAATATTGTGGGTGTTGTGATGGCTTGTAACAACTATGAAGTCATAGATTTGGGCGTTATGGTGCCAGCTGACCAGATTATTAAGAAAGCCAAGGAAGAGAATGTAGACTTGATTGGACTGTCTGGTCTCATTACACCAAGTCTTCAGGAGATGGTAAATAGTGTTGTAGCTTTTAAGGAAGCAGGACTGAATATCCCTGTCATGATTGGTGGTGCAACAACCTCTCAACTTCATGTAGCACTGAAGATTGCTCCGTTATACGATGCCCCAGTTGTATGGGTTAAAGACGCTTCTGTCAATCCTTCCATAGCAGCAGCACTGCTTAATGACAAAGATCGTGAACGTTTCTGCAAAAACTTAGGCGCAACATACGAGGAACTCCGTGCAGGTTATAAAGAAGAACAACAAAAGGTTTTGTCTTTGAGTAAGGCAAGAGAGAATAAACTCAACCTTTTTGATTAAGAATAAAGACTTGACAAACAGAATTATCACCGGACATTGGTAGAAGTTTTTCAGGTGAGATTCATATAGATTTTAGTACCCCTTACTTGATTACATTCCAGTAGGATGTTGTACGATATATCAAATAAGACTCTTCTGTAAGAAAGGACTTGATTTATTTTGTTTTGTCTTTGAATTATAGTACTTTTGCAAAGACTAAGTAGCATATAAGGAGAAAAGATTGTTTTCTTGTACTTATTTGCTTAATTCTTGCAAAAAGATAAAATTGACGATATGCAGTTGAAAAAGAAAAGGTGGCATTGTCTTCCAGGACAGGAGCCAACCGAAATGGATTTAAAGATAATGGCTCTTGAGAAGAAGGGCAAACTCGTTCCTACACGTGATATGATTAAGACACCTGAGCAGATTGAAGGTATCCGAAAGAGTGGTATAGTCAATACTGGCTGCTTGGATGCTGTCGCTGAGGCTATCCACGCAGGAATGAATACACAGGAGATTGATGATATCTGTATGCAGTATTGCAAGGATCATAACGCTATCCCTGCCTGCTTGAACTATGAGGGATATCCTAAGAGTGTATGCACAAGTATTAATGAAGTTGTGTGTCATGGTGTTCCAAAGAAAGAAGATGTTCTTCAAGAAGGTGATATTATCAATGTTGATATGACAACGATTGTAGATGGCTATTATGCAGATGCAAGTCGTATGTTCATCATTGGAAAGACAACACCAGAGAAGGAACGTTTGGTACGTGTAGCGAAGGAATGCCTTGAGATAGGTGCCGAAGCAGCTAAGCCTTATTCCTTTGTAGGTGACATCGGTCATGCTATACAGAAGCATGCCGAGAAGAATGGCTATGGTGTTGTACGTGACCTCTGTGGGCATGGTGTGGGTATCGAATTCCACGAGCAGCCAGATGTTGTTCACTATGGACATAAAGGTACTGGTATGTTACTGGTTCCTGGTATGGTATTTACCATTGAACCAATGATTAATATGGGCACATGGAAAGTCTTTATTGATGCTGACGACCCGTATGGTTGGGAGGTTATCACAGGTGATGAGAAGCCTTCAGCTCAGTGGGAGCATACTTTCGTTATGACAGAACATGGATTAGAGATTCTGACACATTAATGTCTGATATTCTTTTAGGAGAGAATCTAACTGAAAATGGAAAAAGAAGATATTTATATATTAGGTATAGAAAGCAGTTGTGATGATACAAGTGCTGCCGTATTGAGGAATGGTGTAATCCTCAGTAATGTAACAGCCTCACAGGAGGTACATAAAGCTTACGGAGGAGTTGTTCCTGAGCTTGCTTCAAGAGCTCACCAACAGAACGTGGTTCCTGTTGTTGACCAAGCGTTGAAGCGAGCTGGTATTACAAAGGAACAGCTTTCAGCCATAGCGTTTACACGCGGTCCAGGATTGATGGGTAGTCTTTTGGTCGGAGTGAACTTCGCCAAAGGTTTTGCTCGTTCATTAAATATACCAATGATTGAGGTAAACCATTTGCAAGGTCATGTCATGGCTCACTTTATCAAGGAAAGTGATGACGACAATCACATGCCTCCATTCCCATTCATTTGTCTCTTGGTATCTGGTGGTAATTCCCAGATTGTTAAGGTGAATGCTTATAACGATATGGAAGTACTCGGTCAGACTATTGACGATGCTGCTGGTGAGGCAATAGATAAGTGTTCAAAGGTAATGGGACTCGGTTATCCTGGTGGTCCAATCATTGATAGGCTTGCTCGCCAAGGTAATCCTTTGGCTTATAAGTTTGCAGAACCAAATGTAGCTGGTTTTGATTACTCTTTCTCAGGTCTTAAGACATCATTCCTATATAATATGAGAAAGTGGGTACAGGAAGACCCAGACTTCATCGAGCATCATAAAGAAGACATTGCAGCCAGTCTTGAGCATGCGATAGTTGACATACTTATGAAAAAGCTGCGCTTAGCCGTTAAAGAGACAGGCATTAAGCATGTAGCTGTTGCGGGTGGCGTATCAGCTAATAATGGTCTTCGTAATGCGTTCCATGACCATGCAGAGCGTTATGGTTGGACGATTTACATACCAAAGTTTAGCTATACGACAGACAATGCAGCAATGATTGCCAGTGTAGGTAACTTCAAGTATCAAGACAAAGACTTTACAAAGATGGATATCCCAGTATTTAGTAAAGTAACTTTTGAATAATAACAAAATTAAGTCCTATAATAAGAATAAGTTTATGGAATTTGAAAGTAAGATAATATCACGTCAGATTGGTGACATCCTTTATGCTTCAGGTTACACAATTGGAACAGCAGAAAGCTGCACAGGTGGTCGTATCAGCGAAGCGATTATGGCTATCCCAGGATCATCTAATTATTATAAAGGAGGAGTAGTTGCTTATACGGATGAAGTAAAGGAGAAACTACTTGGCGTATCTCACGAAGTACTTGAGGAGAAAAGTGCAGTATCAGAGGAGGTTGCACGTGAGATGGTATTAGGCACTATAAAAACTATTGGAGTAGACTTTGCCATTGCATCTACAGGAGTAGCCGGCCCTGGAGGCGGTACAGCAGAACATCCAGTGGGTACTATTTGGTTGGCATATGGCAACAAAGATGAGGTAAGAACATTTAAGTTAACCGAAGACTTCGGACGTGATATAAATCTTGCCATTGCAACAAACAAAGCAATTCGTCTATTCCTTGATTTCCTAAAAGAATTAGATATTAAGTCCGAATAAACTCGCAAAAAAGCTTAAAAGCAACAATTATTGTAGTAAAAGTTTTGCTTATTTGAAACTTTTTTGTAATTTTGCACCCTGTTTGGAATAGGTATCAATTAACGAATCACAAAACAAAGATAGAAATGTCTAAGATTTGTCAAATCACAGGAAAGAAGGCACAGATAGGTTGTAACGTGTCTCACTCAAAGCACCGTACAAAGAGAAGCTTTGACGTTAACCTCTTCAGCAAGAAGTTCTACTACGTAGAGGAGGCTTGCTGGATTCAGCTGAAGATTAGTGCTGCTGGTCTTCGTCTTATTAACAAGGTAGGTCTTGATGCAGCACTAAAGCAGGCTGTTTCTAAGGGTTATGTTGACTGGAAGGACATTAAGGTAATAGGAGACTAAATATCATGGCAAAGAAAGCTAAAGGAAACAGAGTCCAAGTTATCTTGGAATGTACCGAGATGAAGAACAGCGGTGTAGCTGGTACAAGTCGTTACGTAACTACAAAGAATCGTAAGAATACTCCAGAGCGTCTTGAGCTCATGAAGTATAATCCTGTTCTGAAGAAGGTTACCCTTCACAAGGAGATTAAGTAAGCTCGCTAAAAAGAGTAGTATAGTTAATAGTTAAAATTAATAGACTATGGCAAAGAAAGCGGTCGCTACCCTCCACGAAGGTTCTACGGATGGTCGCGCATATTCAAAGGTTATCAAGATGGTAAAGAGTCCTAAGACTGGTGCTTACATCTTCGATGAGCAGATGGTCCCAAACGAGGACGTCAAGGAGTTCTTTAAGAATTAATTCTATAAAGATACAATCAATAAAAGGCTATAGGATTTCCTATAGCCTTTATTTGGTTTAGCCCATTATACCAACCTTACCTTTATTCACACACAACACACGCAAAGATTATCTATGCAAGCAGCTTACACGAAACAATAGAGTAGGAGAGCAGTTTAGAACCTCAAATATACACTCTAAGAGTATCTACACTTAACTACAAGCATACATTTTAAATACACAAGATAACTTTTACTAAAGAATTACGATTTAATTTCGTTTTACACACACATATCTTACAAGAATATTTTTGTTTCAATTTCCTGTCACTTTTAACATTTCATTTATTCTACTGTAAACAAACAAGTTAAGTACTCACTGTAAATGACAGAAGTGACAGCAAATTTAATTTAACATATCCATCTGGTGTAATCCGCAAAAACAAATAAGCATATAAAACAAAAAAGTTCAGCTATTAAGCTAAACTTTAGTTTGGTAGTCGATAGGGGAATCGAACCCCTATGCCAAGATTGAGAATCTTGTATCCTAACCATTAGATGAATCGACCAGAATAATTATTTCTCACTAAGAGGATGTTTGGTAGTCGATAGGGGAATCGAACCCCTATGCCAAGATTGAGAATCTTGTATCCTAACCATTAGATGAATCGACCAAAATACATTTGAGATAATGAGATAAAGCGGAAGGAGGGGGATTCGAACCCCCGGTACGCGAATGCGCACGGCAGTTTAGCAAACTGCTGGTTTCAGCCACTCACCCATCCTTCCAAGATGGCCTATAACCGAATTACCAAGCATTATCTCAAATGCGAGTGCAAAGATAGTACTTTATTTTCATACCTCAAAATTTTTCGTTGTCTTTTTCTTTTATTCTATGAAAAAACACAGCAATGACAAGAATACTAATGATAGAAATAGAATATATCTGTTTTAGAAAAGAAAATGTAACTATAGTTGAATTGAGTTTTCTTGAAAAAAGTTTGCATATATGAAATGTAATAACGACTTTTGTATAATATACTTAATTAAGGGCGATAGGGTAAACTTCATTTTCTATGCGTTGATTAGCTTTACCTAATTAATCGCCTCATTAAGATAATATAGTGTCTTGAAAAATAAAGAATTGACAGCATGAGGGTAAAAATGATATTACCAGCGTTGCAAGAGGCAGAAAGCCCTTATTGGCGACCAATCAAATACTCGCTTTTCCCACCTTTGGGATTAGCTACACTTGCAGCCTATTTCTCTGAAAATGACGATGTAGAGATACAAGATCAACACATTGAGAAACTAAAGTTGGATGATACTCCAGATTTGGTTTGTATTCAAGTCTACGTTACTAATGCTTATAGGGCTTACAAGATTGCTGATGAGTATAGAAGAAGAGGTGTGTATGTAGTTATGGGAGGACTTCACGTTACAAGTCTTCCTGATGAAGCTGCACAACACGCCGACACACTTATATTAGGGCCAGGGGAAGAAGCATTCCCACGATTCATCAAAGACTTTCGCGAAGGGCATCCTCAAAAACGATATGTAGCAAGTTGGAGAAGCATTGAAAATATTCCTCCTGTACGTCGTGACCTTATTAAAAGAGAGAAGTATTTCGTACCAAACTCGCTTGTTGTTTCCCGTGGTTGTCCTCATCATTGTGACTTTTGCTACAAGGATGCCTTCTATAGCGAGGGTAAATCGTTTTACACCCGAAAGGTAGACGATGCCTTAGCTGAAATTGATAGTCTGCCTGGCAGACATCTTTATTTCCTTGACAATCATCTTTTAGGTAATCCTCACTTCGCATCAGAATTATTTGAAGGTATGCGCGGTATGGGTAGAGTTTTTCAGAGTGCCTCTACTGTTGCAGCAGTACTAAATGGCAATTTGATAGAAAAAGCTGCCGAGGCAGGATTACGAAGTTTGTTTTTAGGCTTCGAGACATTTTCTCCAGACAATCTTCGTTCAAGTAACAAACTACAAAACTTATCGAAAGATTATGTAGCAGCTGTTGAACGGCTGCATAGTCTTGGTATAATGATAAACGGAAGTTTTGTTTTTGGACTTGATCATGATGATAAAGACGTATTTCGAAGAACTGTTGATTGGGGGATTGAACATAGCATAACAACAGCTACTTTCCATGTTTTAACTCCTTATCCAGGAACTCGTATGTTTCAACAGATGGAACGAGACGGACGGATTACATCCTATGACTGGAGTCAATATGATACTCGGACGGTTGTGTACAAAACATTGGGATTGACTGCAGAGGAGTTAAAACAAGGCTACGAGTGGGCTTATCGTAACTTCTATTCATGGAGTAATATTTTTAAGGCAAGCTTTGGGCACGATAATATAAAGCAGCAATTGGCTCATCTCCTTTATATGGGAGGCTGGAAGAAGTTTGAACCTTTTTGGAACTTTATGATTCAATATGGTAACCTCAATCGTATGTTACCTGTGCTGGAGAACCTATTGGCTAATACAAATGGGCATAATACAAAGAGTAAAATGTCAAGACAAGGAATAGAACTTGTTAAAAAGACCGCATTATAAAAACCTGCAATTCAAAATATAAAAAGATTATGAGGAAGAAGATTTTTTCTTTTTTACTACTGTTCATGGCTTTCTTAGGCTATGCAACATGG
Source organism: Prevotella melaninogenica (assembly GCF_013267595.1). Classification (NCBI taxonomy): domain Bacteria; kingdom Pseudomonadati; phylum Bacteroidota; class Bacteroidia; order Bacteroidales; family Prevotellaceae; genus Prevotella; species Prevotella melaninogenica. Next base: position 218,694 of record NZ_CP054010.1, on the reverse strand, counting down.
CAGTATCATTTATTTTAGTATCTTGCTACTACTTTTTGATGAGAAAGAAAAACACTACATATTGATACATCAAAAAGAATAATAGCTTTTCTCAACTATGAGTTAAAAATGAAATAAATCATTAATTATAGCAATACCCATAAGCATTAAATAACACACTCGCAAATGTTGAATCTATTTAGACAAGTAAACTACTAAATCAAAGAGATTATGTTTGATTGGTAAAAGCTTTCTACTTTTTAGCAACAAATTCAATACAACAAAGCCATATTTCGTAAGGTATTAAACGCCCAGCACTATTGGTGCTTACCATCAACACAATATGTGCGAAGCATCAACACACATGTAAAAGGTAAGAAACAAGAATTGTTACGGTCATTATTGCCTATAGGAAAGATAGGTATGTCAAACTTATGTGAGACATAACTATCAGAAAGGGTTATACCAAACAAGGGAGTAATCTTTATTCCTTTCTATGATATACTTCTATAAAAACAAAACCAGCCGTAAATAACGACTGGTTTTATTATGTCTATTTAATAAGTAACTGTAAGCCTACAAATTACTTCTTCATACCTTTGTAAGCCTGGTTCATACCCTTAACAACATCGTCTGTAATGTTGTAAGCAGGGTCAGCATAAAGAATATTATCACCACTCTTAGCAAGAATGATACTATACTTCTTATCCTTGTTATACTCCTTCAGATAGTTATGTACGCTGTCAGAGAGAGCTTTGTTATACTTAGCAACCTCGTTCTGATACTCAGCACCAAGACGCTGCTGTAAAGCATCAGCATCCTGAGCCTGCTTCTGGATACTTGCCTGAATCTGCTGTGCCTGTGCCTGTGTGTATTTATTTGCCTGAATATTCTGCTGGAAGTTAGCAGCTGCAGCCTGAATAGCCTTCTGCTTACCAGCCAATGTACGCTGGATGTTAGCTTCTTTTGCCTTAACAAGTTTAGTAACATCTTTCCAATAAGTATACTGGCTCATGATAGAGTCTATCTCTACATAAGCTACTTTCTGACTATTTGCAGCTGGAGCAGCTGTAGATGTTTCAGCCTTACCTGCTGCTGTATCATTCTTCACTGGCTGATTGTTACATGCAACAAAAGCGAATGCTGCCATAGCAAGCACTGCCATTTTGCTAAATGATTTCTTCATTTCTATTGTATTTAATTAATTATTTCTTCTAATATGCTTTGTTTCTTGCTCGGGCTTCCTTGTCTTGGTCTATAACACAATGGATTCCCTTCTCCTTTAGATATGCATTATCCGATATATGCTGCGATTGAAACTCCCCACCTTTCTTGAATAACACACGTACTCCGAGGAGCAACATAGCTATAGCAATTATTAACAATGTTAACAATAATGTTACAAACATTTTCTTTATCTTTGCATTTATATTGACCGCAAAGGTAATATAAAACAGCAAGATTACAAAAAAAAATATTATTAAAAATGGCAAATGTAGAATTAAAACCTGCTTGTGTCTTTGAGCAGTTCGCTAAAATCAATCAAATACCACGCCCATCTAAGCATGAAGAGCAGATGATTAGTTATTTACAGGAGTTTGCTAAGGAGCGCAACCTCGACGTAAAGGTTGACAAAGTTGGCAATGTTCTGATTTCTAAACCTGCTACAAAAGGTATGGAAAATGTTCCAACTGTAGTACTCCAGAGTCACATGGATATGGTATGTGACAAACTCGTTGACATAGAATTTGACTTCCACAAGGATGCTATTCAAACCTATGTGGATGGCGAGTGGCTTCATGCAAAGGGTACAACACTCGGTGCTGATGATGGTATCGGTATGGCTTATGAGTTGGCTATCCTCGACTCTAATGATATTGAGCACGGACCTATCGAATGTCTCTTTACACGTGATGAGGAAACCGGCTTAACTGGAGCCTTCGGCTTGGAGGCTGGTTTCATGACAGGAAACTATCTCATCAACCTTGATTCTGAGGATGAAGGTCAAATCTTTGTAAGTTGTGCGGGTGGTAATAGTACGACAGCAGTATTCAACTTTGAGCGTGAGAATGCACCAGAAGGCTACTTCTTTATGGAAGCAAGTTTGAAGGGTCTGGTTGGTGGTCACTCTGGTGATGACATCAATAAGAAGCGTGCCAATGCTATCAAACTCCTTGCACGCTTCCTCTATGCTGAACAGGCTAAGATGGACCTTCGTTTAAGCTACTGGAATTCAGGTAAGATGCACAATGCTATCCCACGTGATGGTAAGGTACTCTTCGCTGTTCCTTCTGCTAATAAAGAGACCGTTAAGGCAGACTGGAATATCTTTAGCACAGAGGTTGCAGACGAGTTCCATGTTACTGACACAGCTATGGTATGGAATCTTGAGAGTGCTGATGCTGCTCCTGTTATGCCAAAGCAGATTTCTCATAACGTTATCCTTGCTTTGCAGGCACTCGACAATGGTCCATTGACCAACTGCCAGGATGAAGCCTTGGCTTATATGGTTGAAACATCAAGTAATGTTGCAAGCATACAGACAGAGGACAATAAGTTAACAGTTGTCTCTTCACAGCGTTCAAACGTAATGAGTAACTTGGTAAACATGACCAATACTGTTCGTGCATGTTTCGAGTTGGCAGGTGCTGAGATTGTTGTAGATGACAGCTATCCTGCATGGAAGATGAATCCTAATTCAAAGTTAGTACATGTTGCAGTTGAGCAATACAAGAATATCTTCGGTAAGGAACCACTCGTTCTTGGTATTCACGCAGGTCTTGAGTGTGGTCTCTTCTCTGAGAAGTATCCACATTTAGATATGATTAGCTTTGGTCCAACACTTCGTTATGTTCATACACCAGACGAGTGTCTGCTTATTCCTACAGTTCAAATGGTATGGGATCACCTCCTTGCCGTTCTTAAGAATATCAAGTAATAGGACACAACCATAATTATTTACACGCCATCTTGCTCCTTAGAACAAGATGGCGTTTTCTTTTTTCTATGATTGTATCTTGACTAATATAAGATATGTTGTCATATCATGGCACGGAGTTTGTTATATACGACGAATAAAATAGAAAACAATTAAAATTTATATTGCTATGCAAAAAGGAAATATTGGGGTTACAACTGAGAACATCTTCCCCGTTATCAAAAAGTTCTTATATTCAGATCATGACATCTTCTTGCGTGAGATGGTATCAAATGCTGTTGATGCTACTCAAAAACTGAAGACTCTTTCTGCAACAGGTGACTTCAAAGGCGAGTTGGGTGATTTGAGTGTTCGTGTCAGTTTAGATGAGAAGGCAGGAACATTGACTATCAGCGACCGTGGTATCGGTATGACCGCTGAGGAGATTGAGAAGTATATCAATCAGATTGCTTTCTCTGGCGTCAATGACTTCCTTGAGAAATATCAGGACAAGGCAGAGGCAATCATCGGTCATTTCGGTCTTGGTTTCTATTCTTCTTTCATGGTTTCAAAGAAGGTAGAGATTATCACTAAGAGCTATAAAGAAGGTAGCAAAGCTGTGAAATGGAGCTGTGATGGTAGCCCAGAATATACACTTGAAGACGCAGAGAAGGAGGATCGTGGTAGCGATATAGTCCTTTATATAGATGATGATTGCAAGGAATTCCTGCAGAAATCAAAGATTGAAGAACTGTTAAACAAGTACTGTAAGTTTATGGCTGTTCCTGTTGTCTTTGGTAAGAAGACTGAGTGGAAAGACGGCAAGATGGTTGATACTGAAGAAGATAATGTCATCAACAGCGTTGAACCCTTGTGGGTAAAGGCACCATCAGGTCTGAAGGATGAAGACTACAAGAGCTTCTATCGTACTCTCTTCCCAATGAATGACGAGCCATTGTTCTGGATTCACTTGAACGTTGACTACCCATTCAACCTCACGGGTATTCTTTATTTCCCACGTGTAAAGAACAATATCGAACTGCAACGTAATAAGATTCAGCTCTATTGCAATCAAGTATTCGTAACCGATCAGGTTGAGGGAATTGTACCAGAGTTCCTTACATTGCTCCATGGTGTTATCGACTCTCCAGATATTCCTCTGAATGTGAGCCGTAGCTACTTGCAAAGTGATGCGAATGTAAAGAAGATTGCAACTTATATCACTAAGAAGGTTGCTGACAGACTGCAGAGTATTTTCAAGGAGAGTCGTAAGGAATTTGAGGAGAAATGGGATGATCTAAAACTCTTCATCAACTACGGAATGCTTTCAGAATCTGACTTCTACGAGCGTGCAAAGGACTTCTCTCTTATCAAAGATACCGAAGGCAAGTACTTCACCTTTGAAGAGTATAACACACTCATTAAGGATAATCAGACCGACAAAGAGGGTTACCTTGTAAACCTTTATACAAGTAACAAGGAGGAGCAGTACAGCTATATTGAAGCTGCAAAGCAGAAGGGGTATAGCGTTATTGATGCAAGCGGACAGTTGGATGTACCATTGCTTTCAATGCTTGAGCAGAAGCAGGAGAAGACACGCTACGTACGTGTTGACTCTGATATCGTTGATCGCATTATTCAGAAGGAAGATGCACCAAAGAATAATCTGTCAGTAGAGGAGACTGACAATTTGTCAGAGGCTTTCCGTTCACAGATTCCTACAATCGAGAAAGCAGACTTCACTGTAGACGTACAGTCACTTGGAGAGTCTTTCCAGCCAGTTCTCGTAACACAAAACGAGTATATGCGCCGTATGAAGGAGATGAGTCAGTTCCAGCAGGGAATGGGTTTCTATGCTCAGTTGCCTGACTCTTATAATCTCGTTCTTAATGCCGACCACCCATTAGTGAAGAAGGTTCTTGACAATATCACTGCTAATACAGCAGATGAATTGAAGCCTGTAGCCAGCGAACTGAAGGGACAAGAGGCACGTTTGGCAGCTTTGCATCAGTCACAAGACAGCAAGAAGGCTGAGGAACTGACACAGGAGGAGAAGGACGATATGCAGAACACTCAGAAGACTGTTTCTGAACTTCAGGACAAGAAGAAAGCTATTGTCGCTGCATATGCTAAGGGGAATGATATTGTTCATCAACTCATCGACTTGGCATTGCTACAGAATGGTATGCTTCAGGGTGCTGCACTCGATAAGTTCCTCAAGCGTTCTATCAGTTTGATTAAGTAAAAATAAAGTAGCTATCCTACTTATATACACAAAGTAATTAAAAGGTTCTTCCGTTAAATGTGTAGACGCTTATTTTATAGGCGTATATCTTTAACGGAGGAACCTTTCTTTTTTCACCTCAAAAAAACGTAGCTTCTACCATAAAAAATCATTACATAAATCCAAATAAAAATCCTCAAAGAAAGGCAAAAACGCCCCATCACAAGTTGTTTTGTAACCTTCAATAAATCAACAAGTTACAAAATAGTAAAAGTAAAGGTGCTTAATTGGACTTCAAAAGGGCGTTAGTAAGACCTCAAAAGGGCACCTATTGCAAGTCAATTGGGCGTCTTTAAGAAGCTAAAAGAGCATGTACTGATTTCGAAGAGTTAGAAAAAAGTTTACATCCCTTTATAAATAGAGCGAGGAATTACATGTAAAAATAAAAGATATACTTATCGACTAACTTCAGTTTTAACTTCTATGGGAATATTTACTGTACAGTAGTAGGGTTGATTTGATTGTGTTATTGTTCAGATTTTTAAAGCTGTTTTTACAGAGGAAAAAAACTCCTCCTTCCCGCTTGCTATCGGATAAGATTTAGTACCTTTGCAGATAATTAACTCATTAACTATGTTCAAGAAGATTTTTAAAGTGATAAGATGGGTATTATCCCTAACCTTTATCTCTACAATATTGGCGGTAGTTGTCTATCGCTTTATACCTGTATACTTTACCCCTCTGATGATTAGTCGTTGTTTCGAACAGATTGGTAAAGGAGAGTCTGTGAAACTTTACCATGAATGGGTTCCGTTAGAGAAGATGTCAAAATCAATGCCTGTAGCAGTGATGGCAAGTGAGGACCAACGCTTCCTTACGCATCATGGTTTCGACTATCAAGCTATCGAGAAAGCTGCAGAAGACCACCTAAAGAAAGGGAAGAAACTACGTGGTGGCTCTACCATCTCTCAGCAAACCGCAAAGAATGTCTTTCTGTGGCAGGGACGCTCATGGGTAAGAAAAGGATTGGAGGTTTATTTCACTTTCCTCATAGAGACACTATGGAGCAAACAACGTATCATGGAGGTTTATCTTAATTCAATTGAGATGGGCGATGGAATCTATGGCGTTGAAGCTTGTGCTGAACAGAATTTCGGTATGGAGGCCAGCCAACTTAGTCGAAGAGATTGTGCACTCATAGCAGCGACATTACCTAATCCACGTCGCTTCTCTTCAAAGAGTCCTGGACCTTATATGCGCAAGAGAATCGGACAGATTGAACACCAAATGACTTTTATACCAGCTTTCCCAGAAGAACATTAAAAAGGCTGTATATTAGTTTATTAAACAATTCTGTTCGACAAAAACAAAAAAGATAAAATGATAAATCAAGATAAGGAAGAGGCTATCCTCGCCGCACTGAACGAAAGCCAGCGTGAGGCAGTTGAGTATTGTACAGGACCATCACTGGTAATTGCTGGTGCAGGTTCTGGTAAGACACGTGTGCTTACCTATAAGATTGCCTATCTACTTAATAAAGGTTTAGCCCCATGGAACATTCTTGCACTTACGTTTACAAACAAAGCTGCAAGAGAGATGAAGGAACGTATCGCACAGATAACAACCGCTAAAGATGCGCAACATCTTTATATGGGTACTTTCCATTCCATCTTTGCACGTATCCTACGTCGTGAAGGAGAGGCTATCGGCTTTGGAAGTAATTTCACTATTTATGATGAAAACGACTCTCGTTCACTGATTAAGAGTATTGTAAAGGCCTTAGACCTTGACGAGAAAACGTATAAGCCAGCCTCAGTGCATAACTTTATTTCAATGGCAAAGAACCATCTTATTACTGCTTCAGAATATGCAGAAGACCGTGCTGCCATTGAGCGTGACCGAAGTACACGTATGCCTGCAATCCACATGATTTACAAAGCATACGAAGCAAGATGTCGCCAGGCAAATGCTATGGACTTTGACGATATTCTGCTTTATACCTTCTTGCTCTTCCGTGATAACAAAGAGATTAGAGAGAAGTATGGACAGCAGTTTGAATATATCTTGGTAGACGAGTATCAAGACACAAACTATGCGCAGGTTAGTATCATCAGCCAGTTGGCTGAGACACATCGTCGTATCTGTGTTGTGGGGGATGACTATCAGAGTATCTATTCTTTCCGTGGTGCAAATATCGACAATATCCTTGACTTTAAGAATAAGTTTGAAGATGCTAAACTCTTTAAGTTAGAGCGCAATTACCGTTCAACACAGCTCATCGTACAGGCTGCTAATTCGTTGATGAAACACAACGAACGACAGATTCCTAAGGATGTATTTTCTAAAGAAGCCGAAGGAGACAAGATTCTCTATAAGCCTTGCTACAGTGATAGGGAAGAGGCTATGGTTGTTGCGAATGAACTGAAGCGTATCAAACGCAATGACGATTGTGACTATGGCAACTTTGCCATTCTCTACCGTACGAATGCACAGAGTCGTTCTTTCGAGGATGAATTCCGTAAACAGGGCATTCCTTACAAGATTATCGGTGGACTTTCTTTCTATCAACGTAAGGAAATCAAAGATATCATCGCATATTTCCGCTTGGTTTCTAATCCTGATGACGAAGAGGCCTTCCGACGTATCATCAATTACCCAACACGTGGAATTGGTAATACGACCATTCAAAAGATTATTGATTGTGCCCAGCGAAATTCTGTATCGCTATGGGAAACTATCCTCAATCCTATTCAATATGGATTAGATGTCAATAAGGGCACAATGACAAAGCTTTTTGCTTTCAGAACGCTTATCAGTGGATTTATTAAGAATGTAGCACTGAAGGATGCATATGAACTTGGAAAGGAGATTATTGAAGAGAGTGGGGTGAGTGCTGATATCCGTTCGGGTAGTGAACCAGAGGACTTGGCTCGTCGAGAGAACTTGGAAGAGTTTATGTCGGCTATGCAGGGTTTTGTGGACTCTGGACGCGAAGAAGGACGAGAAGAGAATGTCTACCTTACTGACTACCTTCAGGAAGTAGCATTATACACAGATGCTGACAAGGAAGACGATGACACCCCGAAAGTGACATTGATGACAATTCACGCAGCAAAGGGATTGGAATTCCCTACTGTGTTTGTCGTTGGATTGGAGGAAAATATATTCCCAAGTCCTATGTCAGCAAGTTCAAAACGTGAGATAGAAGAAGAGAGAAGATTACTCTATGTGGCTATAACACGTGCCGAACGACATTGTATATTGACGAATGCAAAGAACCGTTTTCGATATGGAACAATGCAAATTGATAATCCAAGTCGATTCTTAAATGATTTCGACCCTGCATTGATTCATGTAGAAGATGAAGCAAACAGTGCTTTTGGAGGTGAACGACGTAAGATGCCTTGGGATGAGGACAATAGCGCAAGAAGTCCTTGGGGACATAATGGTTCAGGAGATAACTTCCGTGAATACGAGCCAAACAAGGCATATACTGGTAGCAGACCTTGGGGACAAGAATATCGTCAAATGGGTTCAAGATGGCAGAATTCAAATCCTGTTGCAAGTCAATTTCGCGCTGACCCGAAACCTAAGATAACTGAACGTAAACGTCCTGAAGCTGCTGTTGACCCATTCTCTGAGCGTGCTAAACGCAGATTAATAGCGGAGGGTGGTAACTTCAAACGGCTTTCGTCTGCAATGACAAATGGTGGTAGGACATTATCGACAGAGAGTACTTCAATATCCTCGGTTTCATCGACAGCCTCAGTAGCTGGACTCAGTGTTGGTGTGACCATTGAACATCAACGCTTTGGTATTGGAAAGGTATTAAATCTTGAAGGTTCTGGAGAAAATGCTAAGGCAACTGTTGAGTTCCGTAATGCAGGAACCAAACAACTACTGCTGAAGTTTGCCAAGTTTAAGGTTATTGGTTAATAACAATAGAAAACGATAATAGGCGGTCATAAATGTATTCGCATTTATGACCGCCTATTATCGTTTATAGCTGTAATTATCGTCCACACATCTGTTTATAAGGACAGTATTGACAACTATCAGTATTGTCGGTTGGAGCAAAAGCTATATTGGGATTATGTATTTCTTCGAGTTTCTCCGTGAGATTTCTAAGAAAATCCTCTTCATATACGGTGACATCAGTAACTTCCTCCTTATCTATTGATAGTACTGGAGTATAATCTTCACTACCTGCATGTTGGATAAAGAGCAAAGCTGGACTAACAGCACGATGATTTGGATTATGTTCAGAATCGTTCTTTGCTTCAATAAGACTGTAGAGCATCACCTGCATTGTGTAATCACTCTTTTTACTTAAGTTCTTTGAATCGAACATTTCATCAACACTTTTCAGTGACTCCGCTGCTTTTCCACCAGTCTTATAGTCTACAACTCGCAAGCGTGCGCTATCACTATCAACAAGAATCTCGTCTAAACGGTCAATACGTCCACCTGTTTCTATTTGCTTCTCCAATCCATTCACATTAATTGTCAATGAACGTTTAACAGGAAACTCATGACCAATCACACGCAATGGGGCAGAACGTCGATCAATTCGCAATAATTGATGAAGGTACTTTATGATAACTTCACGATTGATGAGTTGGAGTCCATTGAGCTTTGGATGTTTCTTTACTCCTCGTTGTTGATGAAATAGTTCAGTAGCAAATGCCTCGTCGACAATATCATCCAATGTAAGTTCTGCATTGCCTGATGTGAGTGACTGTGTGCTCTTACCAGTCTTCAACAAATAATCTATGTTCTTAGCTGTGATGACTTCTCTTGGCAGTAACTTTTCATACATAAGCTGTGCTGCTGTATGAAAGATATTACCAAACATTCGATTATCAACATCATCTACATCGACTTCATCGAGTTCATTAATACCTGCAATATACTTAAAGTAATACTTTAGCTGGCAAGTTATATATGTATTAATAGCAGTTGGGGAGAAATAACTGATTTCATCGAGTCTTTTCAGCACAGCTTCATTCTTTTCAACCACTTCTGCTTCACAGTGCATAGGCTCTTGCCCTGCTTGTAAAGTTAATCGATGAATTGGGTGATTCCACTCTACCATCAACTGTAAAATAAAACGACTCATCTCTCCTGTATGGCTACCTTGAGTGGAGTTATTATAAAGGAAAGTAACATCTTTTGCCCGCTGAATCAGACTATGGAAATAGTAACTGTAGATAGACACCTTATTATCAATTGTTGTTAACTCGTATGCCTTACGAATAAGATGAGGTATGAATGATGCATCGTCTATTCCCTTTGGCATATTACCTTCATTACAAGAGAGCACAAGTACATGATCGAAATCGAGATTACGCGTTTCAAGAACGCCCATCACTTGTACTCCACGTGCTGGTTCACCATGGAAAGGAATACTTGTAGCAGCAATAAGCTGTGTTAATAGACGACGGAAGATTATCTTATCTGCATCTAAATCACCATTTATCATCAAATCAGACAGTCGTGTGAGTAAGGTGTACATACGAAAAACAGACTCTTCAAAAAGTGGGTCTTTGTCAGCTGCACCATTTACACCGATGAAACGGATAGTTTCTGCCAACCAATTAACTAATACTTGTAGGTTCTGCTTATCACTTGGATGGTATTCAAAGATTGAGCCTTCTTTTGGCTTTACATAAAACTGTCGTTCACTATTCAATCGTTCGATGATTTCGGCAACTTTTGGTGTGAGATACTTCCCATAAGGATGTCGTAATACTCTGTTTACATAGTGAAGTCTATAACTCTGTTCTTGTACTGAATAACCTTCTGTCTGTAACGCCCAAAGCTGCGTAACCATCGATGCAATCGGGGTTTGTTGTAACGGATAACCCGTTGTGACATTCAGAGTTTCGACTTCATCAGGTATACAATGGATTACTGTCTGCAACAGATGTTCATCACAAAGAACAATTGCTGTTCGCTTACCATCTTTATATCTTTCATTCTCACGCAACCACTCGGTGATATAACGTGCTTGTAAGTTCTCTGTAGGAGCAGAGATAATATTTATTTCCTTCTCTTTACCTAAATTATCGTACAATTCATCGTTATCGTTTGGTAAAGCATTGGGGAATTTATCAAGCCAACAACGAATATAGTTACCCGCTTCATTTGTTGACTTCATATAATATCGGTCATAATCCCAATAGAAACTTGCCTTTTCTTCCTTTAAAAAGAGCTTAAAGAGGAGCTGTTCTACCTTCTGAAGTACGTTGAATCCGACAAAAACATAGCATTCATATTGTGCTTCTATCTTTGTTTTCTCTACCACATCACGATAAAGCATACCTTCATATGCAAGTTTTTGAGATTTAAGCCTTTGCTTGAAATCATTATATATATCATTCAACTTATTCCAAAGAGTTATAAAACGCTCTCTAATACCCTCTGAATTATCATCGAAATTAGCGAAGAAACGGCGTAATTCTACTTTCTGTTCATCGGTAAGATAACTAATATCATCTAACTCTTTAAGGTTACAAATATTAGAGAAGACCATCTCAGTGTTCGCCATATTCTTATCGATATCATCGAAATCGGCTAAGAGCAGTTGCCCCCAACCATAGAAGTGATCTAAGGTTTCATTCGTATTGCCTGTTACCTCTACGTAACTCTTATAAAGATCGCAAATACTTTTAATAGGATTAGCTATTGTTAGCTCTGAATGTTGACGAAAGAAGTCAGAGATGGTAATATATGCTGGACTCCATACAGGACCATCAGCCAATCGAGCTAATGCTTGATTCAGAAAGAGTGCAGCACGCTTATTAGGAAAGACAACAGCTATATGCGCCATGTCATTACCATACTTCTTCAGTAAATCAGCTGCAACGTGTTCGAGAAATGTATTCATAATTTATATATCAGAACGCTTGTTAAGAATGAAATGAAGTTAGTTATACAGGCTATTCGCCCTTTAATGGGAGAAAAGGAGTTGGTACGATCTCGTTTCTAACGACATACCAAATATAACCAGAGACCTTCTCATAGCCCATGCGCATCAGCAAAGTCATATAGCGTTGTACTTGCTCATGATATTCTTCACGTGGTTTACCGAACTTGAAATCTACTACAATAATCTCTTTTCCATCGGTCATTACACGGTCAGGACGATGTTCTTGAATATCTCCACTCTCCTTATCATAGTCAAGAATAGTGCACTCATTAAACAACTTCCATCGTGAACTAAACCAATCTTTTACTTTCTCATTCATCAGAGCATTGGCAATCTTATTCTGCAATTCTCTCGATGTAACCTCATCATTATAGATAACTCCTTCTTGCTCTAATTCCTTTAAGCGTGGTTCAATATCATCTTCTGTAAGGATAGTAGAAAAGAGTTGGTGAAGTATATTTCCAACCTTTATGTAACGATTTGCGTCTGAAGGGTCAATATCCTCACCATTGATAAAGTCATGACTCTTATTACTCTGTCGGAAGCTAACAGGATGGGGGAAAGTTTCTATCTTTAACTTATGCGTCTTAGGTGTAAGTTCAAAAGGATTCTCCGTAGACTTCTCCTTATCAATACGCTGTCCACAATCCAACAAAGTACCAAAATCAAAACTGATAGCCTCCTTATCACCAGCATCATCACTCATTGCTCCTGGCAATTCATTAGCAAGATCATCAATAACTAATTGAATAATCTGTGAACGATCTGTGGCAGTATTACCATTTTGTAGCTTAGTAAAAGTGCTTTTAGAAGCCTTTTTACCAGTAATAAATAGGTTCTTTCCTGCACGTGTAAAGGCAACATAAAGCAAATTCATGTTATCAACAGTATTCTGAAGATGCTCCTCTTTGTAATCATCTTCAAAGACAGTACCTATCATCTTTTTAGAAAAATCTATCGGAATCAACGGTAATTCTCCATAAGGCTTCTCCTTATTATCACCTGGACACCAGATTGTATTACCTACTGTCTTCTCCAATCCCCAATCACAGAAAGGAATCAGAACGTTATCATATTCCAATCCCTTACTCTTATGAATGGTAATCAAACGTATTCCATCAACTTCATCACTTTGAATTGTATTGCTTGAAAGACTATCTTCCCATTCTTCGATGAAATCATCAATATCTGCAGGATGGTCTCTCAAATACTCATTCAATGTATCGTAGAATGTACATACGTATGCACTTTGTCCTTCAAGACTACCGAGATTAAAAAGTGAGTAAATCTCATCAACAAGGTCTACAAGTGGCGATCTTAACAAAAAATCAAACTTATCTACATAACCACTTGGTAAAAAAGACTTTAATTCTCTTTCACCTTCATCTACAAATAAAGCATTATTATCTCTATTCGTCTGTATTACTTGTTGTTGATAAAGCTTAACCAACTTACTTTCTGTAAGTTTATCATCAGGATGTGTAAGCAATCGCAGAGCAGCAATAATCACATTAACAGCTAACGAAGCATCCAATTGGAATGCCTCATCAGAAACAATGCTTACATCTGTACCAAACTCACCTTGGAATTTATCAGCAATATCTTGTATTACTCCTTTTGATCGGACAAGAATAGCAATATCCTTTTGTTTATACCCGCGATTTAATAGTTCACGGATATTACTAACTAATTCATTGAGAACATTCTCGTTATATTCTGATACTGCCTTTTTATCATAAGGAAAGAGTTTTATATGAACAGATCCCTTACCATCATATTTTCTTGGTTTCTGTTCAATCTCTTTATAAGCTTCAATCAACTGAGAAGCACCTTTTATATCATCACTCTCTAATTCTTTAACTGTTTGAATAACAGCCTGCGTAAAGAAAGCATTATTAAATCGGATTATATTCTCTTCAGAACGATAGTTGGTCTCAAGTGGTTCTATCTTTATTTGCTCTTCAGAGAAGTCATGCTCAATATTGTTTAGTAATTTCCAATCACCTTGACGCCATCGATAAATACTCTGCTTAACATCACCCACAATCAAATTGTGAGATTCTATTTGAGCCATACAGTTATCGAGTAACTTACGGAAATTAGTCCATTGAATAGTACTCGTATCTTGAAACTCATCAATCATGATATGCTTCAAGTAAGCACCCATCTTTTCAAAAACGAATGGAGTATCAGTATCTTTCATCAAAGTGCTAAGTAGTGACTGAGTGTTACTTAGCATAAATCGGTTCGTGTCTTTATTAATCTCATCGACAGCCTCAGAAATGGCATGTAAAAGACGAAGTTGAGAAAGATGTTTAAGTGTAAGATTACTGGATTGATACTCTTTCCAACATTCTTTTCGATATTGTTCTAATAGCAGTAAGTCATCATACCATGATTCGGAGATAAGAGTACTAATGCGCTCTTTCTCCCCTGCAGGGCATTTCTTCACCAACCAATTATCTGGACTATCAAGACATTTCAACACATTTGCAGATGGTCCCTCATCTGTAGGTTCATTCTCAAACTGCTTAGTAATATATCCACACAATCCTTTAATGAAATATCCAGTATCAACACCAGCATCACTTATTTTTTGAAGTAACTTCCCTGCCTGTTCTTTAACCTTCTTAGGACTTTCCTTTCGTATCTTACGCAAATCTGTGATGAAATCGTCAAAAAACGATTCTTCACGAAACCGACTATCAAGTTCTGCCTTATGGTCTTTATAGAAGTCCTTAAAAATATTCTTTCCAAAGTCTTTTATCTGTCCAATGACGTTCCACCCCTTGTCATCTTCAATATTTTTATCGATGTAATCGCGAATCCAAGTCAAGACCTCTTCGCCTTCCTCAAGACTATTAATCAACTCATCGACAGCCTGAGCTTCCACTTGTTCATCATTGAGATCAATACGGAGATTAGCCGTAAGATTCAGTTCACGAGCAAGATTACGCAATACAGATTGAAAGAAGGCGTCAATCGTCTGTACACGAAACTCATTATAATGATGGGTAAGCAGCGACAAAGCTTCAGCGGCATTCTCCCTAATCGTGAGTTCAG
This sequence comes from Prevotella melaninogenica, assembly GCF_013267595.1. Classification (NCBI taxonomy): domain Bacteria; kingdom Pseudomonadati; phylum Bacteroidota; class Bacteroidia; order Bacteroidales; family Prevotellaceae; genus Prevotella; species Prevotella melaninogenica. The sequence continues at coordinate 203,580 of NZ_CP054010.1, read as the reverse complement.
GGAAACCTGTCTTCCGTAATACCTGTTCATAATATGCCTGAGAATCTGGCAACTTATGAGCAATACCATATAGCTGGGAAAGGATACGCGTTTTCATTTCCTGCGTTGCCTTATTGGTAAAGGTAACAGCAAGAATCTTCTTATAATCTTGTGGATTCTTTACCACTAAAGTAATATATTCTGATGCTAACGTAAAAGTCTTACCTGAACCTGCTGACGCTTTATAAACCGTTAATGCTTTTTCCATCATGAATATCTAAAGAATTGGATTTAGAGTCTGACACAATATGTGAACATTCCTGGGAAAAATTCCTTTATATTCGCTGGCTTTTGACCAAAGATACCAAAGATAGTACTACCACTACCTGACATCTGTGCATACAAAGCACCATTCGCATATAGTTTTTCTTTAACATCAGCCAATATTGGATGTTTTGCAAAAATAGATTTTTCAAAATCATTTGTAAGCTCATCACGCCATGTATCAATTGGTTGACAAACTATATCACGACAGCTTTTCGCAGGCTTCTTTGGTGTCACTCCAGCATATGCTTCGGCAGTAGAGACAGCTACATCAGGCTTTACCAATGCAAGATAATATCCTTCTAAACTATGATGTTCGTTATCTGCAGGTGCAAGAACATCACCTATTCCCGTTGCATAGGCTATTTCAGAACGAATAAAGAACGCACAATCGGCACCCAATTGGGCTGCATAACGCTCCATCTCTGCATTACCCATATTCAAACGAAAACGCTCATCGAGCAATCGAATCATATAAGCAGCATCAGCTGAACCACCTCCAAGTCCTGCTTGCATAGGAATACGCTTAACAAGGTGAACATGTATACGAGGTAACTCATAATCCTTTGCAAGGAGATGATAAGCCTTAACTACCAAATTATTACGCTCATCACATTCGACAGTATGACCAGTCACTTTTAAGTCAATGGGAGTAGGAGAAGGGAACTCCTCATCCATCTTTTTAATTTCCAACACATCACATAAAGGAACAGGATAAAAAACTGTTTCAAGGTCATGATAGCCATCTGGACGTTTTGCAACAATATTTAAACCAAGGTTGATTTTACAGCAAGGAAAGGTAATCATAGTCTAAAAATATAATTAAAGAATTCTTTTTTGCAAAGATAATAAAAGGTTACAAGATTGATGTTAGAAATGGAATATTTTTTGTAATTTTGCCACCATATGGCAGAAAGAAGTAATAACAACAAAAGTAGTCGTAGAACCAAGCAGGCTCCTATCGACACGACGTTTGGTCACCTACAACCACAAGCAACTGACATTGAAAAGGTTGTTTTAGGTGCGCTTATGATTGATAAGGATGCCTTTACTGTTGTCTCAGAGATTATTAAACCAGAGACATTCTATGAGTCTCGTCATGAGAAGATTTATGAGGCTGTGCAATCTCTGAATCTGCAGGAGAAGCCTGTAGATATTATGACCGTAGTAGAAGAACTTCGTCATAAAGGAACACTTGAAGAAGTTGGTGGTCCTGCATATATTGTTGAACTTAGTTCCAATGTTGCTTCATCTGCACACATTGAGTATCATGCACATATTCTTGCACAAAAGTTCTTGGCGCGACAACTTATCCAGTTCGCATCAATGATTGAGACTGATGCTTTCGATGAAACCGTGGATGTTGACGAGTTGATGCAGAAAGCCGAGGGTGCTCTGTTTGAGATTTCCCAGAAGAATATGCTACAAGATTATGTACAGATTGACTCTGTCGTTGAACAAGCCCATCAATTACTTCTCAAGGCAGCAAATAATAAGGGTAGCTTAACTGGCGTACCAAGTGGGTTCCACGACTTAGATAAGATAACAGCTGGTTGGCAGGCATCCGACTTGGTTATTATTGCTGGTCGTCCTGCCATGGGTAAGACTTCTTTTGCACTTAGTATTGCTAAAAATATTGCCATTGACTATCGTAAACCAATTGCATTCTTCTCTCTTGAGATGAACAACGTACAGCTTGTCAATCGTTTAATTTCAAACGTTTGTTCTGTACCTGGTAACAAGATTCTTAATGGTCAGCTAACACCTGACGAGTGGGAGCGTTTCGACTCTAACATACGAAAGATGCAGGGTGCACCGATTTATATTGATGACACACCTGGACTTTCTATCTTCGAGCTTCGTACAAAAGCACGTCGATTGGTGCGTGAACATAATATTGAAGTGCTCATGATTGACTACTTACAGCTGATGAATGCCAATGGTATGCGCTTCAATAGCCGTCAGGAGGAGGTTTCTACTATTAGCCGTTCTTTGAAGGGACTTGCAAAAGAGCTGAACATTCCAATATTAGCACTGTCACAGTTGAGTCGTGCGGTTGAACAGCGTGACCCACGTGAGGGTAAACGCCCACAGTTAAGTGACTTGCGTGAGTCTGGAGCTATCGAGCAGGATGCCGATATGGTACTCTTTGTACATCGCCCAGAGTATTATCACATTCTGCAAGATGACCACGGAAACGACCTTCACGGTATGGCTCAGATTATTATTGCCAAGCATCGTAAGGGTGCAACTGGTGATGTTCTACTCAACTTCCGTGGTGAATACACTCGTTTTGCTAATCCTGAGGATTTGGATATGGCTGCTCCAATGCCTAATGACCCATTAGGTGGTGAGATTATTGGTAGCAAGATGAATGATGACCCTATACCACCATACCCAAGTGGAGATATGAGAGTGCCCTTCTAAACGACATTAGGTAATCATTTCAAGATACACAAAGTTTACGAAATTTCATTACAAAAATAACAACTATTAAACCTTATGTAAGGTCAAAATAGTCGTTATTTTTTATCTTTGTAATTAACCGATTATCAAGTAATTGCAAAACACTATACAAAAAGGGGATTAATTGGACTTCAAAAGGGCGTTAGTAACATCGCAAAAGGGCACCTTTTGGAAGCCAATTGGGCGTTAATTGCAAGCCAAAAGAGCATCTTTTATTTTTTAAGATGTGATTTTATTTTACAAATAGAGATACTGGCAAAGACAAATCAACAGTTACTTAATAACTAAATTCGGCTTTATCATCAAGAACAACAGCAAACCTCTAAGATGAACACTAACGTCATTCATTGATATAAGAGCGGATAATATTTGCCCAAACTTCATAACCTTTATTCGAAAGATGCAGTCCATCACGACAATAGTCTGCGTGCATTTCTTTAGCATTGACACCTAAGAGGGGATGATACAGGTCGATAAAAACAAGTTTATTGTCATTACAGTAATCTTTCAACTTATCATTTAACTGAATAATCATATCATCCTTACCCTTAAGTAGTTTCCACACACCAACTTTTTCATTCAAAGGTAAAAGACTTTGTACGTACAGCTTGGTTTCTGGACATGTTGTACGAATTGTTTCTATGACATTAACTACCTCTTGAAAGATACGATCAACCGTCCAACCATGACTTAAATCGTTTGTTCCGCATTCAAAGAATATCTTACTGGGATTATAAGGCAGAATCTGATTTAAGCGTTTAGAGATTCCACGACTATCATCTCCTATAATCCCTCTATTGATAATCTTTCTCGCGTTTGGGAAAAAACGATTCCAGTCTTTCCCATATTCGGAATGACTATCGCCCAACATAACAATTGCATTATCTGGCAAAGAGCCTTCTTGCTTAAATTGATTCACTCTTATGTTATAGTGTTTTGAGCCGTGATACGTAACATTTTGAGCATGCATTGATAGGGTAGTAACTGAAAGGAAAAGATAAAATAATAGCTTTGTCTTCATATAAATACTTGTATAACACGTCAAACCCATCAGAATACGAAATAATAATCTGATGTATTCTTACTGCAAAAGTAAGAAAAAAGAAAGAGAAAAGAAAGGAAAAGTCCGGTTATCTGTTCCAAAGGAAAGGATAGCCGGACTTTTAAATAAGAGGATTCTTAAATAATTATTGCGCTTATTAGTTCATGTGACGCATTACCTTGCGTAAATAAGCTTGTGTCTTAGCCACATTATATCGAATACCACCGCCCCATAAGCGAATAGCTTTTTCAATACTGTTTAATGGGTTGTGGAAACTCTGAATGATAATAAACATTTCCTTTGACTTTGCAGCATTAAAGCGATCCGAAAGCGAATAACGCTTGTTGCTACCAATACTTTTAAGGATGTTGTTGCACTCCTTTACCAAAACTGGGGAAATCTGCAGTACACCAACATAAGGACCATTTACAGCTGCAGGATTACCCTTGCTTTCAATCTGGATGATTGCATTCATTACAGGTTCCCAATCAAAGCCATCTTTCTTGGCTGACACTTCAACATGTGAAGCAAAAATCATTAAGAAACAAATACTTACTACTTTTAAAATTCTCATCATTAAAAAATTTCCGAAACCTTGGAAGAGTAAGTCAATAGAGCTACTCTCTACGGCGTGTTCCTATGTGAGAATGAGTTACTACCACGCCTCAGTTTCATATTAACACTGCAAAGATACAAAAAATATTCCTGATATACATCACTTTAAGATTTATTTAATAAAGTTAGAGATGAATGTTAGACTGGTTAAACAATCACTTTAACTTGCATATAGTCGATGAAATCATATCATTTTTACGATACATGCAATTTGTAGTATTGAAAAAGAATGTTTACCTTTGCGATGTTTTAAAGTCGTAAGAAGGCATATTATTAGGCTTATCGACCCTAATATGCTTAACATTCCAGATATAAGCTCTACAAGTTAAGACAACAGATGATAAAGCGTAAACGTAGGCGCAGAAAGCAAAAGCGCAATAAACATAGTTTTTGGTGGTGGGTTTGTGCTGCTTTAGCGGGGCTGACTACTATTCTTATCATTGACCTTAAACCATGGCGAAAGTCGCGCTCTGCAGTCAGCGACCAATGGCCTTACCACGATATGACTAAGGGACCGTATTCCAAAGACTTTGATGGTCTGGACATCTCACGTCATCAAGGGAAGATACATTGGGATGAATTAGTGGAGGAGAATCCACAACTTCGCTTTGTCTATATCAAGGCTACAGAAGGTAGTTCTATCGTTGATCCATTCTATAAGAGAAACTTTAAAGCTGCAAAGGAAAGAGGCTTATTAGTAGGTTCTTATCACTTCTTGACTTATCGAACTTCTATGGAACGCCAAGTAGATAACTTTCTTGCTAACATTGACCTTAGTCAGCAAGACTTATTACTACTTGTAGACATAGAAAAGGATGGAACACGCAGTTGGGGACGTGAGATTATTCAGAAGAATCTTGCCGAGTTTATCCGATTAATAAAGGAACGAACAGGACATTCTCCGATGATTTACACCAATGAAGCTTATTATCATCTGAACCTTTATCCAGAGTTTAACAGGTATCGATTGTTCATTGCGAACTATAATCTTCCTCCTCAACTACCAGATACTAAGCACGACATATGGCAGTCGAGTAAGCGTGGGAGGGTGCGTGGAATATGGACATATGTAGACATAAACCAGCTACGTGAAGGTGTTTCTGTAGATGATTTCAAAATGCCTAAATAAGAGTTTGCACCGATTAAACCCACATCTGTCATTAAACCACAATAAGTATATAGGTCAAGACTCTAATGATTGATTAGGGTAAAATCAGCAATCTGTCGCAAACTTATTTATAACTTGTATTTTATCTGCAGCCTTATAGGTTGTTTTGCTCAGTGAACTAAAATCGATTACATTACGATAAATACTCGAAAAGGCGACAAGCTTATTCCCCTTTATAAAGAGAAGTGTACAGATACTATCAAATAAAGTGTTATCAAGGATAGCAGCTCTGTCCCCAGCATAGCCCATATCAATTCTTTCATCAGAGGCAGTACGCTTATCGTAAGGCTTAATAACGATCATCGTATCCCAGTCTTTATCTTTATACAGCTCATGAACAGAGATACAAGATTCAGACTTTTGGATCGTTTCTAAGTTATCATTTAGATTTACTTCACGATAGGGTGCATTGACACACCAAATAATTGCACCTATAAGAATTATTGAAAAGATGATTAGTAGTATTGTCTTTTTCTTCATATTATTTTCGTTAACATCCTAAGTTACATCTGGTAATAGTAATATCTTGTGTCAAGAAGAAACTTGTATAGTTTGTATAGGAATCCTATAAAACTATACAAGTATAGAATTAAACAAAAGAATATTGATACTCGTTAAGCCAAACCTTCAATCTGACCACGAACAATATCAATCTTTTCTGCTTGAGGAATCTTAGGTAAACCAGGCATACGCATTATCTCACCAGCAATAGCAACAATCATCTCTGCACCTCCATTGATGACAAAGTCACGAATGGTAATGTCGAAATTCTTAGCTACACCCACCTGCTTAGGGTCTTCACTAAATGAGAATTGTGTCTTAGCTATGCAGATAGGGAATCTATCCATTCCCCAAGACTTGATACGTGCGAGTTTGTTTTGAGCTGACTTCTTAAGGATAACAGAGCGTGCACCATAGATATTCTTGGCTACCTTATTAACTTTCTCTTCAATACTATCCTCATCTGCATACGTCATCTTGATTTCCTTAGCTCCCTGCTTATCAATGGTTTCAACGACAAGACGAGCCAAATCCTCAGCACCTTCACCACCTTTCAAGAACACATTGTTTTCTGCAAAGCCTACACCCAACATCTTACAGTGTTCTGCGAGAAGAGCAATTTCCTCCTCAGTATCATCACCATATCGGTTTAGTGTGACAATCACTGGCTGTCCAAAGCGTTGCATATTTTCAACATGACGATCGAGATTAGCAAAACCATCCACAAGTGCTTGACGTTCCTGCTCATGCGATGCACCATCAACAAGTCCGCCGTGCATCTTCAAACCACGTAAAGTTGAAACAAGAACAGTTACACGAGGATGAATTTCAGCCTTACGACACTTAATGTCTAAGAATTTCTCTGCACCAAGGTCTGCACCGAATCCAGCCTCAGTAATAGCATAATCACTCAGTGACATAGCCATCTTGGTTGCGACTAAACTGTTACAGCCATGGGCGATATTCGCAAATGGTCCACCATGAACAAAGGCTGCTGTCCCCTCAAGTGTCTGAACAAGGTTAGGTTTGATAGCATCCATCAAGAGAACTGTTATTGCACCAGCGACGCCGAGATCGCGTACTCTAAATGGTTTGTCGTCAAAGGTAATACCCAAAACCATATTCTCAATACGACGACGGAGGTCTTGCTCACTATCAGCAAGACACAATGCTGCCATAATCTCACTCGCAGGCGTAATATCAAAACCAGACTGTGTTGGTAAGCCATCAGTAGAAGCACCCAGACCAGTAACGATGTTGCGAAGGCTACGATCATTTACGTCCAAGACGCGCTTCCAGAGAATTTGCTTCAAAGTAAAGCCCTCACTACGATGCTGATAAATATAATTATCAAGCAAGGCTGCAATCATATTGTGTGCACTCGTGATAGCATGGAAATCGCCTGTAAAATGGAGATTAATCTTCTCCATAGGTACTACTTGGGCATATCCACCACCAGCAGCACCGCCCTTCATGCCAAAGCAAGGACCAAGACTTGGCTCGCGTAAAGCGAGAACCGAACGCTTACCAATGCGATTAAGTGCCATTGATAAACCAATACTAACTGTAGTTTTACCAATACCAGCACGGGTAGGGGAGATTGAACTAACAAGAACAAGACGGTTGCAAGCTACTCGATCTTCATCAATCAATGAGAGAGGCACTTTTGCCATATACTTACCATAATGCTCCAAAGCATCAGCTGGAATACCGATTGTAGCTGCTACTTCCTCTATTGGCTTCATGTTACATGAGCGTGCAATTTCGATGTCAGATTTCATAGTTATATTATTTTTATAAAGTTATAATCGCAAAGATAGAAATAAAATTTGAATATAACCAGTTCTTGCGAAAAAAAAGTTTTTTGCTTTTAAGTATTATGACCCCATCCTTTTGTCTTTTCAAGATGCTTATCTTGTTCTTCGATCTTTCTATTGTGCCACTTGATTATAGTTTATCCATAGAATACAAGCGCATAAACATCTGCCTACATGCCAAATCCTATCTATCGTATAATGTCTGAATAGACTCATCCATGCACCTTTTTATCAACATGAGGATATTCCGCACATGTGGTGCGAGTGCTGAGCACATATGGTGCGAATACTAAACACCAATAGTGCGGATGCTAAACAGTAATTATCTTGAGAGCTTTACTCCTTATTATATATTACTAAGATGCTATCAAGTTATTGATAGAAGAATATTGTACACTAAAGTATTTCAAATATTCAATGAGGTGTAACATTGCCTATGGATATGTCCTTTGGATAAAAAGACTAAAAGAAAGAGCTTGCACCCCAAATCAAAACTGCATAACGAAGCACTTTACCTATCGTGATACTTAATACAGACAAAACAATATTAGCACGTGTCAGACCTAAAACGATGGTGATAGCACTACCTAAAATAGGTAGAAAGGCAAAGAATCCCATCCAGGCACCATGTCCACCCATAAAGCGATAAGCTCTATCCAATGATTCTTTTTTCACTCGGAAATATCGTTCAAGCCACTCCAGTTTACCTAACCTGCCAAGACCATAATTTAACATTCCTCCCAAAACGTTACCTATACTACCATAAACAAGTAAAAGAACAGGATCTACGCCAGCTGCAAGCAAGCCAAGCATTACTGCTTCACTACTAAAAGGTAAGAAACTTCCTGCAAGGAATGCTGATAGGAACATTCCCCAATAACCATAATCTACAAGTAATTGTGTAAGAGATTCCATAAGTTGAATAGGGTGATGATGATAGCTGAATAAGAAAGAATGATAAACATCCAGTTGGTTATCCTTGTGCGTGTTAGTGCAAAGAAATGTGCAATGAGTGGAGCTGTAGTAACAATCATTACGCTCAGCAATGCTTCATAATGCTGAGGTTGCAAAAAGAAAAAGACTATTGCTAAAAGATCTATTGTTACGAAAATCTGATAGAACAAACGGGTCCTAATATTATCATTACGCTTTTGATTCATAAAATGAACAATACCAATCACAGCACATACTAACACAAATGATAAAGTCAATGCTTGACTAAAGTTCAGAAACTTTAAGTTGAATGGTTCACCAAACACAGCAATCTTAGCGAAATGATTGGTGAGTATTGTAATGTCTCCTTTGACCACCAAGTATCCTGCATAGAACCAATAAGGCAGGATTATACCGAGGATAGATGCAACAAAATTGCGTGGACTCATCGAGAGAATATTGGTACGCATAATAACCCAGAGTACTGGTAGGAAGAAAAGAGTTTGTACCCAAACAATACTTGCCATACCTATACAGAAGAATGCATAGAACGTCCAACCGGGTGCATGTGTGTTTTGATAGCAACGAAAAGCAAATGTATAGAACCCTACAAAGCCTAACATGATGATGGCTGATTGAATAGATGGGAACATAAAGACAGCCATAGTCGCAAAGACGATGAACGAACATGACACCATTCTACTATAGATACGAATAAGCGCATTGGCATTATTCAGCTCCATCATAAGATAAGTAGACAGCAAAAGGCATATACCTGGCACTATTACTGAAGGGTTATATATCCCCGCAATAACCCATACAAGAGCAGCCGCTGAAACAACGTATGCTTGTGTCCAGCGGCTTTCTGATATTCGATTTTGAATGCGTTTTTGTTGCATAATAGATGATATGTGGAGATAGCCATGAGAAGGTGCTAAGTAATAAACAACTTAAGAGCTATCTTCTTACTTTCAAAGGGCTAAGACTATAGGTCTTGTCCTATATCTCTTCTAAAATATTTATCCGTAAATTCAATCTTCTGAGCTTCCGCAAAACTCTTCTTTAGTGCTTCTTCTTTATTCTCACCATAAGAAGACACTGCAATTACACGACCACCAGCAGTAACGACCTGACCTTCCTTCACAGCTGTACCGCTATGGAAAACTACAGAATCTTCAACCTTATCAAGTCCTGTGATTGGATAACCTTTCACATACTCTTCAGGATAACCACCGCTAACAAGCATTACACAAACGGCAGAGCGTGAATCAAATTCAACATTTCGCTGATTGAGGTTTCCCTTTGCAACTCCTTCAAAGAGATCAACAATGTCACTCTTTAGGCGTAACATGACACTCTCAGTCTCTGGATCACCCATACGACAGTTGTACTCGATAACCATAGGTTCACCTTCTACATTAATCAAACCAAAGAAGATAAAGCCTTTATAATCAATACCCTCTGCCTTTAAACCATCAACAGTAGGACGGATAATGCGCTCTTCTACCTTTCCCATCCACTCCTTGGTAGCAAATGGAACAGGAGTAACACTACCCATACCGCCTGTGTTCAAGCCTGTATCATGCTCACCAATGCGCTTATAGTCCTTTGCTTCAGGTAATATCTGATAGTGAGTACCATCTGTAAGTACAAATACAGAGCACTCAATACCAGAAAGGAACTCCTCAATGACCACCTTTGCAGAAGCATTACCGAACATACCACCAAGCATTTCTCGTAGTTCCTTCTTAGCTTCTTCAAGCGTTGGAAGAATGAGAACACCCTTACCAGCCGCCAAGCCATCAGCTTTCAACACATAAGGAGCCTTAAGCGTCTCCAAGAAACGCATGCCTTCCTCTATCGTTGTACCATCGAATGTTTCGTAAGCTGCTGTCGGAATATTATGACGCTTCATGAAAGCTTTGGCAAAGTCCTTTGACCCTTCGAGTACAGCACCAGCCTTTGAAGGACCAATAACAGGAATATTAGCTGTACGGCTGTCTTCCTTAAAACTGTCATAAACACCATTTACCAATGGGTCTTCAGGACCAACCACAACCATATCAACCTTCTCTTCGACAACGAAATCTTTCAGTTTGTCGAAGTCATTTACTCCGATTGCAACGTTCTCACCAACTGCTCCCGTACCAGCATTACCTGGTGCAATGAAGAGTTTACTACACTTTGCACTCTGTGCAATCTTCCATGCCAAGGCGTGTTCACGACCGCCGCTACCTAAAAGTAATATTCTCATAAAGCTTTGCCCGCCCCCTCCGATGAAGGAGGGGGGAGTGCAGTCTTGCTGCACATGGGTATTTTTTAATTGTTAGATATGATTATAAGCAATGCTCAAGCGTATTATTAACTTATCAGATACGCTATTTTATTGGCTTCAGATAATCCTCAAAGTACTGTGTAATACGCTCATGTAAGTGTACACTCTGATGTCCACGCATGTTATGAGGTTCGCCAGGATAAACGAAGAAGTCAGGTTGCGTACCAGCAGCAATACAAGCCTTTAAGAAGGAATAAGAATGCTGAGGAACTACAACTGGGTCATTCAAGCCTGTAATAATCTGGAGTTTGCCTTTAAGATCCTTTGCCTTTGTAAGAAGTGATGTCTGTGCATATCCTTCTGGATTAGTTTGTGGAGTATCCATATAACGCTCACCATACATCGCCTCATACCACTTCCAGTCGATAACAGGACCGCCAGCAACACCTACTTTGAACACGTCAGGATAGTTGGTAATCAATGAAGTAGTCATGAAACCACCAAACGACCATCCATGAACACCTATACGATTCTGATCAACATATGGGAGAGACTTTAAATACTTAACACCTTCCATCTGGTCTTTCATCTCTTCTTGACCAAGATGACGGAATGTTGCTTGCTCAAACTCCTTACCACGATTATCGCTACCACGGTTATCAAGGATGAAAAGTAAATAACCTTTCTGCGCCATGTAGGTTTCCCAACCACGTGAACCCCAGTTCCATGAAGCCTCAACATTATGCGCATGAGGACCACCATAGACATAGATAACAGTAGGATACTTCTTATTTGGATCGAAGTTAACAGGCTTCACCATACGCCAATATAGGTTTGTCTTACCGTCTGCAGCCTTTATTGAACCGTTTGTATATTCTGGAACAGTATATCCTTCCCAAGGATTAGTAGCTGCAAAGTAATCATGACGCTGTGGCTTACCATTCAAACTGATAATTTCATACTTACGAGGCACAGATGGTTCACTGTAATTATCCATGACAGCATTACCATCTTCACTCAGTTTTGGATAATGATAACCACGGCCATTATCAAGTAGTGTGCGCTTTCCAGATGCTATATTCACAAGCCAAGCATTGCGCTGAATAGGATTACATTCGTTTGAAACGTAGACAATACTCTTCTGTTTGCTATTGAAACCGAGTACTTCCAGCACAACCCACTTACCACTTGTAATCTGCTTAAGCTGTCGACCATCCTTATTAAAGAGGTAAAGATGATTATAACCATCCTTCTGACTCTGCAAGATAAACTCATTGCCGTTCCATGGTAAGAACTGAATTGGATGACATGGCTCAACATATTTTGCGTCAGTTTCACGATAAAGTTCTTTCAGCTTAGCACCTGTAGCAGCATCATAAGAAACTAAACGGCAATCATTCTGATCACGGTTAAGTTCAAACATATAAACCGTCTTCTCGTCTGGGCTCCATGTGATGTTTGTAAAATAACAGTCGGTTGGGTCGCCAGTTTGAAGATATACGGTCTTGCTGGTTGTAAGGTCATACACACCTACAGTTACCTTATGAGATGTTTCACCAGCCATAGGATACTTAATAAGGTCAACCTTAGCTGCACGTGACTCACCCTTTGTAGGTTTCCAGTCCAACTCTGGAACATCAACGAGAGGATAGTCAGCAACCATACTCTGGTCCATTCGATAGAAAGCTAAGCGATTTCCCTTTGGACTCCAGTAGAGGCCACCATTAATTCCGAACTCATCACGATGTACACTTTGACCATATACGATATCTCTTGAACCATCTGTTGTTAACTGATGCTCTGTACCTTTCGCATCTGTAACATATAACTGATGGTCCTTTACCAGTGCAGTTGCACCAGATACCTTGTTCCAATCACGTGCTTGAAGACCAGCTTGTCGATTCAAACGCTGCTCAAGTTTGTGTGTTTTGAAGTCTACATATAAGTCCTCATTACCATTCTGAACCTTCACAATAGAACGATTAGCATAAGGAAATTCAGCACCATAGAGATGACGTACAACCTCATCCGAAGCTGATAAACCTGCCCATTTATTGATGTCATCTAATGAGAAGAGCGGTGTCTCCTTACCAGTTACTAAGTCAACTAACGAACAGTTGTTAAGGTCTTGGCGTACCAACTTCCCTCCCCACCACGTAAGATAACGTGCCTCAGGGCGCATGTTGTAGAAGTTTTTACCACCAAAGTTCAAATCCTCAAGGGTAAACTGCTTTTGTGCCATACTTTCAGTAGGACTTAAAAGTCCTGTGAAAGCACAAAGCCCCACAAGACTAATAAATGATTTAATCTTCATGATTATACGTGTTTTTACCACGGAATCCTCCGCGCTTGTTAGATTTATCAAATCGTTTGCCGCCAAACTTACGGTCATCATCACGACTGAACGAACGTTTCCGATCGTCATCACGTCGGAATGAACGCTTACGGTCGTCGTCTCCTCTTCTGAAAGAACGTTTGCGGTCTTCCACATCACGATAGAAACGAGGGCGACGCTCACGGTCTTCACGGAACTTACCACCACCGAATTTATTACGTTCTAAGCTATGGAAGGTGAATGAACGAATATCAGCCTCAGCATTTTCCTCATTTTCATCAAGACGTTTCTTAAACTCACGTTCCTTCTTAAAGCGATGCTTCTGTGCCATCTCACGCTTCTCATCTTCGGTCTTTACGACACCACCTTCATGTCGGAAGTCACTCATCTTACCATCAAACATCTGGTAACGACGGAATTCACACTCCAAAGAGCCATTGTAAACAGGAATCTTAATACTTGGCTTCAATCCAATCTGACGGAAACATTCCTCACGATAAGATAGAATCCAAGCCTCATTACCCATGAAATGATGCTTCAAACGTTCACCAATCATCTTATAGGTACCGAGCAAGTTTGGTGTAGAAATACGCTCACCATATGGAGGATTCATCACAATCATGCTCTTCTCCTTTGGCTGAGTGAAGTCTTTAAAGTCCTGCTGTTCGATGGTTACATATCTTGACAAACCTGCTGCAGCAACATTCATACGAGCCGTATTGACAGCCTTCATCTCTGTGTCATAGCCATAGATATGATGTGTAAACTCACGTTCTTGTGAATCATCATTATATATCGTGTCAAACAGCTCTTGGTCAAAGTCAGGCCACTTCTCAAAAGCAAATTCCTTACGGAACACACCCGGAGAAATATTAAGAGCAATAAGAGCAGCCTCAATAGGCAAGGTACCAGAACCACACATTGGATCGATAAAGTCTGTTTCACCTTTCCAACCCGTCATAAGAATCATACCTGCAGCCAAAACTTCATTCAATGGTGCCTCAACACTCTCTTGACGATAGCCACGGCGATGCAAAGACTCACCACTTGAGTCCAATGACAGGGTAGCATTATCCTCTGCCACGTGGATGTTCAAACGAATATCAGGATTGCTGACAGAGATATTTGGACGGGTACCAGTACGCTCACGGAACTGGTCTACAATAGCATCTTTAACTTTGTATGTAACGAAGCGTGAGTTAGTAAACTCTTCAGAATAAACGACAGAGTCTACAGAGAAAGTCTTTCCTGGGAGGATATACTTACTCCAGTCTATCTTCATTATCTCCTCATACATATCTTCAGCACTCTTCGCCTTGAAATGTGCGATAGGTTTAAGGATACGAATAGCTGTGTGTAACTGGAAATTTGCACGATACATCATTTCCTTGTCACCCGTAAATGACACCATTCGGCGTCCTATTTGTACGTTATTGGCACCTAACTGTGTCAGCTCTTTTGCTAATACTTGCTCCAAACCCATGAAGGTTTTAGCGATGAGTTCAAATTCTTGCATTTATGTGATAAATATTTTTATATACGATGTTAAAATTAAATTAGCGGAAAACATTATCTGATAACTTCAATAAGAATAACCTATCGGTTGCTTATCAAGTGCTCCCCTTTTCCCTTTCGAGGTGAGAATAGGGTAGCCCCTTTATATTCCTCCGCCATATTCAAAGTCAATATCTAAGATATCTGTTTTGTTCTGTTTATACTTCTTTGTTCGTGGACGCATATCTCGCGTAACCCACACATTGGCTCCAATGATACAGCCTTTCCCAATAGTGATACGACCGAGGATAGTTGCATTGGCATAGACGACAACATCATCCTTTAGAATAGGGTGACGAGCAATTCCCTTAATAGGCTTACCATCTTTGTCAAGTGGGAAACTCTTTGCTCCTAAAGTAACACCTTGATAGAGTTTTACATGATTACCTATAATACAGGTTGCACCAATCACCACACCAGTACCATGATCAATGGTAAAATGTGTACCAATGGTCGCAGCGGGATGAATATCAATACCAGTCTCTGAGTGCGCCATTTCTGTAATCATGCGTGGAATAAGAGGCACATTTTCTAAAACTAATTCATGTGCCAAACGATAGTTAATAACAGCCTTAATAGCTGGATAACATGAAATTACTTCTCCCAAATTAGCAGCTGCAGGATCACCATCAAAGGCAGCTTGTATGTCTGTTGAAAGTATTTTACGCAAGGTAGGGAATTTCCCGATGATACGTCCAGCTATCTTATCAGCCTCTTCCTGCATACAACGACGCGTATCAGCAGCATTCGGACAATGACAGTCTTCATTAAAACATAAACCAGCCATAATCTGCCGACATAGCAGTTTATGCAGTTGTTCTACATTTACACCGATTTGGTATTTTATCGTTTCAAAGTTAACAGACGAACGTCCATAAAAACCAGGAAAGAGAATAGAACGTGAAAGTTCAATAATCTCTTCCAATTCTTTAGCTGATGGCAATGGGTCTCCATCACGATGCTCATGGCAAATACCCTGCAACGCTTCCGGTTCAGAAAGTTCTTCAACGGTCTGTATAAGTTGCTGCGTGATGTCTTGTTTACTCATTGATACTGTATCGAGATGTAATTACGTTGCAAAGATAATGATTATTATCGGATTTTTATGAGTTTGTTCAAGAAAAATATACTAATTTTGCAGCGCTTTTTAAGCATCATTACAGGATAATTTAGATTCAAAAAGAATCTTATTCAGAATGTTTCAAATATTTAAATGATGAAATCAACTATATTTCCACGTACCATTAACATCTTATTCCTATCTGCCATTTGTGTAATCGCTTCTGCAACAACATCTTCTCATAAGTCTTCAAAAAACACCAAACGTCAGTATGATGGTATTGACGTATCGCATCATCAGGGACAAATCGACTGGAAAGAAGTGGCAAAAGACAAACAAATTAAATTTGTATACATCAAAGCAACACAAGGAACAAGCATTAAGGATAAAAACTACGAACAGAACATTAAGGCGGCACGCCGTCAAGGTTTACGTTGCGGTTCTTACCACTATCTTTCATGCTTAACCTCCGTTAGGTCTCAGTTTCGCAATTTCCAGAAAGCTATGCGAGGACATAAACAGGATTTAATTCCAATGATTGACATAGAACATGATGGTGTAAGACGCTGGAGCAAGAAACAAGTACAAGACAGCGTTGCCTTGTTTGCGAAATTAATAGAGAGAAAGTATGGTAAGAAACCACTAATTTATTCTCATGTAAGTTTCTATAATTCTCATCTTAGTCCTCGATTCAATAAGTACTTCCTTTTCTTAGGTAGATATAGTTCTGTGCGTCCATCCATCAAGGGAGTAGGGCGACATAACATCTGGCAGTTCTCTGATCGCGGTAAAGTTCGTGGTATTCGTGGCTACGTAGACCTTGATCGCTTTATGTCAGGAACATCGCTTGCAGCTATCCGTCTATAGTAATTTACAATTATTTGGGATTGTTGCAAATTAAATATAAACAGAGAAAAGTATGTTTCAAGCGAATAATTTATTCGTAATTTTGTAGCTCATAAAAAATTAGATGACTTAAAACTTTCTTTTAAAGAAGAAAGAATGAGAGTACATTATAGCTTCTAAAAGAAGAAAATATCAATCGATTTATGAGCTATGAGTCCTCGTAAATGATGATCAGAAACATATTAAGAAATAATTTAATAAGTATGCGTAAAATATCTATAAACAAAACAATTATATCATTTCGTTCTGCACTACTTACGCTCTTATTCGTAACAACGAATAGTGTTCAGGCGCAAGAGTACCGTGAAACCCCACCGTTAACATTTCGTCCACTGCTACAAGAGCTTGGCACAGAACTTATACAAGGTAAGAAGGGTAGTATCGTTGCCATTGATCCAGCCACGGGTGAGGTGCTCTGTATGGTAACAAATTCACCTACGGGTCCTAATGATGCCCTTGCCATTGCAACTGCTTATCCTCCTGGCTCAGCCATTAAGCCAGCACAAGCATTAGTCTTCCTCTCAGAAGGAATCGTCAAGCCTGACACCAAGATTGCCTGTCATGATGGGTTTCGTGATGGAAATATAAAGGTGAAATGCCATCCGCATTATTCTCCAGAAGCACTTGCAGGTGCTTTGGCTGTATCTTGTAACACTTGGTTCTTGAAATCCTACTTATCAATGTTGAACAATACACAGAAGTATGGTTCTAAGGAAAAGGCTGTTACAATTTGGTGGGAATATATTATTAGTATGGGACTTGGTGGTCCGTTAGGTATTGACATGGCTGGTGAAAAGGGTGGATTGGTTGCCAATGTGAACTATCTCTCACGCCGTTATAAGAATAATTGGGACCCCAAAACAATTATGTGGGCAGGAATGGGACAGGGTGACATCACAGCCACTCCTTTACAGCTCTGTAATTTAGCCGTAACGATTGCAAATCGTGGCTGCTTCTTTACACCACATATTCATAAAAGCGTTGACTGGGCACCCCTCCCTTCACGCTTCCTCACGCCACGTCAGACAAAGGTTCCTTCTTACATTTATGCAGATGTCATTAAAGGTATGCGCTTAGCAGTAACAAAGGGTACAGCGACCGTACTCAACGGAACAACCTATCCTGTTTGCGGAAAGACCGGAACAGCCGAAAACGCTGGTAAGGACCATTCTATTTTCATAGGCTTCGCACCAATGAATGAACCAAAGATTGCAATCTCTGTTTATATTGAACATGGTGGATTTGGTGCCGATGTAGCTGCCCCGATAGCAGGATTGATAATGGAGAAGTATCTTAAAGGTAAACTGAGTCCAAAATCACAAGCTATGGCGAAACGCATTGAGCGCATAAACACGATGGATAAGTAAAACCATTTTGTAATAAAAAATCATATTCTTAAAAATCAATAGATGCTTAATAGCACTTCAATTAAGCATCTATTGGCTTCTAAAAGGTGCTCTTTTGAGGTCTTACTAACGCCCTTTTGAAGTCTAATTAAGCACCTTTTAATTTATGAATGTGCAACAATTTGATAACTAAACAGTTACAACACCCGCCAAAAACTCTATTTTCAGACTTACAAATAGCTTTTTATAACATTAAACTTGTAAATATATTTCATGCCAACACATCTTTTTCTGAGTCTTCAGGATTTTGGAGTGATAAGGTTTGCCACTTGTGTTTAGAGTTTGAAGCAATGTCACACGGAGGCACGGAGAGGACGGAGGATTATTAAAACAAAGCAATGGAAGTCACGGAGGCACCGTCGGTGCATAGAGCGACGGAGCTTATTTGTCAATTCAATTAGCAATTTATATACAAAGCGTTTAACTAAAAATAGTTATCAAGAATCTGTACTCTACAGCTCCGTCGCTCTTTGTGTCGTCGGCACCTCCGTGACATTGCGTTATCTCCGTCCCCTCCGTGACTCCGTGTGCCTATTATATAAGACTTTTAGTTTATCACTCCATATTTCGGAAGAATCTGTTTTCTTTAGCAAGATTTGATAATAACATTAATAAAAAAAGCCCCCATTCTCACCTTTAAAATAGGGTAGAGAATGGGGGCAAAGTTTATTAGATTATTTTATATTCTCATTACTTCCTTAACGCCCTTCACTGTTCTAAGTTTCTTGATGAGCATATTCAACTTGGAATTATCATCAAGGAGAACAACGAGGTTACCAGAGAAAAGGCCATCATTCGAATCAATATTGATAGAGCGCATCACTATTTTTTCATCTTTTGAAATGATATTTGAAATGTTGCTTACAATACCGATGTCGTCATTACCTATGACACGCAGTGTAATAGCATACTGGGATGTACCCTTGCCACTCCAACGTGCCTTAACAACTCGATAGCCAAAACGCTTGCGCATCTCAGGTGCATTGGGGCAATCATCGCGGTGAATCTTTATTCCTCCACTGACTGTCACAAAGCCAAAGACGGGATCTCCATAGATAGGATGACAACACTTAGCAAGCGAGAAATCTAAACCCTTGAGATTTTGGTCAATGACAAGGACATCATCATTCTTCTTCAGATATTCTGTCGTAGGATTCTCAAACTCAAAGTTCTCTGCACTCTCAGTCTCTTTTGTCTGATTGAGGTTGTGTGCATGATTGTAAACCTTCTGATATTCCTCGATGACATAGTTCGGATCAAGCTTCTCATCAGCAATCTGCTTATAGAATTCAGAAACCTCCTTGAAGCCTAACTTGCGAATGAGTTGACCCATCGTAGAGTCTTCTATCTCAATCTTCTTATTCTTAAACCTACGTTCGAGTAATTCCTTCGCATATAGACCATCTTTCACTTGCGTCTCTTTTAGCGCAAGACGTATCTTTGCCTTTGCTCGAGATGACTTGCAAATGTTCAGCCAATCACGATTAGGCTTCTGCGTTGTGGAGGTTAGAATCTCTACAGAATCACCACTATGTAACTCGGTACGGAAAGATACATTCTTGCCATTTATCTTTCCTCCAACACATTGATTTCCTATCTTAGAGTGGATGTGATAAGCAAAATCGAGTACTGTCACACCTTTTTGAAACTTTAGAAGGTCGCCCTTTGGCGTAAAGACATAAATCTCCTTTTCGTAAAGGTCAGACCTAAACTCGTCCATCACCTCAAGGTTATTACCAGCCTCAAGGGCAGAACGAATAGAAGCTAACCAGTTATCCATTCCGCCTTCTGCCTTCACTCCTTTATATCTCCAGTGTGCAGCAAGTCCATGTTCGGCTATCTCATCCATACGTTCTGTACGAATCTGCACTTCTACCCACTTTTTATCAGGTCCAAGCACAGTGATATGCAAACATTCATAACCATTAGACTTTGGTACAGAAAGCCAATCACGGAGTCGCTTTGGATTTGGCTGATACATATCCGTCACAATCGAATATGCCTGCCAACACTGCATCTTCTCCTTGTCTTCTGGTGAATCAAGAATGATACGAATGGCAAAGAGGTCATAAATACCTTCAAAGCCACACTTCTGCTTCTTCATCTTCTGCCAGATAGAATGGATTGACTTCGTGCGACCTTTAATATGAAACTTAAGTCCTGCTGCTTTAAGTTGCTCACTAACAGGAGTGATAAAGCTACTGATATAAGCATCACGCACCTTCTTGGTTGCATTCAACTTATCTTTTATATGATAGTAAGCATCATGCTCAAGGTATTTCAAAGAAAGGTCCTCTAACTCACTCTTTAGCTGGTATAAACCTAACTTATGTGCCAAAGGAGCATAAAGATAACTTGCCTCTTCAGACACTTTTCGTTGCGCTTCCTTATTCTCAACGTCACGAATCTGACGCATAAGATTAACACGATCAGCTATCATAATCAAGATAACACGCATGTCTTCTGCAAAAGATAACAGAAGATTTCGGAAGTTTTCACTCTCGATAACTGGCGTTTTCTTATAAAGTGTCTGAATACGTATAAGCCCATGGATAATCTTCGAAGCACCATCACCATACAACTTGCTTATCTCATCAAGTGAAAGGATTCCTGTTTGAACACTTTGATAGAGCAAAATCGAAATGACAGACTCACGATTCAAACCAATGTCCTTAACTGCAATGACTGCAGTCTGTAGTGAACAAAGAATAGGATTCAAGCCAAAGACATTGCGTTGTATGCTATTCTCTGATATTATCTTATCCAAATGTTCGCGCAATTTAGGAAGATCATTCTCATAAAACGTTTCCCCAAGTGGCTTCTTCAGACTTTCGAATATCTGTTCAGATAATTCTCTTTCCTTATCCGTATAAATGAATTTCTCTTCCATAGGCATAATATATTCTATTTTCCAAAGGCAAAGATACAAAGAATTTCGATATAATTAGAAACAAATGTGTCAAATAGTTCTTTTCTTTCGGTTTAATTCGTTATTTTTGCAGTTAAAATACAATCTTTTTAATACCTTACCATTATGTTGAAGAAAGAAGACCTAAAACAGATTCATGACAAAGGAATAAGTGAGGAACAGATTAATAGACAGTTGGAAGACTTCATAAGAGGCTTTCCTTACTTGAAGCTTGAAGGTGCTGCAACACCAAAGAAAGGTCTTACGGTACTCGATAAGAATGCTTGTGAGGCTGCTTGCAAAGCATGGCAGAATTATCAAACTCATGGGCATAAAGTTGTCAAGTTTGTTCCAGCTTCTGGTGCAGCCAGCCGCATGTTCAAAGACCTTTTTGCATTCCTCAAAGGAAATAACGAGGCACCAGTTAGTGATTTTGAAAAGGAGTTCTTCTCAAATATTCACCACTTTGCGTTCTACGAGGCGTTATCAGCCAAATGTCAGCAGTTAGAAGGTAAGACTATCGACGCGTTGATAGCTGAAGGACGATACAAAGCTGTCGTTGCTACATTATTAAATAGGGAAGGATTGAATTACGGACAGCTACCTAAGGGGTTGCTGTTGTTCCATTCTTATGACGATGGAGCACGTACCCCAATGGAAGAACATTTGGTTGAAGCAGCTCGGTATACGGAAAGTAACAAGCAAGCACACGTACATTTCACCGTATCACACGAACACTTAGCCTTCTTCAAACAGAAGGTTGCCGACAAGCAGGCTAAATTTGAAGGTAAATTCGGTGTAAACTTTGATATTTCTTTCTCTGAACAGAAACCAAGTACGGATACAATTGCTGTAAATCTTGACAATACTGCTTTCCGCAATGAGGACGGCTCACTATTGTTCCGTCCAGCCGGTCATGGCGCATTGATAGAGAATTTAAATGATTTGGATGCTGAAATTGTATTCATTAAGAATATAGATAATGTGGTACCAGACCGATTGAAGGAAGAAACCATCAGTTGGAAGATGATTATTGCAGGTAAACTTGTAACCTTACAAGAGCGTGCTTTTGCTTATCTTCACAAACTGGAGGAAGGTAATTGCACACATTCAGAACTCGAAGAGATGCTTGATTTCTTACAGAATGACCTCTTTTGTGAGAAGCATGATGTGGCTTCTTTGAATGATATAGCACTGGCAGATTACTTACATAGGAAGTTAAATCGTCCAATGCGTGTATGCGGTATGGTTAAGAACGTTGGTGAACCAGGCGGCGGTCCGTTCCTTGCTTATAATCAAGATGGTACTGTCAGCCTTCAGATTCTTGAGAGTTCTCAGATTGACAAGAACAACGAAGCATCTATGAAGATGTTTACAGAAGGTACACACTTCAATCCTGTTGATCTTGTTTGCGCTATCAAAGATTACAAAGGCAATGCTTTTGACTTGACAAAGTATGTAGATAAGTCAACAGGCTTCATCAGTTCAAAGTCAAAGAATGGTCGTGAGCTTAAGGCATTGGAACTTCCGGGCTTGTGGAATGGTGCTATGAGCGATTGGAATACAGTCTTTGTAGAAGTACCACTCGCCACTTTCAACCCTGTAAAGACTGTCAACGATCTTCTGCGTGAGCAGCATCAATAAACATTATGAGCGCCATTAATAAGCATCATAAGTACAAAACTTAGTTTCGTTCACGATAAACTCAATTATTCCCAACCCTTAGAAAACTGATTTCTAAAGGTTGGGAATCTTATTATCCATGAATGTTAGGATATTAATCATTTGACATACAGACACTACTTCTCGACCCATGATAAACATAATTTGGTGCGATGTTTATCTGTCTTCTACAAATAACGTATTCCCTTATTAATTGAGGTTTGTAAACTATTTTCATACTCTTCAAAACCAAGACATGCTCTTTTGGGTGCTAAAAGACGCCCAATTGACTTGCAAAAGGTGCCCTTTAAGACCCTTACTAACGCCCTTTTGAAGTCCAATTAAGCACCTTTTATTTTACTACTTGGTAACTACTTGATTCTCTGTTGATTGCAAACCTACTTCTTATATGTGTTTTTGCCGTTAGTTATAAATGTTTTCTTTGAAATTATGTAATTATTTTTCAAACCCTTATCTGCATATTTTCGAAGTCTAAAAAGAAATGAATTTCAATGTCAGAGGATGATAATAGGATAGAATGTTGACTATCTTAGCCAAATTTTTATTTAATGAATGGCTATGGTTCTTCCATTAAAGCAATACGAAAAGTGTCCACACATTTAACGGAAGAACCCTATTATATCCTGTTCATCCACAGAATAATATCAAAAAAAGATAAGAGAAATCTTGTAAGGTTCAAATAAAAATTATACCTTTGCGCCACAAAAGACACATTTAATGATGTTTCACCTTATGAAACGTCGACACTATCAAATGTAATTTCCCATACATATTTATATGTTAAGCAAAGAAGAATTATTAGAGAAAGAAGTTTCTGAACTTGAAGCTATTGCTCAGAGTACTGGTGCTGTTTACTCACCTGGAGATGATAAGGATAAGCTCGTTTATGCTATCCTTGACCGTCAGGCAGAAGAGGCAGGTACAGCACATCCCTTAGAATCAAAGCGTAAGCGTACCAGAATAGCACGAAAAGATACCGACAGGGTTTATTCGGTACATGGTGAAGAAGGGGAAAACTTCGACGTACAGAAGAATAAAAACACGGCAACAAGTCAGCCTTCATTATTCAAAGAGTTACCTGAAACAAAGGACGATAAGACTGAAGAGAAATCTCCAGAAGAAATATTAGCATCTATTCCAAAGCATCGTGGTCGTAAATCTAAGGCTGAATTAGAGGCTATTGCGGCTGCAGAAGCTGCTATAAAGGCAAAAGCTGAAGAAGCACAGCAGGTTGAAGAGCCTGTAGAGGAGGCTCCAATAGAGAATGTAAAGCCATCTGCTCCAGAGGATTTCATCCCAGAAGATCAGTTCTCTAACGTACCACAGCAGGAAGAGAGTGAAGGTAAAGAAGAATTATTGGCACGCCTTCAGGAGAAGGTTAACGCACATAATATGAATATGGAACCAGCTGGTTACTCTGTATTACCTGATGGTGTATGGGCAGGTGACCCAGGAGATGGTACAGATTTCATTCCAGTTGTTGACCTACCAATTGAAGATCAGGGTATTGTTCCAAACTATGATATGTTTGATCAGCCTACAACTCCTGCTCAGTTGCCGTCAACTCCGGTCTATGATAATGCTCCAGTTGCAAACAATGCGAACTATGATTTCTCTGATCTTATCAAGGCAAACGGTGTTCTTGAGGTAATGCCTGATGGTTATGGCTTCCTGCGTTCAAGCGATTATAATTACTTATCATCACCTGATGATGTATATATTGCAAACAATCAGATTAAGCAATATGGTCTGAAGACAGGTGATGTTGTAGAATGCCACGTACGTCCACCACATGAGGGGGAGAAGTATTTCCCACTGACAAGCATTGACAAGATTAATGGTCGTAAGCCTTCTGAGGTACGTGACCGTATACCTTTCGAGCATCTTACACCACTCTTCCCAGAGGAGAAGTTCACACTCTGTGGCGATCCTCGTACAACTAATCTTTCAACACGTATTGTAGATCTCTTCTCACCAATCGGTAAGGGACAGCGTGCATTGATTGTTGCACAGCCAAAGACGGGTAAGACTATCTTGATGAAGGATATTGCAAATGCTATTGCAGCCAACCATCCAGAGGCTTACTTGATGATGCTCTTGATTGATGAGCGTCCTGAGGAGGTTACCGATATGGCACGCACAGTAAATGCTGAGGTCATTGCTTCAACATTTGATGAGCCCGCAGAACGCCACGTCAAGATTGCCGGTATCGTATTGGAGAAGGCAAAACGCATGGTTGAATGTGGTCATGATGTAGTTATCTTCCTTGACTCAATCACCCGTTTGGCACGTGCTTACAACACTGTAGCACCAGCATCTGGTAAGGTATTGACTGGTGGTGTGGATGCCAATGCATTGCAGAAGCCAAAGCGTTTCTTCGGTGCTGCACGTAATATTGAGGGTAGTGGTTCTTTGACTATCATTGCAACAGCCTTGATTGATACTGGTTCTAAGATGGATGAGGTTATCTTCGAGGAGTTCAAGGGAACAGGTAACATGGAGTTGCAGCTTGACCGTAGCTTGAGTAACAAGCGTATCTTCCCAGCTGTTAACTTGGTTGCTTCAAGTACACGTCGTGATGACCTCCTCCAGGATCGTACAACACTTGATCGTATGTGGATTCTCCGTAAGTACATTGCTGATATGAATTCTATTGAGGCAATGAACTCTATCCACGACCGTATGAGACGTACAGAGAACAATGAGGAGTTCCTGCTGTCAATGAATGATTAATGAAATCAGATTATTGAAACTTATTGTTCTTTTCTAACAGTAAGTTTACAGTATTAGTAAAATAGAAAAAGTGTATCAAAAGTATGAAACAGCATTGTTTCCTTTTGATACACTTTTTCTGTTTATATACAATTTCGCCCAACTGCCCAAAAGCTCTCTTTTGTCTTATTTTTTCACAACCTACTTTTTAAAAGATGCTCTATTGCGTTTGAATTAACGCCCAATTGGCTTGCAAAAGATGCCCTTTTCGATGCTAACTAACTCCCTTTTGAACCCTTACTAAGCACCTCTTAAAATATGGTTTTATAATATGCTGGATTACTGATAGTTATAAAGATGATTTTAAGACATCATATCTTATGCTTTTAGGGAGTAAAGATAATAAATTATGTAATATATTTTCAAACAAGAAAATATAAAATATCATGTACTTTCAGAATATAAAAACACGATGCTTTGATAACTGAATAATCCCTTATCTCTTGATAAACCTAACATTTGCATAGCCAACAAACTTATCGGTACGTCCTCCTGGTGGACGGAAATAAATAAGGGCTTGATAGCTATTTTCGGTTTGATAATGGCTATTGTCAACTCTAAAAGACGAGAGTCTACCTTGCTCATCTACAGCAAGGAACTGATAATTATAATAACCTAACTTTAAAGGGACTACTGCCTCATAATATCCACCAGCAGAATTATATGTCATCTCGTAAGCAGGAAGCAGACGGTCATAAGTCCAATCACCATTCAGAAATATTCTGTAAGGGTAGGGGGAAGATACGTTTAACTGAAAATGAGTCAGCATATAGTCGCTCGTTGTATTTATCTCAACATTATCCGAGTTACGTATTAAGAATGCACCATCAGCATCTTCATCATACAGATAATTCAAGAAAGGAGTAGTAGGGTAGAGATAGGCATGAAAAATCTTACCGTCCCAACCAATTTTATCTACGCCCATTGAGGCAACATTGGTAGATAGAATCTCAAACTTCCTATATTCATTACCCGCCCAAAAGATATAATCCTGGTTGTGTGACCATCGTAAACCATTTGGCATGACATACTGCGGTTTACTATTCCAACGAGCATCAAGCCAATTACGGTTTTGTAATACTACTGTCTTAATCTGCTGCTGTGGATTACTTACCGTGTAAGGACCATAATCTATCAGCATCTCAGCCTGCTGCTGCTCACGATTAATTGACTGATCTGTTTGTGTAGTTATATTCAATCTAACGCCCATAGAACTCTCCGCAGGCTCTGTAAGCATAAAGCAAGCAGTTAGCAAAGGATAATCAGAACTACTATCATCATCATAGACATATAGACGATAATTGCCTGACAACTTTGGTTGACACTTATCATTCGGAATATCTAAATGATAATGTGTATAAAGTGTATTCGTAAGGGTAGATTCCTTTATGTCATCTATTGTATTTCCAGCAATAAAACCATCTACAATATCGCTTTCAAAGAGTCCGACGGAAGGCTTCCAGTCAGCTTCACAATGCTCTAACCGATAAGTCAAACGGCGATAAGTATGCGTAAGATCGTCAAAATCTATACTTATCTTTCCGTCATTGAGTACCATAATAGGCAAATCCATCCACTTCTGATTAGCAACAACCTGCAATGAACGGATATTCTCGTCATTGATTTCATGTCGCTGAGCAGAGGTAGAAAGGGGGAAAAGATAAGCTAAGCAATAGATGAATATAAAGCCTAATCTCCTCATTCTTCTTTATTCAATAAATCATTGAGGAAGCAATCGAGGTCTTTATCTAAATCATGCATAAGATCACCACCTATAATAACAATGTCGTCATCAACAAGATAAAGCTCAGAAATATTATTCCTATCATCATCTTCAAGGATGAAACTATAAGGCTTCATGATTGACATATTCTCAATTACATCCTTTATACGATTAATTTCTGAACGCAAGATACATGCTGCTTCTTGATAAAAATTATCACTCTTATTATCAATCCATTGGTCGATGACACAGCGAGTAATCTCATCATCGCTATCGTCAAAAGCCATAAGATCACCACTATCTTGCGATACACGCAAATGAATATCTGTCATTGGCATATCACAATCATTAGCAGTAAATTTCTGTGCTACTTTCTTCAAAAAGCGCTCAATTTGTTGCTGGGTCTGTTCGGTTCCTATCATGTCCTTGGTATATGTTTATTTTATAACAACGGCAAATATACAAAAAGTTTTCGATTTTGTATATACGAACACATTTTTTTACGCTCTTTTTTTGATGATTATAAAAAAAACATTATCTTTGCAACATAACTATTTGAAATAAAACAGCCTAAATAAGGAAAACAATATAAAATGAAACAAACAATTCTTGTTACGGGAGGAACTGGATTTATTGGTTCACACACAAGTGTAGAGCTGATAGAAGCTGGTTATGAAGTCGTTATTGTTGACGATTTATCTAACTCTAAAATTGAGGTTTTAGATGGTATTGAGAAAATAACGGGCGTTAGACCAGCTTTTGAGCAGGTTGACCTTCGTGATCGTGAAGCTACAGAAAATGTCTTCCGTAAATATCCTAAGATTGAAGGTATTATTCATTTCGCAGCTTCTAAGGCGGTAGGCGAGAGTGTACAGCTTCCTTTGATGTATTATAGAAACAATATTGTTTCATTGTTGAATCTATTGGAACTTATGCCAAAGTACAATGTAAAGGGAATCATCTTCTCAAGTTCTTGTACGGTATATGGTCAGCCAAAGCCTGAAAACCTACCTGTTACAGAGGATGCTCCACATCAGAAAGCAACTTCACCATACGGTAATACCAAGGAAATCAACGAGCAAATTATCTTAGATTATATTAATAGCGGTGCCGATATTAAGAGCATCGTATTGAGATATTTTAATCCTATTGGTGCACACCCATCAGCATTGATTGGTGAGTTACCTAATGGTGTACCAAATAACTTGATTCCTTTTGTTACACAGACAGCTATGGGTATCAGAAAGGAATTGACCATCTTCGGTAATGATTATAACACACCTGATGGTACTTGTATCCGTGACTACATCTATGTTGTTGATTTGGCAAAGGCTCACGTTGCAGCTATGGCACGCGTACTTGACCAGGATACAGAGAAGATTGAGTACTTCAACATTGGTACAGGTAGTGGTAACTCTACAAAGGAGATTGTTGAAACCTTTGAAAAAGCTACGGGTGTTAAGGTAAACTGGAAGTATGGTCCACGTCGTGAAGGCGATATCGAAAAGATCTGGGGCGATTGCACCAAAGCCAACACAGTATTGGGTTGGAAAGCTGACACGCCATTGGCTGACGTTCTCGCAACTGCTTGGAAATGGCAGGAGAAGCTTAGAGAAGACGGAATTATGTAGAAATCATTTTTTACGATTAATAATAGTCAAGATTAGTAAGCAAAAACAATATTGCAGGTGTATCCTGCTTTATTTTGTGTTTGTGTTGTTGTTATCCCTCGATGTGAATCGAGGGATAATTTTTATGCCCTTAAATCAGTCCAACTATTACTCAGTGCTGTACGCTAAACATTTACTCTATCATTAGTGCTTATAGTTTTCTATCTTATATATAACTACAATAAAGTATCTCTCTTTTCATTTTCAAGCAACGTGTTGTTGCCCAGCACAAGTGGTGCTCATGCTCAGCACGATTGGCGTTGAGGGTTAATCACATTACAAAATATGGATAGGAGAGCAACAACTTATATAATAATCAATAAGAAGAACAGAGCTGTTATCTACTATTCGATTGAGGCTAATTATACTTCCCAAGAACTATCTTAAGGTAAAACAGAACAACATTAAAGATAAATAGATTAAAAAAGAACAACTTTTATCCGTATAAATTTGCGAATATGGGATATAATCTATAATTTTGCACATAAGATTTGCGATGTGCAAGTAACTAAATGAATAATTACAAGAGTATGTCAATATCAAAGACCAGACAAAAGCTTGTTGATGTAGCACGCCAACTTTTTGCAAAAAATGGTATTGCCAACACAACGATGAACGACATCGCCAAGGCTTCAGGTAAAGGTAGACGCACACTCTACACTTACTTTAAGAGCAAGGACGATGTGTATTATGCTGTTATTGAGTCTGAGCTGGAGCGTTTATCAGACAAGTTAGACGAAGTAGCTGCCAAAAACATCAGCCCTCAGGATAAAATCATCGAACTCATTTATACTCATCTTAGTATGATTAAAGAGACTGTTATGCGTAATGGTAATTTACGTGCAGAGTTCTTTAGGAATATATGGATGGTAGAGAAGGCGCGAAAGAACTTCGATGAAGACGAGATTGAACTCTTCCGTAAGGTTTATTCTGATGCCAAGGAAGACGGAGATTTTGATATTGAAAACGTTGAACTTGTAGCAGACATCACACACTATTGTATCAAAGGACTTGAAGTACCATTCATCTATGGTCGATTAGGTCATGGACTAACAGAGGAATCTTCACGTCCGCTTGTGGCTAAGGTTGTGTATGGTGCATTAGGAAAAAGTGGACTGAAATAAACCATCATTCTATCATGTGATTTCAGTCAGTTTGCTTATTATAAACTTATAAACTAACAATATAAATCAAAACAACATGAAATTATTGGAAGGTAAGACAGCCCTGATTACAGGTGCTGCACGTGGTATTGGTAAGGCTATCGCATTGAAGTTTGCAGAGGAGGGTGCAAACGTTGCATTCACCGACCTCGTTATCGACGAGAATGGTAAGGCTACAGAGGCAGAGATTGCTGCTTTTGGCGTAAAAGCTAAGGGTTATGCAAGTAATGCAGCAGACTTCGCACAGTCAGAAGAGGTTGTAAAGCTGGTTAAGGAGGAATTCGGTTCTATTGATATCCTCATCAATAATGCTGGTATTACGAAAGATGGTCTTATGCTTCGTATGACTGAGCAGCAGTGGGATGCAGTTATTGCAGTAAACCTTAAGAGTGCCTTCAACTTCATTCACGCTTGTGTACCAGTAATGATGCGTCAGCGTGGTGGTAGCATTATCAACATGGCAAGTGTTGTTGGTGTTCATGGTAATGCTGGTCAGGCTAACTATTCAGCTTCAAAGGCAGGTATGATTGCTCTGGCTAAGAGTATAGCTCAGGAGATGGGCCCTAAGGGAATTCGTGCCAATGCTATTGCTCCAGGCTTCATTGATACAGCTATGACACAGGCTTTGGATGACAATATCCGTAAGGAATGGACTTCAAAGATTCCTCTCCGTCGTGGTGGTACTGTTGAAGATATTGCTAATACA
The DNA here is from genome assembly GCF_013267595.1 of Prevotella melaninogenica. Taxonomy (NCBI): domain Bacteria; kingdom Pseudomonadati; phylum Bacteroidota; class Bacteroidia; order Bacteroidales; family Prevotellaceae; genus Prevotella; species Prevotella melaninogenica. Next base: position 172,574 of record NZ_CP054010.1, on the reverse strand, counting down.
GCTGTTTATCTTGGTTCTGAACTGTCAAGCTATGTTACAGGTCAGGTTATCCAGGTTGATGGTGGTATGAATATGTAAAGTTTCTTCCCTCCCACCTAACAGCAATGCTGAAAGGGTAGGGAGGGAGAATTTAGTTTGCTTCTATAATTTCTTTACTTATTCGACAAGCAGTTAGCCCTTTCTTCTAACACATACAGCGAAAAAGGAAGATTTTATATAAGCTGTTTCTCTATAATTGTTACTACTGATAATCTTTTATTATAGCTCTCTATAAGGCTTTTCTTACTATGGAAGTACTTTACGAAGATAATCATATCATCATCGTCTACAAAGAGGCAGGCGAGATTGTACAAGGTGATAAAACTGGTGATGAACCTTTGTCAGAGATTGTCAAACAATGGATAAAGGAGAAATATCAGAAACCTGGGAATGTATTTTTGGGTGTTGTACATAGACTGGACCGTCCTGTAGCAGGATTGGTTGTCTTTGCCAAAACATCAAAAGCACTTACAAGACTAAACGATATGTTCCGCAATGGTGAGGTGCATAAGACTTATTGGGCTATTGTTACGCGTCCACCATTTGAGACAGAGGCTACATTAACAGACTGGCTTGTACGTAACGAACGCCAGAATAAGAGTTATGCTTATAATCACCAAGTACCAACTTCTAAGAAATCTATCTTACATTATAAGGTAATCAATCAGTCAGAACGTTACACACTATTAGAGATTAATCTGATGACAGGTCGTCATCATCAAATTCGTTGTCAGTTGTCTAACATGGACTGCCCTATAAAAGGCGATTTGAAGTATGGTGCTCCGCGTTCTAATCCAGATGGTAGTATTTGTTTGTTGAGCCATCGCGTTGAATTCATTCACCCTGTTTCAAAGGAGAAGATATGTATAGAATCACCACTGCCAAAAGACAACTTATGGCAAGCAATAGGTAAATTATAATAGAGAAAGCCTAATTTTAGTAAGACTGATAGCCCCAGCTTTCGTTGGTTATTACCATCCGCACAACATGTGCGGGGCATCAACACGATATGTGCGAGACCTCAACACAATATGTGTGGAAGCATCGCACATAATAAGATAAGTATTAAAACTTCAAGAGAAGATAGTCAAACAAACTATATTTCCTCCTTAATTTATTCCATGTTCATTCAATGCTTTAGCATACTTAGCAGCATTCACTTGATGTTCTTCGTATGTCTTGGCAAAGTTATGTGTACCACTAAAATCCTCCTTAGCACACATGTAGATATAATCATGATGAACATAATTCAATACAGCATCAATAGCTGACACAGATGGAATACGTATTGGGCCAGGAGGAAGACCGCGATATTTATAGGTATTATAAGGATTATCAATCGTAAGCCACTTCTGATAGATACGATGAGCAGTAAAGTTCTTTGTAGCAAACTTTATTGTTGGATCAGCCTGCAAAGGCATATTCATGTGTAAACGATTGATATACATACCTGCAATCTTTGGCATTTCTGCCTCATTATCGGTTTCTTCGTCAACAATACTTGCAAGCGTAACAATCTCACTTTCAGTAAAGCCAGCCTGTTTCGCTTTCTCTTTACGTTCAAAGTTCCAGAACTTCTTGTTCTCTTCACTCATCTTATCGAGAAACTTATCGACTGAAGTATTCCAATAGAAATCGTATGTATTAGGAATAAACATTGCAGGGATGGTTTCTGGAGTAAAACCATACTTCTTACAAGTTTCTTTTGACTTAAGACGAGAAAGGAGTTCTGAACGTGAGAACATCAGCTTTTCGCTCACATCAGTGGCAAGATCTTCAATCGTTCTTACTGACCTAATCGTAATCTTCACAGGGGCTTGAAGACCATTAATAATATGACGTGAAGTCTGAAGAGAACCAGAAGAACCAACAGTAAATCTACCAGGACGGATATGATTTGAATATCCCATAATTCCAGCAAGCTGCTTGAATACCCAAAAACCTTGAGGAGTTGAGATTGGCTGAAGCTTAGCATATACTGAGTCTATATTATCGTTCTCATCAATAAGAACATATTTTTCTTTCCCTGTACGGGACATTCCCGAGAAGAAAAGAAAGTATGCTACACCTACTAATATCGCAAAAATTGCAACAATAATCCAACGGGACGTTGTCCCTTTGTTCTTTCCTTTAGATTTTGCCATCGTCTTTACTTTATAATTCTGAAGTGCAAAGGTACAATTTTAAAGTACAAAACGAGCAATGACATGCGACTTTGATTATATCTTTTTTGAAATTTAAGAGAAAAGATAAGCTATTGTCTGCATAATTGTGTACTTTTGTCTGAGGTAAACAAAAGGATAATGAAAGAATTTGATACATATATCTTTGATTTAGATGGTACGTTGCTAAGTACATTAAACGACTTGGCTGCAAGTACAAACTATGCACTTTGTTGGGCCGGAATGCCTGAACGTACAATAGAAGAAATACGTATGTTTGTGGGAAATGGAGTAAAACTACTCATGGAACGTGCCATTCCTAATGGTATTAATAACCCTAAGTTTGAGGAGACTTACGCCAAGTTTCGTGAACATTATTTGGAACATAATCTTGATACAACCAGTCCTTACGATGGTATTCCAGAGTTATTACGCGAATTAAAACGTCGTGGTAAGAAACTTGCGATTGTAAGCAATAAGTTCTATGCAGCAACACAAGACCTCGCAAAGCATTTCTTTCCAGACACAATAAAGGTGGCAATAGGAGAGCGCGAGACAATCAGAAAGAAGCCTGCACCAGACACAGTATTGGAAGCTCTTCGACAATTAGGAGCATCAAAGGAAGGTGCTGTATATATTGGTGACAGTGATGTAGATATAATAACAGCCAAAAATTGCGGATTACCATGCATCAGTGTGCTTTGGGGATTTCGTGATAAAGATTTTTTAATACAGCATGGTGGCACGATATTCGTTAATAAACCATCTGAGATTTTAGGCGAATAATCTTTTTGCTTATTCTTACTTGCTATATATGAAGTCATAGAGGCTTTATATATAGCAATTCTTTTTTATTCCAATCAACCTTAAAAAAGAATAATAAATAGGGTTTTATAAACTCTATTTATCATAACTAACATTATCTTAAAAATAATAAACACGTTTTGTGTTCATGCTCAGCACATATGGTGCTTATCATCAACACCATATGTGTTAGGCATAAAAACGTTGCATAAAGATAGCAAAATTGAATTTATTCATGGTGATATGGTTCACCTTTAATAATTGTGCAAGCACGATAAAGTTGTTCTGTGAAGATGAGTCTGACCATCTGATGTGAAAAAGTCATACATGACAATGAGATCTTTTCATTGGCACGTGCATAAACATCTGGGGAGAAACCATAGGGTCCACCAATGATAAAAATAAGTCGTCGAGCCGTATTTTGTTTTTGTTTCAACCAATTTGCATATTCAACAGAACGAAAAACTGCACCATGTTCGTCTAACAATACGACCGTATCAGAAGGCTGAATTTCTTTCAATATCAATTCACCTTCCTTTTGTTTTTGTTGATCTTCTGAAAGGCTTTTCGTATTTTTTAATTCTGGGATTGTAGTAATACTAAACGGCATATAATGCTCAATACGACTGACATAATCATCTATACCAACCTTAAATATCTTACTCTGCGTTTTCCCAACAAGGATAAGTATCGTCTTCATATTAAAACTTCTTTATTTCTTCCCACAGTCTTTGCACTGGCAATCCCATAACATTAAAATAGCTACCGTTAATAGATGTAACTCCAACATAGCCAATCCATTCTTGAATACCATAAGCTCCTGCTTTATCGAAAGGCTTATAATGCTCTATGTAATAGGCGATTTCATCTTCCAAAAGCTGCTTAAATGTCACATCAGTAGTCACTGAGAAAGCATGTTCCTTATCGATTGTCAACAAACAAACACCCGTAATAACCTGATGCGTTCTACCACTGATAAGCTGAAGCATACGACGTGCATCCTCTGCATCCTTAGGCTTTCCAAGCACCTCATCTCCAACAATTACCACCGTATCAGCCGTAATGACAAGGTCGCCCTCCCCTATCAATGTACGATAGGGGGCTGCCTTCTCACGAGAAATATAGCCAGCTACTTCAGCGGCAGGTAGATTATTAGGATAAGACTCATCAATATCAGGCAGTACTTTTACCTCAAAATCCAAGTCCAAACCACCTAAAAGTTCACGACGACGCGGCGAATTACTCGCAAGTATTATATGTTTCATTATATTACAGTTTACCAGCCAAAAGCCTTTTCATTCAATACCCATTTCCCTTGAGCCTTCATCACCTGTTCAAGAATATCACGTGCAACACCATATCCTCCCTTACAATCACTAACGTAGGTTGATATCTCTTTGATTTCTGCACAAGCATCCTTTGGACAGCAAGGACAACCAGCACGCTTCATCACTTCGTAATCAGGAATGTCATCACCAACATATATGATTTCATCTTCTTTCAAATCATACTTCTTAAGAAACTCTTCCCATGTGCGTATCTTCATCGAGCAGCTAATATAAACATCCTTAACGCCAAGATATTCATAGCGTGAACGCACGTTCTCATTATGTCCACCAGTCATAATCGCAAGCTGTAGCCCATGCTTTACAGCCAACTGAATAGCATAACCATCCTTAATATTAATCGTACGTAGTGGGTCACCCTTTTCATCCATCTGAATGGTAGAAGCAGACAATACGCCATCAACATCAAAGACAACAGCCTTTATCTTTTGTAAATCGTAGTTTATCATATAAGTAAGTATAATCTATTTAGATTGTAAATAATTATATTATAACAAGTTACATCTATATATTAGAGTTTATTATTAATCTATCTTTTGTCTAAAGTGAGATTATCCACCAGCGGATTAATCCCCTTTGAAAGCATCTTATAAAGTTTCTGCAAATCCTCTTTGTCATTCATCAACTCCAACTGCTTACTCATTACATTCCTATCTCCACGCACTGCAGGTCCCGTCTGTGCCTCCTTTGGACTGATTTTCTGTATCTTTTCTGTTGTTTCATTAATCAATGGCAACATCACATCGAACGGAATACCATGCTCACCGAGAATGTCTGAAGCCACCGTATAACAGTAATTTGTAAAGTTACAAGCCCAAACAGCAGCTAAATGTAGATACTTTCTATCTGCAGAAGACAATGTTATCACACGTTTAGAAAGCATATTGGCAAAACTTCTAATAATATCCTCTGTCTCAATAGAATTGCCCTCAATGAACACTGGGACACGCTCAAAATCCACATCCTTAGTCTTAGAGAACGTCTGCATAGGATAGAATACACCATAACGCAGTACTTTTCCCTCAAAACAACTCATTGACATAGAGCCTGCTGTATGGAGAAAAAGTTTGTCTCCCCTACCCTTACAGACCTCTGAAATCAACTCACAGAGAACACTATCTTTCACAGAAAAGATGTAAATATCAGCCTCATCGCGAAGTGCTTTTATATCTGTTAACCACTCTGCCTCAAGCAACTTACCTAATGTTCGGGCAGAATCTTCAGTACGACTATATACCTGACTGATAATTACACCAGCCTTTTTCAACGACTTACCTAACTGTGTGGCAAGATTACCAGCACCAATCAATGTAACCTTCATCATGCCAACAAATTTAATAATTTTAAAGGAAATATGTCGGGAAGTCATCGCCTTTTTAATAAAGATTTACTACTTTTGCGCATACTGGTACATAAACCAGCAGTATATTAAACTTTAAACGGATAGAAACACGTATGAAATTTATTGGAATTATCCCCGCTCGCTATAGTTCTTCACGCTTTCCTGGTAAACCTTTAGCAATACTTGGAGGAAAAGCCGTAATAGAACATGTTTACAGACAGGTAAGTAGTGTGATGGAAGATGTATTTGTTGCCACAGACGATCAGCGTATCTACGATGCCGTAGAGGCGTTTGGCGGTAAGGCTATAATGACTCGTTCCGACCATCAGAGTGGCACAGACAGAATCTGCGAAGCCCTCGACAAGGTGGGTGGAGACTTTGATGTCGTTATCAACATACAGGGTGACGAACCTTTCATACAGAGAAGTCAGCTTGAAACTGTCATGCAGTGTTTTGACGATCCACGCACACAGATAGCGACACTTGGTAAACCTTTTGAGTCTATGGAGGCAGTAGAGAATCCTAATTCACCTAAGATTGTACTCGACAATGATGGTTATGCACTTTATTTCTCTCGCTCAGTCATTCCTTTTGTACGTGGAAAAGAAAGTGCAGAGTGGCTCACTCATTTTCCATTCCTCAAACACATCGGACTTTATGCTTACCGTACTGAAGTGCTACGTGAAGTAAGTCGTCTGCCACAGTCCTCACTTGAGTTAGCAGAAAGTCTTGAACAGCTACGCTGGTTACAGAACGGATATAAAATAAAGGTAGGTCTTACGGATATTGAAACCATCGGTATTGATACACCAGAAGATCTACAAAACGCTGAAGAAAAATTGCGTAGTCTATAAAAACAAGGGCTGAAAGCATAAGAAACAGACTTCAGTACAACTCGTCTAAGAACTATATCAAATACTTTTGTCCGAACGTTGCCTACTTTGTTAGCCACGTTCGGACGAAATAACACAAATAAAGATGACTAAAGCATGGGCGCACATAAAGGAAATTTTATTACAAAACACAACCTAATTTTATCTTAAATAACAGCCTAAAAGTACCTTAACCGCCACCTCTGTAACCAACTAATAATCAAACCATTATAAACCACTATTTCAAAAGATGCTTAATTGGCTTCTTAAAGGGCGTTAGTAAGACCTCAAAAGGGCATCTTTAGCAAGCCAAAAGGGCGTCTTTTCAAAGCCAAAAGAGCATCTATTGGTTTTTTATATACGAATTTATCTTTACAAATAAGACTATCTTTAACATGCAAAATCCTATAAAATAGATATTGCCCATTACCAACTTAAATCACTAACACGTCAAAGCGAGCAACAAGTTAATATCTATCTATGATAGAACTTCAAAACAACTATAAAAGTCGGCAACCCATTTTTCAAGTAACAAAAGCCCTCTTTTAGTAGAAATTTATGCTTTAATTCAGCTGATAATCAACAAATATTAGCTACCTTTGCACAAGAAAACTCCTTTTAAGATATGAACAACAGATACATGATGCGCGGCGTAAGTGCTGCAAAGGAAGATGTGCATAATGCCATCAAGAACATTGACAAAGGTCTTTACCCACAGGCTTTCTGTAAGGTTATCCCCGATATTCTTGGCGGAGACCCAGAGTATTGCAACATTATGCATGCCGATGGTGCTGGTACAAAATCTGCACTGGCTTACATGTATTGGAAGGAGACGGGCGATTTAAGCGTATGGCGTGGCATTGCACAGGATGCTATCGTAATGAATACAGACGACTTGCTCTGTGTAGGAGCAGTAGACAACATCCTTGTTAGTTCAACCATTGGTCGCAACAAGATGCTTGTACCGGGCGAGGTTATCTCTGCCATCATCAATGGTACCGATGAACTCTTGGCAGATATGCGTAAGATGGGCATCGGAATCTACCCTACTGGTGGTGAAACAGCTGATGTTGGTGACCTTGTTCGTACGATTATCGTAGACTCAACTGTTACCTGTCGTATGCGTCGTGAGGATGTTATTGACAATGCAAACATCCGTCCAGGCGATGTGATAGTAGGTCTTTCATCTACTGGTCAGGCTACATACGAGACACGCTATAACGGTGGTATGGGTAGCAATGGTCTGACTTCTGCGCGTCATGATGTATTTGCTAAATATCTTGCTGAGAACTATCCAGAGAGTTATGACCACGCTGTACCAGAAGAGTTGGTGTACAGTGGTAAGTATAAGTTGACCGATGCTGTTGAGGGAAGTCCTATCAATGCAGGCGAATTAGTACTTTCTCCTACTCGTACATATGCTCCAGTCATCAAGCGATTGTTGGACGAGTTGCGTCCAGAGGTTCATGGTATGGTACATTGTACAGGTGGTGCACAGACTAAGGTACTGCACTTTGTAAATGAAAACTGCCGTGTCATCAAAGACAATATGTTCCCAGTTCCTCCACTCTTCCGTGCTATTAAGGAGTGTAGCGGTACAGACTGGAAGGAGATGTATCAGGTATTCAACATGGGTCATCGTATGGAAATCTATGTTCGTCCAGAGGTTGCTGAGCAGGTTATTGCCATCAGTAAGGAGTTCAACATCGATGCACAGATTGTCGGACACATCGAAGAAGGCAAGCGTAGCTTAACTATTAAGAGTGAGTTTGGCACATTTGAATACTAAGTTATCATGACAATAAAGGAAGCCATACTAATAAGTTTAAAGGATTTTCCTAAAGGAGCAATAGCAAAGGAAGTCTATCAAAATATCATAGATAAAGGTATCTTTAAGTTTAACATTAAAGCTAAGACACCTGATGCAACTGTGTCCGCCTGTTTAGTTACAATGGCTAAGAAGAAAGATACTCGCATTGGACGTTTTAAAAATGAGAAAAATGTATATTGCTATTACCTTAGTGAATATTCTAAGAATATAGGAAATAGTGTTTCTTCACAAACTCAGAGGATTACTATATCTGATGTAACATTTCATGAGCGAGACCTTCACCCTCTTCTTTGCTGTTTTTTGCAGCATCAAGGAATTATGGCAAAGACTATCTTCCATGAGAAATCTAAGAAAGATGATGAACACCAAAAGTGGATACATCCAGATATTATTGGAGCAAAGTTTGTTGAACAAACAAATACTATCAGTAATTCATTGTTTAAGGCAATAAGCAAGAAAGATTCTTTACGACTATATTCATATGAATTAAAACGCAAGATTGATAATGATTATGAACTAAAGAAATGTTTCTTTCAAGCCGTTTCTAATTCGAGTTGGGCTAATAACGGATACCTTGTTGCTTTTGAAATCAATGAAGACCTTAAAGATGAGCTTGCTCGTCTTAATCATTCTTTTGGTATTGGTTTCATACTATTAAAAGCTAATCCATACGAGAGTCAAATTTGGTTAGAAGCAAAAGACCGACAAATAGACTTTAAAACGGTTAGTAAGCTGTGCGAGATTAACCCCAACTTTAAAGATTTCATTAAATCAGTTGAGGCTGCATTAACTGCAGACGAGAAGCACTTTACGGCATCTAAAGCCGCATTAGAAAACATATGTGACAAATTTCCAAAGTCAGATGGAGAGATACAGAAACACTGTATAGATAAACATATTCCCACTAACGAAGAAGAATTTACAGAAGAAATATAATAAAATCCCAAAAAGATTATGATAGATAACAACAGTATATTACAGAAACTCGACGGACTTGAGGCTCGTTATGAAGAAGTATCAACGCTTATAACAGACCCAAGTGTCATTGCAGATCAGTCACGTTATGTGAAACTGACAAAGGAATATAAGGATCTTGGCGACATTATGGATGCTCGTCGCCGTTATATCAACTGTCTTACCACTATCAAAGAGGCAAAAGATATCATTACCAATGAGAATGATGCGGAGATGAAAGAGATGGCACGTGAGGAGTTATCTGAGAACGAAGCACTTCAACCTGCACTCGAAGAGGAAATCAAGTTGCTACTTGTACCAAAGGATCCAGAGGACGCAAAGAACGTTCAGATGGAGATTCGCGGTGGTGCTGGTGGTGATGAAGCTGCGCTCTTTGCCGGTGACCTCTTTAATATGTACAAGCGTTATTGCGACAAGAAGGACTGGAAGCTCTCTATCACTTCCGTTTCTGAGGGTACTGCAGGTGGATTTAAAGAGATTGACTTTGCCGTTGAGGGTGATAATGTCTATGGTACCTTAAAGTATGAGTCAGGTGTTCACCGTGTACAGCGCGTACCTGCTACCGAGACACAAGGTCGTATGCACACATCCGCTGCGACAGTAGCCGTATTGCCAGAGGCTGATAAGTTCGAAGTAAATATCAACGAAGGCGATATCAAGTGGGATACATTCCGTTCCAGTGGTGCCGGTGGTCAGAACGTAAATAAGGTTGAATCTGGTGTACGTCTGCGCTATCCATGGAAGAATCCTAACACTGGTGAGGTTGAAGAAATCCTTATCGAGTGTACCGAGACACGTGATCAGCCAAAGAATAAGGAGCGTGCATTGAGCCGTCTTTATACTTACATCTATGACCACGAGCACCAGAAGTATGTTGATGATATCGCAAGTCGACGTAAGACTTTGGTCTCAACAGGTGACCGAAGTGCTAAGATTCGTACATATAACTACCCACAAGGCCGTGTTACCGACCACCGTATCGGCTTCACTACTCACGACTTACAGGGCTTCATGAATGGTGAAATTCAGGACATGATTGACGCTTTGACCGTTGCAGAGAATGCTGAGAAGTTGAAGGAAACAGAGTTATAACAACTAATATTAAGTAGATATGAGCAACGAAACTAAAGCTAAGAAAGAAAGCAAGTTAGATATTGACAACAACTTTGACTTGCAACTTGTAAAAACGTTGAGCCCAGCACTTAGATGGATACTTGTATTACCAATAGCGTTCCTTGCAATGTTTGTAATTCAAATTGGATATGGTTTCATCGTTAAACTCATATTATCGAACTTTGCTCAAGATGGTATTGTGAGCATAATCGGCAATAGTACTGTTATGCTTGCTAAGTACACTATGTTCGTAATAGCAGCAACATCAACTGCTCCAGTTGCACGCAACAAGAAGTTCATTGTAGCTATCGTATCAGCACTTATCGGTGCATTGCTATGTGTGGGAGGTACAGCCATTGCTATTTCAGTTGCTGTTTCAACCGATAACACCATGTTAATCGCAACATTTGTAGCTTCAATGGTTGGCTTGCTATTAGGTATATGGAAGGTTCGCAGCGCAACTTCTAAACCTCTAACAGAAGAGAACAAAGCTTCGCAGCTATAAGAAGTAACTACAAGAAAAGCGATATCACAATTTAGGGACGTACGGTTCGTGTATTTGTTATATAACATTACTTACAGACATAGGAACCGTACGCCTTTGAAAATACAACAGTTAGTCATTAAAAATACCCTTTTGATTAATTCTAAAAAAGATAACCTTTATGAACAGACAACAGTTAATCAACGAGATTTTCACAAAGAAGACATTCTTATGTGTGGGACTTGACACTGATATCAACAAGATACCAGCGCACTTGAAGAATGAGGATGACCCTATCTTTGCTTTCAACAAAGCAATCATTGATGCAACAGCACCTTATTGTGTTGCCTACAAACCCAACCTCGCTTTTTATGAGTGCTATGGCTTAAAGGGTATGTTGGCATTTGAAAAGACCATTCAATACATAAAGGAGAACTATCCAAACCACTTTATCATTGCTGATGCTAAGCGTGGTGATATCGGTAACACATCTAAGATGTATGCCCAGACTTTCTTCGAAGAGTATAATCTTGATTCTGTTACTGTTGCTCCATACATGGGCGAAGACAGTGTAAAACCTTTCCTTGAGTATGACGGAAAGTGGGTTATCCTACTCGCATTGACAAGTAACAAAGGTAGCCATGACTTCCAGCTGACAGAGGATAAGCAGGGCGAACGCCTCTTTGAAAAGGTTTTAAAGAAATCACAGGAATGGGGAACAACCGAAAATCTCATGTACGTTGTAGGTGCAACACAGGGAAAGATGTTTGAGGATATCCGCCGTATAGCACCAGAACATTTCCTCTTGGTACCAGGTGTTGGTGCACAAGGTGGTAGCTTGCAGGAGGTTTGTAAGTATGGAATGACAAAGGATTGTGGTCTACTTGTTAACTCATCACGTGGTATTATCTACGCAAGCACTGATACCGACTTTGCTGAAGTTGCTGCTGTAAAGGCAAAAGAGCTACAAGAAGAAATGGCTGTTGAACTGGAACGTATCGTAAGATAACGATATACATACATCTACAAGAAAAGGCTCAGTAGACAAACGAAGATGTTGTCGACTGAGCCTTTTTACTTATTTCGCATTTAGAGTAATAAGAATAGTTCTTCTGTTAAATGCATAGATTGAAATAGAATAAAGACTTATACTCTCCTTAAGACAATACCACTTATTCCCATTCTTTTAGTTTTTGTAAATTATTTTCAAACGACTCAAAACCAAAACATGCTCTTTTAGCTTCTAAAAGACGCCTAATTGGCTTCCAAAAGGTGCCCTTTTGAAGGCTAACTAACGCCCTTTTGAAACCCAATTAAGCACCTTTTATTTTGCTACTTTATAACTATCTGATTCTCTGTTGGTTGCAAAGTTGCTTTTTGAGAGGCTTTGTGCTTGATTTTGAAGAAGGTTTAAGTAAAGAAATGTAATAATCTTTCAAAATCTTATCTATATTTTTTTTAAGTATTGAAATTAAATAACTTTCCGTGTCGAGGACTGATAATAAAATAGGCAGATGGCTGTCTTTGCTATGTTTTTATTTAATGAGCAACTTCGTTTTTTCCGTTAAAGCTATACGAAAAGTATACACATTTAACGGAAGAACCTTAAAAACGATATCCGAATCCGAGGTTAAGATAGATTGGATAAAGTCCGAAGCTAATCGTCTTGAAATCACTTTCAAAGATGTTATTGAATGCCCATGTAAGGTCAGCATTGACTGTGAAGTGATTGAAAGCACGCCATGTTGCACCCAACTGACCACCCCACTGAAAGTGACGGAGGTTAGATGAGAAATCATATGACGCTGTATTGCCATCAGCAAAAGTAAGTTTCTCACCCACTGGAGTACCTTCACGCAGATAACCATCACTCACGTTACCCGTAAACTGACCATCTAACTTGATAGAAGAGTAAAGCCCTGCACGCACCTTCCAGCGATCATTGAAACGATAGTTTGCCATAACAGGAATGGTGAAGAGGGTTGTATTATAGTTTGTCTTTACATAACCCGTCCAGTAACCAGCCACACGACTACCATCATTGAGAATTTCCATGCTATAGTTTTTCACGTTTGCACCAGTTATCATACCCTTTTCTTCAAACTTCAAACCAGTAGAAACACCCCACTTCTGCTCCTTACCGAGCCATTTAGTGACTGTTCCCTCTAACGTTCCATTGAACTTTGGACTATAACTACTTATCTCTCTGATTTCTACAGGCATAGGAAGCGGAGAAGCACCACCAATATTTACGCCAGCTTTTACCTCATATTCCCAGCCATTTTGTTCTGCACTGCTTAGTGAAGAAGTACGGTCTGTTTGTGCAAAGGCTGTCGTTGCGCAGCTCATTGCCATGATTGCAACTGCAATAATATGTTGTCTCATTTGTCTTATTTTATCTTTAATATCTTTGTGTTAACTCTCAAACCATTAAACTCGTTACTTGTCAACTCCAAACAACTACTACTCAGAGTATAACTTCAGTTCATCCACATAGAGCGTACTGCCAACAGCGCCATTGAAGAAGGCACCATCCTTACTTGAAGACATGATGATAGCAAGACTATACTTACCCTTCTTCAACTTCTCACTGTCTACAGTGCGACCTGCTACAGGCTCAAATGAGATAGAGAAACGTGTCCATTCGTCTGTTTCCTTTGCATTCTTAAGCTGTGCAAGGAGAACAATATGGTCACTGGTTAATGAATTGGTACCATCAAGATACTCCACTCCGTCGCCTGTTTCAAAGAGTACTGCGTAAATTGCCAAACTATCCTTACGCCCTTTGATATCCTTCTTATCCTTATCTTGGTACTTCTCTCCAGCCTTATATTTATAGTAGCCAATCAACTCCTTAGGCATCTTGTAGAATGGACGACCAAAGTGAGTTGACTTTGCTGGGTTACCCATATCAATTTGGAAATCACCTGTAAAGAGATTACCTGCTGCTATTGGGGCACCGAACATAGCACCAAGGAAACCCGTACTAACAGTTGTCAGCTTCAGACACTTACCCACATAACCATTTTCTGCTTGACTTGTTGGGTATTCAGTTGCCTTACTATCACCCATAAGGAATGACACACCTGAGTTACCACTGCCCCACTCTGCAAGATTACCATCATCCGTCTTGTCAACGAAAGTATGATACTTACTGGTAGAATCAACCTTAAGCGTCTCAAAATGGTAATCAGTTGCAACATCATTACTTACAAATGACACTTTATAAGTCTTCTTCCACTGACCGTCTTGTGAGGTCACTGTATAGCTCTGAGGCTGTGTAAAGTTTAACTTAGTACCACTCTCAGGCTCAATCTTAGCACCTTCAGTGAGCTTAAACATTGGAGCCAAGTTAGTTAAGTCTTCCCAACCATTGACATAGAATAGTACTTCATTATTTGTGATAACAGGCTTACGGACCAGTGTTGTACCGTCAACCATAACATCTGTAATATCTGCTTCCGCATTTAATGCTTCTTCCTTAATACAAGAAGAAAGTAAAAGTCCTGCCATCATAGCAAGCACCATTGGTCTAAATAACTTCATTAGATTATACGATTAATTATTAAAAATAGACGAATTATCACTGCAAAGGTACGTAAAAAAAACTGTATAAGAAAGAGATAAAGCTATATGATGATCAAAGCAAGGAACACACACATTAAAATTATATAAAGAATAAAGTCTTTTATGTAATTATATCTCAGCATTAAAGATTATTCTCTCAATAAAATAATGTATCTTTGCAAGCAAATATATCACACTGATAAACATAGAAAAACAAATATGGCAAAAGTATTGGTAACAGGTGCTAACAAAGGCATTGGCTATGGTATCTGTAAGTTTTTAGGCAAGAGTGGCTGGCAGGTAATCGTTGGTGCGCGTAATAGTGAGCGTGCCGAGGAGGCGATGAAGTCATTGAAAGCTGAGGGAGTGGACGTGATTGGATGGCAATACGTCAATCTATCAGACAATGCTTCTTTGGAGCAAACAGCAAAAGAAGTAAAAGAGAAATATCATGACTTGGAACTATTGGTAAACAATGCTGGTATTCCTGGCGATATGGAAGTAGCAAGTTATGAGTCTGAGCTAAAGGATGTAATAGATACCGTACAAGTAAACTATGTCGGAACATTCTACTTGACAAAGGCACTTACCCCATTACTCTCTGCAAACAAAGGAAGAATTGTGAACATAACCGTACCATCTGAAGTAAGTCCTTACTGGCATCCTATGGCTTACGTAGCCAGCAAAGCAGCACAGAATGCAATGACCAGCATTATGGCTATGGAATTTGAGAAGAACATTATACCTGTTGAGATTTTCAATATTCACCCTGGTGCTACAACAACCGACTTAAATAATCATTATACAGGACCTGGTTCTCACTCGATAGATGTTGTTAGTGAGAAGATTGCAGAGGTTATTAATGATGGGGAAAAGCATCAAGGAGAGTTTGTTGAGCTATATCCTATCGTTGACGAAGGACGATAGTTTAGACTAAAAGAATATCTCTTTATTCTTCCCAAGAAACATTGCAGTTATACTCCTTTACTTCCTACATCGTCGGAACCAGTGTGGGCTACGTATCTTTAAACCCAAATCAGTCAATACACTTGTAAGAATTATACATTATTATGGTCTAATGACTGATTGAGGTTAAACAAAAACTCCCTCAACCCCCGTGGTTTCGCGTGAGATTTGACTCCAAAAACTAAGAAAATATATTGACAAAATATTCAAAGAAAAGATAGGGAAATAACTTAAAAGCAAGTTCTTTTATCACCTTTGTAAGTTATTTGCTATCAAGCAGTTGAAAAGATAGATCTGAAAAGGTGCTTTGTAAGGGTCCAAAAGGGCGTTAGTAAGACCTCAAAAGGGCATCTTTTGCAAGCTAAAAGGGCGTTAATTGCAAGCCATTTGGTGGTCTTTTAAAAAACGATATGTGAAAAATTCTAACAAAAGGCGACTTCGGTAGTTTGAAGTGATAAGGTTTACTACTTACATTTAGAGTTTTAAGAAATATCGCATAGAGCGATTCTAAGCTTTCTGCAAGAAACTTAGAATTGCTCTGTACACCTTATTATATAATGGCTTTTTATCATTCTATATTTTAGAAAAACCATTTTTCACCTTCTAATCACTCTTATTTCTATGCCTAATAACTGTATTTATAAACCTATTTCTAATACGATTACCTTCCATTACTTTGCCAAATGAAGGTAACTAAAGTTTGTTTAAATAGTTTTGCATTAAAAGTTTTGAATTACAAAAACTAATTTGTATTTTTACACTCGAAACCTAAACTATCATTGTTTAAATCTATATTTGTTATATATGGCACGAGAAAAACAAATCATCGAGTGTGTCCCTAATTTTAGTGAAGGACGAAACAAAGATGTAATCAAACAGATTACTGATGAAGTGGAACGCGTTAAAGGCGTTAAATTACTGGATGTTGACCCCGGAGAAGCAACCAATCGTACGGTTGTAACCTTCGTTGGCGAACCATCAGTAGTTGTAGAGGCTGCTTTCCGTTGTGTTAAGAAGGCTGCGCAACTTATTGACATGCGACAGCATCATGGTGCTCACCCTCGTATGGGTGCAACAGATGTTTGTCCGCTTATCCCTGTTGCTGGTATCACCTTAGAGGAATGTGCAGCATTGGCACGTAAGTTGGCAGAGCGTATTGCTAATGAACTACAGGTTCCTTGCTACTGTTATGAAGCTGCAGCCAAGACTCCAGAACGTAAGAACTTAGCTATTTGCCGTAAGGGAGAGTATGAAGGACTTCCACAGCGTATGTCAGAAGCAGCAGAGGCACCTGATTATGGTGCACGTGAATGGGATGAGCAGTTAGCACGAACAGGCTGTACAGCAGTCGGTGCACGCGATTTCTTGATAGCAACAAACTTCAACCTCAACACAACCTCTACACGTCGTGCCAATGCAATAGCATTTGATGTAAGAGAAAAGGGGCGTCCAATGCGTGAAGGTGGTTCGCCTGTGGGTAAGCCAATGAAGGACGAAAAGGGCGAAATCATCATGCAACCCGGTACGTTGAAAGCTACAAAGGCTATTGGCTGGTTCATTGATGAATATGGAATAGCACAGGTGTCAATGAATATAACTGACATCAATATCACACCTCTCCACATTGCCTTTGATGAGGTTTGTCGCTGTGCACAGAACCGAGGAATACGCGTGACTGGAACTGAAATAGTAGGTCTTATTCCTAAACGAACACTCCTTGAAGCTGGAACTTATTTCCTAAAGAAGCAGCAACGTTCAACAGGTATTCCAGAAGAAGACATCATCAAGATTGCCATTATGTCAATGGGCTTAGACGATTTGAAACCTTTCAACCCACGTGAGAAAGTCATTGAATATCTGTTGGAAGATGCCGATAAGACTCCAAAACTCATTGACTTGACTGTCAAAGAGTTTGCCAATGAGACTTCACGTGAATCTCCAGCACCTGGAGGTGGTACTATCTCTGCTTATATGGGAGCTTTAGGTGCTGCTTTAGGTACAATGGTAGCCAACCTCTCCAGCCATAAAGCAGGTTGGGATGCACGCTGGGAAGAGTTCAGCAACTGGGCTGAGAAGGGACAAGCAATACAAGCTGAACTAATGATACTCGTTGATGAAGATACAGAAGCTTTCAACCGAATCATGTCTGCCTTTGGACTTCCTAAGGGTACCGATGAGGAAAAGGCTGCACGCTCTACAGCAATACAAGAAGCAACACTCTTCGCAACAGAAGTTCCTTTGCACACGATGAAGGCTTCATACAAGGTATTTGAACTTTGCCGTGCTATGGCAGAAGAAGGTAATCCTAACAGTGTTTCAGATGCTGGTGTTGGTGTATTGGCAGCTCGTGCTGCTGTACTCGGCGCAGGTCTGAATGTGAAGATTAATGCTTCTGGCTTGAAAGACAAAGAAAAAGCAGAACATTTAGTTGCCGAGGCAAACAAGTTGATTGCTCAAGCTAATGAAGCTGAGGCAGAGATAATGAAGATAGTTGAGGCTAAACTATAATGTTTTTCTTCACTTTATAAGAGCTATACAGCTTATAAACAATGAGATATACAACACTTTAACTATCTCTTAACGAAGTTAATGATATATCAATAATAAGGGCAGGCATACCTTGCCTGCCCGATTAAACTATCTCTAAAATAATAGATATATAATGATAGCTAAACAGCTATATGCTTTAACAATTTCACTTTACGCTTGAAAGCAAATCAAATAACTACAACCCAAAATAAATCTATTAAGTAACTATGACAAAAGAAGAATTTATTAAAGACATTCGCACAGGTATAGCTGACACTTTACCTGAGCCACAAGCATACGACCCTTCTATCAATCACGCACCAAAGCGTAAGGACATTCTCACACAAGAAGAGAAGAAACTTGCACTACGCAATGCCCTGCGTTATTTTCCAAAGAAGTTTCATGCAGCATTAGCTCCAGAGTTTGCGGAGGAGTTACGCCAATATGGTCGTATCTATATGTACCGTTTTCGCCCTACATATGAGATGTATGCGCGTCCTATCGACGAATATCCTCATAACTCTAAACAAGCGGCAGCCATCATGATGATGATTCAGAACAACCTTGATAAGGCTGTTGCACAGCATCCTCATGAATTGATTACATACGGTGGTAATGGTGCCGTATTCCAGAATTGGGCACAATATCGATTGGTGATGAAGTATTTGAGCGAGATGACCGATGAACAAACATTGGTGATGTATTCTGGTCATCCGCTCGGACTCTTCCCTTCTCATAAGAATGCTCCTCGTGTAGTGGTAACAAATGGTATGGTAATACCAAACTATTCTAAGCCTGACGATTGGGAACGAGATAATGCCTTGGGCGTAAGTCAGTATGGACAGATGACCGCAGGTTCCTATATGTATATTGGTCCACAAGGTATTGTTCATGGCACAACCATTACTGTTCTAAATGCTGCACGTAAACGATTGAAGGCTGGAGAGACAAGTATCAAAGGTATGCTCTTCGTTACTTCTGGCTTAGGCGGTATGTCTGGTGCTCAACCTAAGGCTGGCAACATAGCTGGTGTAGTAAGTATTACAGCAGAAATCAACCCATTAGCAGCACAGAAACGTTATGACCAAGGTTGGGTTGACGAACTGCA
Organism: Prevotella melaninogenica; assembly: GCF_013267595.1. NCBI lineage: Bacteria > Pseudomonadati > Bacteroidota > Bacteroidia > Bacteroidales > Prevotellaceae > Prevotella > Prevotella melaninogenica. The sequence continues at coordinate 153,436 of NZ_CP054010.1, read as the reverse complement.
TACTTCACTCGATGAACTAATTCCTGCAGCATTGAAGGCTGTTGAAGAGAAACGAACTGTCTCTATGGCTTATGTTGGTAATGTTGTTGACCTTTGGGAACGCTTAGCAGCAGAAGATGTACACGTTGACTTAGGAAGTGATCAGACCTCCCTCCACAATCCATGGGCAGGTGGCTATTACCCTGTAGGACTTTCTTTGGACGAGTCTAAGCGTATGATGGCAGAGGAACCACAGCTCTTTAAAGAGAAAGTTCAGGAGTCTTTACGCCGTCAGGTGGCAGCTATTAACAAGCTGACAGCGAAAGGTATGTACTTCTTCGACTATGGAAATGCTTTCCTTTTAGAGTCAAGTCGTGCGGGAGCGGACATCATGAAGGCTGACGGTAAGTTCCGTTATCCTTCTTATGTACAAGATATTATGGGACCAATGTTCTTCGATTATGGCTTTGGACCATTCCGCTGGGTTTGTTCATCAGGTAATCCAAAGGACTTAGAAACATCCGATCACATTGCAACAGAGGTATTAGAGGAAATACGCAAGACTGCAACTCCAGATATTATCGGTCAACTTGACGATAATATTCATTGGATAAAAGAAGCAGGAAAGAACCATTTAGTTGTTGGTTCTCAGGCCCGTATCCTTTATGCTGACTCGGAAGGACGCACCAAGATTGCCTTGGCTTTCAATGAAGCAATACGTAGGGGAGAAATCTCTCGACCTATCGTTTTAGGACGTGATCACCATGATGTGTCGGGAACAGACTCTCCTTTCCGTGAGACATCTAATATATATGATGGCTCACAGTTCTGCGCTGACATGGCTGTACAGAATGTTATCGGCGACTCTTTCCGTGGTGCAACATGGGTATCTATCCACAATGGTGGCGGTGTTGGCTGGGGAGAAGTTATCAATGGTGGCTTCGGAATGGTGATTGATGGTAGTGAAGACTCTGACCGTCACATCCGTCAGATGCTCCTTTGGGATGTCAACAACGGTATTGCACGTCGTAGTTGGGCACGCAACACAGGTTCTATTGATGCCATTCGAAGAGAGATGGAACGTACCTCAGGACTCTGTGTTACTCTCCCTAACTTCGTTGATGATGATGTTATAAATACTGCTTTTTAATCATTTAAATCTATTATACTAATCCTTAGAAACTATGAACAAAATTCATCAGATCAGTGCCGAGCATCTGTCTATTGAGCAGATTGGTGAGATAATCAAGAATGGCACAAAGCTTGAACTTTCTGAAGATGCACGTCAACGAATTATTCGTTGTAGAGAGTATCTCGATAATAAGATTAAAGAATCAGAAACTCCTATCTATGGTGTGACAACAGGTTTCGGTTCTCTATGTAAGATATCCATCGACAAGGATAGTCTTTCACAGTTGCAGAAAAACCTCGTAATGTCTCATGCTTGTGGTGTAGGGGACCGCGTGCCGAATGAGATTGTAAAGATAATGTTGCTGCTCAAGATTCAGTCGCTCAGTTATGGTTACTCAGCCTGTCAGCTGAAGACCGTCGAGCGACTGATAGACTTCTTCAACAACGACATTTATCCTATTGTATATATGCAAGGATCGTTAGGTGCATCAGGCGACCTCGTTCCTTTAGCTCACCTTTCTCTACCACTTATCGGTATGGGTGAAGTTGAATACAAAGGCGAAATCTTCTCTGGTGCTGCCATCCTTAAAAAGATGAAATGGGAGGTTATCGAACTCGTTTCTAAAGAAGGACTTGCCTTACTCAATGGAACTCAGAATATGAATGCCTTCGCTGTATGGGCACTCTTACAAAGTGAACGTTTGAGCGAGTGGGCTGATGTTATCGGTACAATGTCTCTTGAGGCTTACGATGGACGTATTGAACCATTCACACACGCTGTTCACGCTGTTCGTCATCACAAGGGACAGATTGACACTGCAGCACGTATAAGAGAACTATTAGAAGGCAGTGAGCTTATTAAACAGCCTAAAGTCAACGTACAAGACCCTTATTCATTCCGCTGTATGCCACAGGTACATGGCGCATCAAAGGACACCATTGCCTATGTTAAGTCTGTCGTAGATATTGAAGTGAATGCTGCAACTGATAACCCAACCGTTTGTCCTGATGAAGATCTTGTTATCTCAGCAGGAAACTTCCACGGAGAACCAATTGCACAACCAATGGACTTCCTTGCTATCGCACTCTGCGAACTAAGCAATATCTCTGAACGTCGTATCTATAAGCTCGTTTCTGGAACACGCAATCTACCAAGTTTCCTTGTAGCTAAACCTGGTGTAAACAGTGGTTTTATGATTCCACAATACACAGCAGCATCTATTGTTAGCCAGAGTAAGACTTATTGTACACCTGCATCTGTCGACAGTATTCCATCTTCGCAAGGGCAGGAAGACCATGTTAGTATGGGTGCCAATGCTGCAACAAAGCTCTATCAGGTTGTATTGAATACGGAGCGTGTACTTGCTATCGAACTTTTCAATGCTGCACAAGCACTTGAGTTCCGTCGTCCGTTAAAGTCTTCTCCTACGATAGAAGCTATCCATAAGGCTTATCGTGAGAGTGTACCTTTCATTGACACAGACGAGTTTATGGCACCTCACATCGCCAAGTCTGTTGAATTCTTACGCAAATAAATAAGTCATAAAGGGGTTGTATCAAGATTGTCTACAATTTTGACATAACCCCTTTCTTATTGAACATCCCATATTCTCACACTTTCATAGATTATAGGAACACTTGAAATGAAAAGATTAATAGTAAAAAACATCGGCTTACTTGCTGGTATAGGGCATGAGGGAAAGCTATGTCTTAAAGGTAAAGAGATGACAGAACTAAACACGCTGCCCAATGCTTACCTTATTATAGAGGACGGACATTTTGCTGATTACGGTAAGATGAGTGATTGCCCACCAGCTTTTGGGAACGAGGAGATTGTTGATGCAGAAGGAGGAACAATTCTCCCTTCATGGTGTGACTCTCATACCCACATTGTCTTTGCTGGTAGTCGAGAGCAAGAGTTTGTTGACAAGATTCGTGGACTTAGCTATGCAGAAATTGCTAAACGTGGTGGTGGTATCCTTAACTCAGCAGATCGCCTTCATGAAATGAGTGAAGAAGATCTTTATCAACAAGCGATGAAACGTGTTGATGAGATTATTAGAAAAGGAACTGGATGTGTAGAGATAAAAAGTGGATATGGACTTAACATGGAAGATGAACTAAAGATGCTCCGTGTTATCCGTCGTATCAAAGAGACAACACAGCTGAAAGTCGTTGCAACATTCCTTGGTGCACATGCTGTTTCGCGTGAATATAAAGGTAGACAAGATGCTTATGTTGATTTGATTATCAACGAAATGATACCAGCTGTGGGTGCAGAGAAATTAGCAGAGTTCATTGATGTCTTCTGTGACACAGGTTTCTTTACCCCAGAAGAGACTGCACACATTCTAAAAGCTGGTGCAGAATATGGTATGCGACCAAAGATTCATGCCGACGAGTTAGAATCATCTGGTGGTGTAGAGGTTGGTGTAGAGCATAACGCACTGTCAGTTGATCACTTAGAGAGTATGACAGAAGAGGAAATAAAGATTCTAAAGAACAGCAAAACCATGCCTACTGCACTTCCAGGAACCTCCTTCTTCCTTAACCTACCTTTTGCCTTAGGACGAAAGATGATAGATCGAGGATTGCCACTTGCCCTTGCAAGCGATTATAACCCGGGCTCTACTCCATCAGGAGATATGAAGTTTATCATTTCTCTTGCCTGTATCAAGATGCGCCTAATGCCAGCAGAAGCAATCAACGCCGCAACCTTGAATGGAGCATGTGCAATGGGATTAAGTAAGGAATATGGCTCTATAACACGTGGAAAGGTTGCTAACTTCTTCATTACAGATACGATTCCTTCTATTGAATTTATCCCATACGCTTACACAACACCTATCGTAAAACGAGTCTTCCTACAAGGAGAAGAGTATGTATAGGTAGATTTAATGACACATCATAATAAGTTGAAACTACATTAGTAACATATTGCAAGGTAATCAAGCCTCAACGACACATTTATTGAAAAGGGGAGAACAAGTCATTATGACGGTTCTTGCGAAATATGGAGTGATAAAGTAGACCCTTAGATAATAAGGTACACGGAGAGCAAAGAGGACTAATAGCTATACACGGAAATACCTATGGTATAAAGAGCAACAGAGAAGTTCCACACAGGTTTCTGATATCTTTATCATCTATTTTTCCAATAAAAACTGCAGCTATGGTCCTTTGATTCCTCCCTCGTCGGTGTCACTGTGGGCTACGTATCTTTAAATAAAGCCCTCGTTACCTTCGTGCATCTGTGTTATATTTAAAGTCGCAAGGCAATGAAATATATTGACAAAAAGATTGAAGAAAAGGCAGGGAAGTGACTTAAAAGTGAGTTATTTTAACGCTTACATAAGTTACTTGTTATCAAATAGTTACCAGAGGGAGCTTTTAAAAGGTGCTTAACAAGGGTCCAAAAGGGCGTTAGTTAGACCTCAAAAGGGCATCTTTTGCAAGCCAATTAGGCGTTTATAGCAAGCCGTTTAGTGGTCTTTACAAAATCGATATGTGAAAAAATCGGACATCATTACCTTTATTTAGTAAGACAAGAATGACTTATTTATGTGGGAATGCTTACCGTATTGTAACACTTTTGAATCTATCACAAATAAAAAAGTCCATAAACTCTTGAAGAGTCTATGGACTTATGCTTTAATTGCGAGCGAGGGTTATGCCTCTGCTGGTGCCTCCTCTGCAGGAGCCTCAGAAGTAGTATCCTCAGCAGCCTGTGCTGCCTCAGCCTCAGCCTGTGCTGCAACGGCAGCAGCCTTCTTGTCTGCAACCTTCTTAGCAATAGCCTCGTTAACCTTCTTCTCAGCCTCGAGGTTCTGAGCAGCAGCAGCCTTCTTCGCGTCGGTTACCTTCTTCTCAACAGCCTCTGTAGCTGCAACCTTAGCCTGCTTCCAAGCATCAAACTTCTGCTGGCATGCAGCCTCGTCGAATGCGCCCTTCTTAACACCACCACGGAGGTGCTTCATCATGTAAACGCCCTCACCCTTAAGGATGTTACGAGCAGTGTCTGTTGGCTGAGCACCTGTCTCAACCCAGTAAAGAGCACGATCAAAATTCAAATATACTGTGGCTGGATTGGTGTTAGGGTTATAAGTACCAATCTTCTCAGTAAACTTACCATCACGTGGTGCACGAGCGTCAGCGATTACGATGCTGTAGAAAGCATAGTTCTTACGACCACCGCGCTGCAATCTGATTTTTGTTGCCATAATTCTTTAATAAATATTTTAAAGGTTTGAATTTAATGCTGTCATCTCGTGACAGCGACTGCAAAATTACTTCTTTTTTTTCTAACAGCCAAAAAATCTGATGATTATATTAATGCCACAACGATTATTTCTTGTACTGCTACGGCTTTTTTTTATAAAAGCATTTCAAGATTTGACAGCTTTCAATACTAAATTATCTTACAGTAATATGGAAACAACCCTGATGCTTCTCATGCTTTATGAAGCATCGTCCTTGTGAACGTAAGTCGTTAAGCACTTCACTTAAAACCCATTTAAGAGTATCATTTGTCACAGGACGAGTAACTGAAACATATTTATTGTAAGCAATATCAAAGGTTGTACCATACAGGTGGCAGCTATTCTCTGTTGCATTATGATTATGCCGACGAAGCTTCTCAACATCTTCCTTTGTTCTCAATACGCTTGAAACTAAAAGTTTATTGATAGGAACTCCCTTTGTCTGCAAGCTATCCATAAAGTTACGGGCAATATCTTGAAGTAAGATAGCAGCACGTGGCACAAGATATGGTATGCTACTATTCAACTTCTTCATATTATAATATGGATTACTACCAACATATACCAACTCGCTCTTACGCTTCTCAGCATCAGCACGATCAGCAACAGGCTTCACACCATAACGCAACGCAGCTTCAAGTTGCTGTGGCTGTGAGTCAGGGAAGCTCTCCTCATAATCTCTTACACCAACGATTCTATTTTTCTTCTGTGAACCATCTGATGTAAAGAAATGAGACATCTTAACATTACTTGGAGTTGATTGAGCTTTAATCTTAGCTGAGTCAACTTTTTCCATGACATGCGTGCTATCACTATCAACTTTGGATAATGCTTTCATCCTATCATGAGCGATAGACGGAAACAGTAACCTTATGAGGGCTAAAAGAAAAGTTATAGCAATGAAGCCCAATAAAAAACGATTCTTTGTTATCTTCTTTTTTTGTTTCATTGATACAAAGGTAATAAGTTTTTGCTGATTGCGAATTATGAATTAAGAATAATTTGTAAGTATCATTATTTTATAGTAACTTTGCGAACAAATATAAAGTAGAAAAAATTGATAGAGAAGCATATAGTTCTTGAAGATATAGACCCAGTAGTCTTCTATGGGGTTGGCAATGGTCACCTCCAAATGATAAAGTCACTCTTCCCTAAGTTGAGAATTGTTGCAAGAGACAATGTTATTCGCATCTTAGGTGATGAGGAAGAGATGGTAAAGATTGAAGAAGATATTGAAACCATGCGTAAGCATGTGGAGCGGTATAACACCATTACAGAAGAGGACATCCTTGATATCGTGAAAGGTCGTAAGACCAAAGCTGATGCGGTAAAGGACGTCCTTGTTTATTCTGTATCGGGCAGACCTATTAAAGGTCGTTCGGAACATCAGCAGCAACTGATTGATGCCTTCGAGAAAAACGATATGATATTTGCAGTTGGACCAGCGGGAACAGGTAAGACCTATCTCAGTATTGCTTTGGCTGTTAAGGCTCTCAAAGAGAAAGCTGCAAAGAAAATTATCTTATCACGCCCAGCCGTTGAAGCTGGTGAGAAACTTGGCTTCCTTCCGGGTGACATGAAGGATAAGATTGATCCATATCTTCAACCACTTTATGATGCTTTAGAGGATATGATCCCTGCTGTCAAACTACAAGATATGATGGATAAGCATATCATTCAGATTGCTCCATTAGCATTCATGCGAGGCCGAACACTGAGCGATGCTGTTGTCATCCTTGATGAAGCACAGAACACAACACCAGCACAAATCCGTATGTTCTTAACACGAATGGGCTGGAATACAAAGATGGTTATTACAGGTGACCTTACGCAGATAGACCTCCCCCATGTCGAGAAAAGCGGATTGAAAGAAGCTCTTTCTATTCTAAATGGGGTGGATGGTATATCGGTCATCAATCTTGACAAGAAAGATATTGTAAGACACAAATTGGTTACGCGTATCGTGAACGCATACGAAGCACACGATAAAGCTAACAAGAGATAGGACTCTATAAACATAAAAACAATGAAAGCATTAACAAAAACTGAATTCCATTTCGATGGACAGAAAAGTGTGTATCACGGCAAAGTACGTGATGTGTATGACATCAACGACGATCTTATCGTCATGGTAGCTACCGACAGAATCTCTGCATTCGACGTTGTACTGCCAAAGGGAATACCATTCAAAGGACAGGTTTTAAACCAAATTGCTGCCAAGTTCCTTGACCTGACAACAGATATCTGTCCTAACTGGAAGTTGGCTACTCCTGACCCAATGGTAACTGTTGGTCTGAAGTGTGAAGGCTTTCGTGTTGAAATGATTATCCGTTCAATCCTTACAGGTTCTGCATGGCGTGCCTACAAGGACGGATGTCGCGAGATTTGTGGCGTAAAACTCCCTGATGGTATGCGTGAGAACGAGCGTTTCCCAGAGCCAATCGTAACTCCAACTACTAAGGCTGACGAAGGTCACGACATGAACATCTCTAAGGAAGAGATTATTGAGCAGGGTATTGTTTCTGCAGAAGACTATGCAATTATCGAAGACTGGACACGTAAACTCTTTGCACGTGGTCAGGAGATTGCTGCAAAGCAGGGCTTGATACTCGTTGATACAAAGTATGAGTTCGGCAAGCGTGATGGTCAGTGCTACCTCATTGATGAGATTCACACACCAGACTCAAGCCGCTACTTCTACGCAGAAGGTTACGAGGAGAAACTTGAGAAGGGTGAACCTCAGAAGCAACTTTCTAAGGAATTCCTTCGTCAGTGGCTTATTGAGCACAACTTTATGAATGAGCCTGGACAGACAATGCCTGAGATTACAGATGAATATGCAGAGACTGTTAGCGATCGTTATATCGAGCTCTACGAGCATATCACAGGCGAGAAGTTTGACAAGGCTGTTGAAGATGGTGATATTGCTGCACGTATCGAAAAGAACGTGAAGGAGTACTTAGCTTCAAGAAAGTAAATTGATAAATACTAAATTCATAATTCTAAATTCATAATTTTGATTAGAACTATTCAGTGCTTAACACCTAATATGCTCTAATAGCATATCAAAGAATAGTAATCATAATTATGAATTATGAATTATGAATTATGAATTAAACAAATATGTACGAGCAGGAAAAGATTAAGCCCTATGATGGCGATGGCGAGAAAGGAAAACTAATAGAAGAGATGTTTGATAACATCGCACCCACTTATGACACCCTAAATCATCGTCTTTCTGGAAATATTGATAAGGGGTGGCGTAAGAAAGCTATTCGTCAGTTGCAGCCTTTCCGTCCAAAGCAGATGCTTGACATTGCTACAGGTACTGGCGACTTTGCCATTCTTGCAGCTAAAGAGCTGAAGCCTGAACATCTTATTGGTGCAGATATTTCTGAAGGTATGATGGTTATCGGTCGTGAGAAGGTAAAAGCTGCAGGACTAAGTGATGTCATTTCTTTTCAGAAAGAAGACTGTCTTAACCTTTCTTTTCCTGACAATACGTTTGATGCTGTGACAGCTGCATTCGGTATTCGTAACTTCCAGAACCTCGACAAAGGACTTGCCGAGATTTGTCGTGTACTGAAGAGGGGCGGACATCTAAGCATAGTAGAACTGACAACACCTGTTAAGTTCCCTATGAAACAACTTTTCCGCATCTATTCTAACACATTCTTGCTGAACTATGCTAAGTTTATCTCAAAAGATAAAAGTGCATATGAATACCTTAACAAGACTGTTGAGGCTTTCCCACAAGGCGAAAAGATGATGGAGATATTCCAAAAAGCAGGCTTTGCGAAAAGCTCTTTCCGCCGGTTGACATTCGGTATCTGTACAATGTATTTTGCAGAGAAATAGGATTCTTCTGAGATATTGACTTACAAAACCTAATATGACAGAGAGAAATTATTAGACACATTATCATAATAGTTTTGATTTCATTTTCCTGTCACATTTAACACTTCAAGTTAAACAAGTGTGATACAGAGCATTAAGCAACCGATTTGAATGACAGAAGTGACAGGAAAGTTTGTTTGTAAGTAGAATATCGTTCGATGTAACGGATGGATAAAATAATTTATAGAACAAGGTAAAGATATGGACAAGTACGGACTAATTGGCTACCCATTAGGGCATTCTTTCTCTATTGGCTATTTCAATGAGAAATTCGAGAACGAACACATCAATGCCCAATATATCAACTTTGAAATTCCATCAATAGAGGATTTCAAAGAGGTTGTTGATGCTAATCCTCAATTACGTGGACTGAATGTGACCATTCCATATAAGGAGCAGGTAATTCCTTATCTTGATAGTCTTAGTCCAGAAGCTAAAGCTATTGGTGCTGTAAATGTTATTCGTGTCACCCACAAAGGCAATAAAACTATACTTAAAGGCTTCAATAGTGATGTGATTGGCTTCACACGTAGTATTGAACCTTTACTTGAACGCCACCATAAGAAGGCGCTTATCCTCGGAACTGGGGGTGCATCAAAGGCTATCAACTATGGGCTAAAGTCGCTCGGACTGGAAACGAAGTTCGTATCACGTACAAAACGAGCTGAGGTTTTAACCTACGAAGAAATAACTCCTGAGATTATTCGTGAGTATAATGTGATTGTTAACTGTACTCCACTCGGCATGTATCCCAATACTGAGGTGTGTCCGTCGCTTCCATACGAGGCTATGGACAGCCATACACTACTCTACGACCTACTTTATAACCCTGATGAAACCTTATTTATGACAAAAGGGCGTGAGCGTGGAGCTATTATAAAGAATGGTCTTGAAATGCTTCTTCTACAGGCTTTCGCAAGCTGGGAGTTTTGGGAAGGAGAAGAACAGAAATAAAACTGATTCATCCAAAACATATAGTGAGAAACTAAAGCCCTTACATTATAAGGTAAACCTTATCACTCCAAATTACTAAAGACCCATAAACTTTCTGAAAGGAGATGAGGAATAAGGAGGAAAGATTAACTTAATCTTTCCTCCTTATTTTATATACGGAAAACACATCGTCATCTCCCCTACTCATTTGAAAAGAGATTGGTATAAGAGCATTTGTCCTAATTTTTTACTCCCTATTTTTAAGAACATGCTCTTTTAGCTTCTAAAAGACGCCCAATAGGCTTGCAAAAGATGCCCTTTTGGGGTCTTACTAACGCCCTTTTGAAGTCCGATTAAGCACCTTTTACTTTCACGTTTTACAAATATCTGATTCTCTGTAGGTTACGAATGTATCAAACAGAAGTGATTTTTGACCATTCAAAGGGGGAAATTAGTAATCTAATGTCAATATTTTTTCAACAGATACATACTCCCAACCTATTTACTTAAAGATGGATGTGGGCTGTTTTATTCCTACACTACACCCACTTTGTAACCTTAGTTGTAGGCAACTTTAATAGACTTCCCATTGGACAGACAAAGCGACAATAAGGACGTGGTACAAAGAATGACAGCAAGATAAACACAACAGCTATCAGAATAATTACCCAAGCTGCTGATTTGAATATAAAAGCTACAAACAATTCATAATCCATCCACTGTGACCAAACACCTGCAAGCATCAAGATCATCAACACCCAAAACAATAGTTTACGGAAATGTTCAAGATATTGTACAGTCTGTTTGCTCATCTTCAACTTATTATGATTTATCATTCCCGCCAACTCTTGTACAGAGCCTAACGGACAAACATGCGTACAGTAGTAATTCTTCTTACCAAAAAGGGGATAAATGAAGGCTGTTATCAACATAATGATAGGAATCAATGATATCCATACATTCATACCACCAGACATGAAGCCAACAAGAACAGACCATGAAATGAATGTTCCTCCCCATAAGCCTAAAACCACAAAGTTCAATAAGAGCTGGAAGACACGATAACGCTTGTTCTTAACAAACAAAGGAATAATAGCTGCCATAAGAACAACAATAAAACCAATTATCGTCTTTGCTCGTAAGTCCAGTCTATCTAAGAATGAAGTCTCTTTCACATTCTTAGCCGCATACTGTAAACCAGCCTTCATATTTCCAATAATAGCATTTGAAGAGTAAGTGGCTCCAGTTACGCCGTCAACCTTCATAGCCAACGCCTGCTCGGTCGTTTTACCATTCCAACGATTTAATAATTCACTGGCTTCTTGGAAGAATTCGGGGGTCTCAGAATTATGTAATGCCTTTACCTGCTGTACTTTCCCTTTCTTAAGATAAATATCTAAAGGAACTGTGCCTCCAAAGCCCTTTACATCCTTTGCTAAATAAGTGGTATTGATAACAACCCTACCATCATCTAATGTACGAAGGGTATCTATCTTGGTTTTTGTTTCCTTGTTATCATTACTAAACACACGATTACCCAATAGTTTTCCATCACGTTGTACAGCCGCAACTGCCAAAACCAATATGCAGGCTAATAACAAAAATAATTGTTGAAGTTTCTTCATTAAACTGATACATCTTTTTATTCTGGGAAATGCAAAAATACAAATAAATATCGAAATCAACCTAATGTGAGATACAGATAATTGAACTTTTTTACACTTTAACTTTATTAACATCAAAATATTATATTTTATTTTGCCTCTTCACGGCTTTTTCCTATATTTGCAAGCAGACTTTGCAAATAGGTCTACCTAAGCATATACTTACAAGCTACCAAACGAAGAACCAAACTTATAAACCTAAACAATATGACAAACAAAAGAACATGTCTATATGACAAACACGTAGCATTAGGTGCACTTATCACTCCTTTTGCAGGCTTTGACATGCCCATCCAATATACAGGAATTATTGATGAGCATAACGCAGTAAGAGAACATTGCGGAGTTTTTGATGTGTCTCACATGGGAGAGGTTATAGTATCAGGTCCCGAAGCAGACAAGTTTATTAACCATATCTTTACAAATGACGTAAACGGACTTGCTGCGGGTAAGGTGCTTTACGGTATGATTTGCTACCCTGATGGTGGAGTTGTAGATGACACATGTATTTGTAAACTTGACGACCACTTGTACCTCATGACAATCAATGCTTCCAACATTGATAAGGACATAGCATGGATTGAACAGAACGCAGAAGGTTTCGATGTTATTATTGAGAACAAGAGCGAAGCTTATGGTCAGTTAGCAATTCAAGGTCCAAAGGCTGAAAGCATGTTAGAAGATGTACTCGGGCTTGCTTGCAAAGAATTGAAGTTCTATGAGGTAAAGCGTCTTCAGCAAGATGGTACTGAGGTTATCGTTTCTCGTACAGGATACACTGGAGAAGACGGTTTTGAAGTTTATGGCACACCAGAATATATCGTAAAGATATGGGATAAACTGATTGAAGCTGGCGTAAAACCTTGTGGATTAGGCTGCCGAGACACCTTGCGTTTTGAGGTAGGAATGCCTCTATATGGTAATGAACTTTCTGATAAGATAACTCCAGTCATGGCTGGTTTATCAATGTTCGTGAAGTTTGATAAAGAAGAGTTTATCGGAAAGGAAGCCCTTTTGAAACAAAAGGCAGAAGGTGTCAGCCAGCGTCTCCGTGGTATTGAGTTAGACGATAATGCTATTCCTCGTCATGGATACAAGGTTCTGAAAGATGGTGTAGAAGTTGGTGAAGTCACCACGGGCTACCACCTCATCTCTGTTGATAAGAGTTGTGCTGTCGCATTGGTAGAAGCTTCCGTTCAGTTGGGTGATAGACTTGAGATCCAAATCCGCAAGAAGACTTTCCCAGGCACTGTTGTTAAGAAGAAATTCTATGAGAATCACTATAAGAAATAAAATCTATAAAGCTAATAAACAATCAAAAAAATAATATTATGGCAAAAGTTATTGAAGGACTCTATTATTCAGAGTCACATGAATTCGTGAAAGTAGTTGGCAGTGTTGGCTATATTGGTATTACCGATTATGCACAGCACGCTTTAGGTAACATCGTATATGTTGATATGCCAGATGTAGACGATAACATTGAAGTAGACGAAGATTTCGGTGCTATCGAGAGTGTTAAGGCTGCTTCAGACCTCAAGTCTCCAGTCTCAGGTAAGGTTATCGAAGTTAATGAGGCATTGGAAGATGAACCAGACTTGCTCAATAAAGATGCATACGAAAACTGGATTATAAAAGTTGAACTTACAGATACTGCAGAGCTAAAGAATCTTATGGATGCTAAAGCTTACGAAGAATTCTGTGCAGAATAAAGTTCTACGAAATAAATATATGGGCGTTTATAAGTGCAAATAGGTGATGATAGAAAAGCCTATCATCGCTTATAAACGCTTATTTATATTTATATCAGTCTACTACTAACCTATTCAATCCTAAACAAATGATTCATAAGTTTTTACCTCACACAGGTGAGGATATACAACAGATGCTTGACCGTATTGGCATAAAGAAGCTTGAAGACCTATATGCTGAAGTACCCGAGAGCATCCGTTTCAAGGGAGATTATGATATTCCTGAGACGATGAGCGAGTTAGAAATACGCGCTTTCTTTGAGAAACTTGGACAAAAGAATGACAAACTTACTTGCTTCGCAGGTGGAGGTGTATATGACCACTATGCGCCAAGTGTTATTCAGAATCTTCTCAGTCGTTCGGAGTTTCTTACATCATATACCCCCTATCAAGCTGAAATATCACAAGGAACACTCCATTATATCTTTGAGTTCCAAAGTATGATGGCTGAACTTACTGGTATGGATATTGCCAACGCTTCTATGTATGAAGGCACTACAGCAAGTGCTGAAGCTATGATGGTAGCTTTTGATAATGCCAAGAAGGCTGACACTGTATTATATTCTGAGACTTTATGCAAGAATATCATTGGCGTATTAAAGACTTACGCACATTTTCATGGCATTAAGCTCAAGGCAATCAAGGCGGTTGATGGAGAGACTTCACACGAAGACTTAAAGAACCAATTGCAGGCAGGTGGTGTGGCTGGAGTTATCGTACAACAGCCTAATCGACATGGTATTATTGAAGACTTTACAGGCTTTGCTGATACTTGCCATGAAGAAAAGGCACTGTTCATTATTAACAGTGTTGCAGCTGACCTTGCTTTATTAAAGACACCAGGAGAATGGGGTGCAGACATTGCTATAGGCGATATTCAGAGTCTTGGACTTCCAATGGCATTTGGTGGACCATACGCAGGCTACATGTGTTCAACTGAAAAGCTAATGCGTAAGCTCCCTGGTCGTATCGTGGGTAAGACATGCGATAGCCGTGGACAGCGTGTATTCGCACTGACGCTACAAGCACGTGAACAGCATATCCGTCGTCAGAAAGCAACTTCAAACATCTGTTCTAACCAGAGTTTGATGGCGCTTTATGCTACAATCTACATGAGTATGATGGGAAAAGAGGGTATAAAGGAAGCAGCACAGATAGGCTATGATGGTGCACATTACCTTTGCGAACAACTCCTTAGTACAGGAAAAGTTAAGCTTGTTTACAACAAGCCTTTCTTTAATGAGTTCCTTATTCAAATGAAGGAACGCGACACCTTCTTCGACAAGGCTATCAAACAGGGCATTCTCCCAGGTATCAAGGTTGATGATGACAAACTCCTTATTGCCGTTACAGAGAAACGTACAAAAGAGGAGATTGATACACTCGTCGGATTATTATAGTCACACAAAGTTTTTCTAAATCTACGCAACAATGAATAATAAACTATATGGCAATCTGATATTTGAGTTGTCACATCCAGGAAGACGTGCTTACAGCCTCCCTGAGAATCGTTTTGGCCATCATCCTTTACCCGACTTCTGCAAACGAGAGAAAGATGCAGAGCTACCAGAATGTGATGAGATGACGGTTGTACGTCATTATACTAATCATAGTGAGAATAACTTTGGCGTTGATAATGGTTTCTATCCTCTGGGGTCTTGTACGATGAAGTACAATCCTGTCATCAACGAAGAGATAGCTTCAATGCCATGCTTTACAGCCCTTCACCCCCACCAACCTATTGAAACAGTCCAAGGTGCACTGGAGGTTGAATACAATATTCAACGTGCTCTTGCTTCTATTACGGGTATGGCAGAAGTCACACTTAACCCATACGCTGGTGCGCATGGCGAGTTAACAGGTCTGATGCTCATAGCATCTTACCATCAACAGCGTGGTGACACAAAGCGAACAAAAGTTATCGTACCTGACTCTGCTCATGGTACTAACCCTGCCTCTGCTGCTGTTTGTGGTTTAGAGATTGTGGAAGTAAAGAGTACAGCTGAAGGACTTGTTGATGTCAACGACTTAAAACCTCTCTTGGGTGATGACATTGCGGGTATGATGATGACCAATCCTAACACCTTAGGTCTCTTTGAGAAAGATATTCCAGAGATTGCTAAGCTCATACATGACTGTGGCGGTCTGCTGTATTATGATGGTGCCAACCTCAATCCACTATTAGGTGCAGCACGTCCTGGAGACATGGGATTCGATGTTATTCACCTCAATCTACACAAGACATTCTCTACACCACATGGTGGAGGTGGTCCTGGTGCTGGTCCTGTCGGTGTCGCCGAGAAACTAATTCCATTCCTTCCAAAGCCACATGTAAAGAAAACAAAGGATGGTTTTGTTGTTGACAATCCAGATACGACAGGAGAGTTCTCGTCTGATAATATTCGTATTAGCGGTTACCTCGGCAATTTCCTCGTTATCCTTCGTGCCTATACTTATATTCTCACACTTGGCAAGAAGCATCTCAAGGAGGTTGGACCATTTGCAACTCTAAATGCGAACTATATCAAGGAATGTTTAAAGGATGATTACGAACTTCCTATTGACACACTTTGTAAACACGAGTTTGTATTCGATGGTTTGAAGGATAAGAGTACCGGTGTAACAACAATGGATGTTGCCAAACGCCTACTCGATTATGGCTATCATGCTCCAACAATATATTTCCCACTTCTGTTCCATGAGGCTATGATGATTGAGCCTACTGAAACTGAAAGTAAGGACACTATTGATGGATTTATAGAGGTGATGCATACTATTGCTAAAGAGGCTCTTGAGAACCCAGAGCTTGTTAAGGGAGCACCATACAACACACCTATTGGACGTGTAGATGATGTTCTTGCAGCTAAGCATCCAATCCTTACTTATCGTCAGCTTGTCAACGACGTAGAGGAGAATGTATAGCATATCTCCACAGTAACTCTATTAGAGATTGAATATGAAAAAGACAAATCTATTAATAATCGGTTCGGGACCTGGTGGTTACCGAACCGCTTCCTATGCTGCTCAGAATGGTTTGGAAGTGACTATCATTGAGAAAGCACAGCCTGGTGGAACCTGTCTGAATGCTGGTTGTATTCCTACGAAATGCCTTGCACATGATGCTGAGCTACGCCTTACGACTTCTTCTCTTTACGAAACGACTCCCCCGCTCGATTTTACAAAGGTAATGGAGAGGAAAGAAGGAGTTATCAATCAACTTAGAGAGGGCGTAAGCACTTTGCTTAGTCAGCCTGGTATAGACTTTATTGTAGGCGAGGCTCGATTTGTTTCTGACCATGTTATTGAAGTAAATGGCGAACAAATAGAGGCTGAGCATATCATCATTGCGACTGGATCACGTTCAAAGATGCCACCTTTCATGAGTGAAGAAGACTTCTTGAGCCAGTCTGAAACAGCACAAAACATTGTCACATCCACAGAATTACTTTCTATTGCGAAAGTTCCTAACCGTCTCACAATCATTGGAGCAGGAGTTATCGGAATGGAATTTGCCTCGGCTTTCTCAGCTTTCGGTAGTGAAGTGACAGTTATTGAATTTATGAAGGAATGCCTCCCTCCTATTGACAGCGACATAGCTAAACGCTTAAGGAAGACATTAGAGAAAAGAGGTGTAACCTTCTACATGCAGAGTGCCGTAAAACAAATCCTATCACCTGCAGAGAGTGGACAAGAGTATACAACCGTTGTATTCGATAAAAAGGGTAAAGAAGATAGAATTGATACCGACCTTGTATTGATTGCTACCGGTCGTCAAGCTAACTTCGACAATATTGGTATTGAAACAACTGGCATAGAAGTAAACGCAAAGGGTATTGTTGTCAATGACAATATGGAAACAAATGTGAAGGGTGTATATGCTATCGGTGACGTCAATGCACGCCAAATGTTAGCGCATGCAGCAACCTTCCAAGGCTTCCGTGCTGTCAATCATATTCTTGGAAAGGACGATAATATCCGCCTTGATATCATGCCATCTGCAATCTTTACATATCCAGAAGCAGCCTGCGTGGGTAAGACTGAAGACCAGTGTAAAGCTGAGGAAATAAAGTTTTCTACTCGAAAAGGCTTCTATCGCGCCAATGGTAAGGCTTTAAGCATGGAAGAAACTGAAGGTATGATAAAGGTGCTGATAGCTGAAGATGGCTCTATATTGGGCGCACACAGCTATGGCGCACACTCTGCCGACCTTATTCAAGAAGTTGCAGCTTTAATGAATTATGATGCTAAACTGGATAAGATACGAGACATCATTCATATCCATCCTACGTTAAGTGAAATTCTACAAGATGCACTCCTATAAAAAGACAAGAATATTGGTTTCATTCTCTAAAATGACAATAATGAACCTTTCTTCTCACATTTAATCAACGTGCCGATACTTAGCACGTGTGGTGCGGAGGCTTAGCACATGTCGTGTTGATGCTTAGCACCAATGGTGTGGAGCGATAAACACCTGCAAATATGTACTCATGACGAGGGCAAATTGTTATCAAAAGAAGGTTATAAAACCAATAAACTATTAAAGTTATACACAAAAGAACATTATCATTTCTGCTCCTTTCAACACAAAGAACAAAGGGATTCACCTCCAGAAGTAAATACTTTTAAGTATAAAATGTTTGGAGGATAAAAATCTTTATGCTAACTTTGCACGCAGAAAGGATACAGATTTAGTCGTATCGATTCGATCGGGATAGTCATCAAATAAATTAGAAAACCCGAGATGACTTCTTTTGTTAATGGCGGGCCACATAAATCGCATTTCAGCGACTAAGCCGCAAGGTCAGTGGATTACAAAGACGAGGAGCTCTCTTATCATTGATACTCGGACTTTTCATCACATCGTCGATACGACTTTTCTAATTCCCATTTCTTTAAAGAAGAGGGATTGAGGTGGGGTTTCCAAGTGATTCCCCACCTTTTTCAATTATTCAAGCGTATAGTAATTATGTAAAACTTAACCTCCTATAAGTAGCCTGTGAAGTTATAAAAGATTATCTATCAATACTTATACCATCATTTAGGCTTTCTTAAAGGGGATAATAAAAGAAATTTAGCAATGTTCTCAGGAATTGTAGAAGAGATGGCAATCCTTAGAGGGATTGAACATGAACAGGAGAATATCCATTTCACTTTTCAATGTTCATTTACAAAGGAATTGAAGATTGACCAAAGTATTGCACACAATGGAGTGTGCCTTACGGTCGTTCGCTTCCAAGACGATACCTATACGGTGACAGCCATGAAGGAAACCCTTGAACGCTCGAACTTAGGCTTACTCAAAGTGGGGGATCGTGTGAATATAGAACGTTCAATGATTATGAACGGTAGATTAGATGGACACATCGTACAAGGTCACGTTGATCAAACAGCTAAGTGTGTTAATATGGAAGATGCAGATGGTAGTACCTATTTCACCTTCGAATATCCGTGCAACCGAGAGATGGCACAACGTGGCTATTTCACTGTTGATAAAGGGTCAGTTACGGTCAATGGCGTCTCGCTGACTGTTTGCGAACCTACAGATAACAGCTTTAAGGTAGCCATCATTCCTTACACACGAGAGAATACCAATTTTGCTGACATTAATATTGGCACTGTGGTAAACCTCGAGTTTGACATTCTTGGCAAATATATAGCACGCTTAAACAGCTTTACAAAATAGATATTGTAAATATTTATTATCACAGCATCTAACAACCCTAAACAACGTAGGAAATAGAGTAAAGAAAGCTATTTTAGTGTTGTTTAGGGTTGTTTTATTATAAAAATAAGTTAATTAAAAACCTTTTGTATATATATAACAATAGGTTAATGTAAAAAAAACTCACATATTCAGTCAATACATTTTATTTTACAAAAAGTTTTATTACCTTTGTTTGCAGATATAGTTGTAAAGACAAATAAAAGTAATAAATGAGGAAACAAACAGACATATTTAAGAGCTTTTGGAACCAAATTATCATTTGGCTTCCGCTTTTCCTCATACCAATTTTGTACGCTCCGCAAGGACATACATCATGGCAAAACGACTTGTCGATATATATCATTCCCCTTTCAATGATGGCAGTTGCATATACCAATTATTTTGTACTTGCCCCCATGTTATTAAAGGGACGGAAGAAAGAGTTTTGGGTAATCAATACACTGCTCATCCTTTTCTTATCTATTGCACAGCACGAATGGTTATACTACATCTCAGGTGAGCAAAACCTGACGACTTATCCATACCAAATCTTTGTAGAAAACAAAGAGGACAAGTACGTATACCCACACATCTTTTTTATTATACGCAATGTCTTTAACCTAAGTATCTGTGCTGGTGTTGCAACATCGATACTAATGGCACAGCGTTGGTCAAAGGCTGAAAAGGAAAAGCGTGAGGCAGAAACAGCAATGACAAAGGCTGAGTTGGTAAACTTACGTCAGCAAGTCAACCCACACTTTTTGCTCAACACAATGAATAATATCTACGCGCTGACAGCTTTCGATACAGAAAAGGCGCAGAAGGCAATTATCGACCTTTCAAAGATGTTACGACATATTCTCTATGACAACCAGCAGCCTTACGTCTGCCTGAAGGAAGAAGTAGAGTTCTTACACAATTATGTCGACTTGATGATGATACGCATACCAGAGAATGTAGAAATCAAACGCGAGTGTAACATCCCATCTAATTGTAACATCCATGTTGCGCCAATGATATTTATCTCATTGTTAGAGAATGCCTTTAAACATGGTATTAATCCAGAGCAAAAGAACTTTATTCACATAAAGTTAGATGCAAATAATGAGCAAATAATATTCTCCATACAAAATAGTAACAACCCAAAGGGAGAGGCAGAAAGGAACGGTCACGGCATAGGTCTCAAACAAGTAGAGCGCCGTCTTGAGCTTGCTTACCCTGGTAAGTACAAATGGGAGAAGGGATTTGATCGTAATAGAAATACATATTCATCTAAAATTATCATTTATGACACTAAACTGTATAATCATTGACGACGAACCTTTAGCAGCAGACTTGCTTGCGAGTTATGCTAAGAAAACACTCTTTTTGAACTTAATTGGTGTTTTTAATAGTGCTGTAGAAGGCGTAAAAGCCATCCGTGAGAATAGGGTTGACCTCATATTCTTAGATATACAGATGCCTGAACTTAGTGGACTGGAGTTTGCAAAGATTCTACCAAAGGAAACTAAGATTATTTTCACAACTGCATTCAGCCAATATGCTATAGATGGTTACAAGGCAAATGCAATTGATTATCTTATGAAGCCAATTAGCTATGATGACTTCTTAGCAGGTGCAAACAGGGCTTTAGACTGGTTCCAAAGTACCCGTCAGACAGAGAATGCATCGAACGACCGCTTTATCTTTGTGAAGAGTGAGTACAAACTGGTTAAAATCATGTTTGATGACATCCTCTATATTGAAGGATTGAAGGACTATGTTAAGATTTATCTTGCTAACGACCATAAGCCAATCATGAGTCTAATGAACATGAAGAAGATTGAGGAGTCACTTCCTAAACCTGAATTCATGCGCATTCATCGTTCCTACATCGTACACATGAAGAAGATTGATGGCATTGATCGTTTCCGCGTTGTAATCGGTGATGCTATCCTTCCAATCTCAGATAGTTATAAGTCAGTTCTTCAAGATTATCTTGATGGACATACATTATAAGTTTGAAAAGATAAAACAAACAAAATAATAAAGACACTAACTTCTGTCTCTTTCAAAAGAAGAAAATAGAAGTTAGTGTCTTTTTTATGCTTTAAACCCATAGATAACTATATGGGTAAGAAAAGTCAAAAAGACGAAATGGATAGTGAAACTAATCCAATTCAAAACTCATATATATATGTTTCTACCACGCAAACATCAGAACAACGCTACTTACTCGTAGTCAATCCACTGCGTTTCGTGCGCTTAAATGAGCGGTAATCATCAAGTTCAATCTCAACATCTGGCTCTACCAGTTCACCTTCTCTTGGTAACTGGAACTTCATATACTTGATGTTCAATCCACGTTCAATCCATTGATTCTCATAATAAGTATGAATACCAAGAATCTCACGTGTCTTCTCATCCATCTGATTCTCAGCTACCCTCCCCTCGCTTAACTCATTACCATAGAGGTCTTCCGTACGGAACAGAACTGGCAAATGGTTCACATTAACCATGTAGGTAGTATATGTAAAGAGGAAGTTTGAATCCGTCTTAAGATGAACAATACCACCATCTATCAAGAAACGACGATAACGATTCATGAAGAAGGTAGAAGTCAGACGCTTATGCACGTTCTTCATCTGAGGATCCGAGAAGGTAAGCCATATCTCTTGCACCTCATCTTCGCTAAAGAAACGGTCGATAATCTCAATGCTGGTACGCAAGAAAGCTACATTATCCAACCCTTCTTCCAAAGCTTGTTTAGCACCTGTATAGATACGAGCCCCCTTAATATCAACGCCAATAAAGTTGATATTAGGGTAAACACGTGCCAAACCAACAGTATATTCACCCTTACCACATCCCAACTCAAGTACAATCGGGTTATCGTTATGGAAATACTGTTCACGCCAATGCCCTCTCATTTCAAACGGAACTTCACTGATAACGCCATAAGGATATTGGAAAACGTTCTTAAACGTTTCCATCTCTGCAAATTTCTTTAACTTACCTTTACTCATGAGTGCAAAGGTACAATAAAAATAAGGAACGAGCCGTAAGGAGCAGTATTTAATTTATTTAGACTGACTGCATAGCTATAAATTCACTTGATTACAAGATATTTTTGTACCTTTGTACTCTAAAAGTGATTCATCATGGCAATAAAAGCTGCATTCTTCGACATAGATGGTACGTTAGTATCCTTTAAGACGCACCAGATTCCAGCATCTACGATAAAGGCTATTGAGCAGGCAAAAGAACAAGGTGTAAAGATTTTCATCTCCACCGGACGCCCTGTAGCCATCATCAATAACATTGATGCCATCCGTCATCTTATTGATGGATATATTACTTTTAATGGTGCGCGTTCCTTTGTTGGCGAAGAAGATATCACTTTGATGCCTATTCCCGAAACCGAGGTACGCGCAATGATTGAGGATGCCAGCCGTCGCGACTATGCCGTTTTAGTATGTGGCCGAGATGTTGTTGCACTTCATAATCATAAACCTATCTTTGACGAGATTTTCGTCCAAGACTTAGGTGTTAACAATATCGATATCAATAAACCTGTAGAGCCACTGCTCAGCCAACCCGTTCTGCAGCTAACACCTTTCTTCAGTGAAGAAGATGAGAAGGCTATTTCCTCATCAATGCCACACTGTGTATCAGCACGTTGGCATCCAAATTTCACCGATATTACTGTACAAGGAGCTGACAAAGGGAACGCATTGAAGCAGATGTCAAAGCATCTCGGTATCGGTTTGGAAGAATGTATTGCCTTCGGTGATGGTGGCAATGACATGACGATTCTCCAAACAGCCGGTATCGGTGTCGCAATGGGAAATGCCTATGAAGGAGTAAAGGCTGTGGCTGACTATGTCACAACAAGTGTAGATGAGGACGGCATACGAAATGCCTTCATACATTTCGGAATTATAAACAACTAAAGATTAAGGGTTATGGCTTCTGAATCTTGATTCATAAGCATATATAACTATACATTAGGAATTAAAGAAAACAATGTCAAACAAGATAGAACGTTCTTCACAAGAAAAACGTACTGCCTTTGTGGTAGTCTTCGCTTTCTGTGTTATGCTTGCTGAAATTGTTGTGGGACTATCTTCCCACTCAATGGCACTCTTTGCAGATGGCGTTCACATGGGTTCACACGTATTGGTTATCGGACTCAATTGGGCAGCCTACGTGTTGGTACGCTACTTACAAAACAAGGGTACGACCCATTACGATACAGAAAAGATACTAAACTTAGCTGCTTTCACAAGTGGTATATTTCTGATTTTCACAGCTATCTTTATTATCGTAGAAGCAGTAGAACGATTATCTTCACATGGAGAAATCCACAACTATGAATTGGCATTAACAACAGCAGGAATAGGTTTGGTAGCAAACACTATTAGTGCTTCAATCCTTCATGGACATCATGGTACAGCAGATTACAATAGCCATGCAGCCTACCTCCATGTCCTTTCAGATGCTCTAACAGAGATTGGAGCAATCATCGGAATACTCTGTGCCATGTTTTGGAACATTACTTGGATTGACTCAGCAGTAGCCGTTGTCAGCGCATTGGTTGTTCTCCGTTGGGCAAAACGATTATTATGGGATACTGGCAGATCGCTAACAATGTTATAGTTTTGTCTGCCATCGCATATTTCATTCTAAAGTTCAGGGTTAATCATAGCCGATTAATTCTATCTCATCAGCTTAAAATAAGTCTGATGAGTGTATATTAGAAGGAAAGAAAAAAACATTACAAAATTCACAAATCAACATGCTATTTTACACGTAAAAATAGCTTCACACCACACCTTTGTAATCAACTCACACTCAAAACATTACAAGATAGCCTTTTAAAAGGTGCTTAGTTAGCCTTCAAAAGGGCGTTAATAAGACTTCAAAAGGGCACCTTTTGCAAGCCAAAAGGGCGTTAATTGCAAGCTATTTGGTGGTCTTTACAAATTGGCTATGTGAATTTATTTTACATTATTAACTATTATCGTACTATAAGTCACTATTCAGCGATAACCAATATATACAGTGCATATCAATTTATCAAACCTTAAATAAGGCTTGAATCACATTATATGGAGTTTTGTCGTGCTTCTTCGCTGTTTCTACAATCGAATGAAGTTCAAGGAAAGCGTCTGCTCCGAAGTCTGAACGAAATGTACAGGAGTTCTTCAGTTTGATTTTTAGCTTGCGTATTCCCCTTTCGCTTCCATTATTGTCAAATGGTATCATCGGATTTTCGAGGAAATTGAAAATGTAATCTCTGCATTTGACCAAGCCTTTTCTGAACGTAATAAACTTTTTACCAAGCTTCTCTATACTCTGTTTGAGCAGATTGTCTAAACGTCGGGTCCATGACACCTTGTCTATAACGTCGTTCGGATTGGTATTTCGCTCGTGAATAGCTTCACGGAACAGATTGGTTACTTTTCCAGACCACTCTTGCTCAGTGTTCAACTCTGAGAGATATTGCAGTTCGCGGAGTAAGTGAGCAAGGCATACCTGATGGTTGAGGAAATGGAGTGCAAAGTATGCGCTATGGCGGTCGGTAACGGCAGTCATTCGTTCCAAGCTATCGCCAAATTTGTCTGCTAATACCTTCGATCCTCTTCCATCAGCACGGAAAAGCAATGTGTAATAAACAGTCTGTGCAATCCATGCCCAGTCGAGTCTTTTGTTACAGTACAAGCCGCTCTCATCGAAACCAACAACTGCTGATGACTTGATATATTCTTTAATCTTATCAATCACAGGTTGCGCATTTCTCTTTGCCTCATTCACCCAGTTCACCAGCGAGCCTTCGCTTGGAGTGAGACTGAATACCTCACGCAAAAAACTTGCTATACGACCGTATGGAAGAAATTGCACGACACTCAGATAAACCACTAAAGTCTTTACGCTTGAAGCATATACCACGTTATTTGACCGCCTTCTTGGTGCCGTCCGAATACGTTCACCACAGTTCTTGCATACCATCACATAGTGTCGGATTTCCTTGATTACGGGCTTCAACTCTGGAATGGAAATAACCTGTGTCACATAATCAAGCACACGTTCTGCATCTGATAAAGATTCTCCGCAACGAGTGCAATAGTTGGGTACCTCATCGATTATCTCGTCAGGTATGGAAGAGCAAGACAACTTATGCCCATCATGCCCCTTTTGTCCTCCCGGCTTCTTACCACTTGGCTTACGGAGGCTTCTTGTTCTTCTGATAACCTCATCATTCATACGCTCCTTGCTTGGCGGAGTACTGCTGTTATTAGAGTTCTTGTCTGGGTTTTCATATTTAGCTAAGCGTTCCCGTAAGTTTGTAAGTTCCGTATCTTTCTTACGGATTTGGAGGTTCAGAGCATTTATGTTACGGTTCAATTTCATAATCTCGGCATACTGCTGATTGACAGTTTCACGCAACAATCGCATCTCTTCTGTCATGTCTTGTAATACTTTTGATATGTCCGTAACTTGCTCTTTCATAGTCGTAAAGGTACAAAGAAAATCTGAAATACACAAGAAAAATAAGCATTTTTATAGGTCTTTATACGAAGATTTCAGAGGAAAGAATACAGACTGATCGATACCGCTGAATAGTTACTACTATAATAAAGGGCAAAGTTATACTTCCTCAACTATAAATCAATCTATCAAAAGGGTAAAAACAAAAGAGGGACATAAATTCCCTTCTACCCATAGTTGCATAAAATGCTGGATAAAAGAGGATTTATATCCCCGATATTCTAATAGAATAAAAGATTATTCTGTGTATAAGAATCGCTTGATTGACTTCTTTGGTGTCTTTTCAAACTCCTCTTCTTGAATACGTATCTCAGCAACCTTGCAGTAAGCTGGTACAATTGTATTCAACTGTGTGCGGTTTTCCTCCATAATATTCTTGAGGTCATCCGCATTGAGTCCTAAGTTCTGAGCTTCGTCATAATCAGGATGAACTAAGGCAATAAGCTTTTCACCACTCTGAATAACTAAACATTCACTTACGAGAGGCAGAGAATTAAGTTTATCCTCTATCTCCTCTGGGTAGATATTTTGCCCATTACTTCCAAGAAGCATATTCTTAGAACGTCCCTTAATAAAGACGTTACCATCCTCATCCATCAAACCAAGGTCACCGGTATGGAACCAACCATCCTTGTCAATCGTCTGACCTGTATCTTCTTCATTCTTATAGTAACCAAGAAGAACATTAGGTCCCTTGGTCAAGATTTCACCTGGTACGTTTACTGGATCAGAACTATTGATACGTACTTCCTGGTGTAAAGCAGCCTGACCACAAGAGCCCTGCTTAAAAGTCTTCCAATCACGATAACAGATAATTGGACCACATTCTGTTGCACCATAACCTACAGTATATGGGAACTCTATGCGACGTAAGAAACTCTCGATTTCACCATTGAGAGCTGCTCCACCAATAATAATCTCGTAAAGATTACCACCAAAGGCCTGATATACCTGCTCACGAATCTTTGCACGTACCTTCTTATTAATTACTGGCATATTCAGCAGAAGACGCATACGATTGTTCTGAATCTTTGGGAATACCTTCTTACGAATAATCTTCTCAATTACCAAAGGTACAGCAATCATAATAACGGGCTTTACTTCTTGAAGTGCTTGAGAGATAATAGCAGGAGAAGGGATACGTGTCAAATAGTAAATGTGAACACCTGAGAGAAACTCATAGATAAACTCGAATGCCATTCCATACATGTGAGCCATTGGAAGAATACTGATAACATTATCTCCGGGCTTAATTACATGGCCTAAAACATGCTTAGCAAAATCAGCATTGCTCCATAAAGAACGGTATGGAAGCATTACACCTTTAGAGCGACCTGTGGTTCCACTGGTATAATTTATCAAAGCAAGTTCGTCTGGACTCTGCTCACGATAGTAATGTATATGCTCTGGACGGAAGTACTTAGGGTAACGACGTCCAAACTCCTCATTGAGATGTTCACGTGCATAAGTCAACTTATCCGTACGACTTACTACCAATGAGTAATCTGGAATATAAATAATTCCCTCCAAGTTTGGCATCTTCATGGCGTCAATCTGAGTCACAACGACATCACCTACAAAAAGAAGTTTTGCATCTGAGTGATTGACAATGTTATGAATCTGCTCTGGCATAAACTCATGCAAGATAGGCACAGCTACCGCACCATAAGTGAGTACTGCAAGGAAAGAAGCAGCCCAAGCAGAAGAGTTTCTTCCACATAGCGCTATCTTATCACCACGTTTTACACCACTTGCCTCAAACATAATGTGCAACTTTTCAATCTTTCTTGCAACATCATGATATTGAAGGGTCTTGCCTTTATAATCTGTTAGAGCATCACGGTCCCAATGTTCGATGATACTCTTCTCTATTAATTCATTAAAACTCGGAATCTTTTCCATTGCACAATATTTCAATCTGTGTGCAAAGATACATATTTATAAGCACATTTCAAAATATTATGTGCGGAAATGTATAAAGATTAGCTTAAATGAGAGCATCAAAGAAATAATTATTATAACACGATATTCAACATGTTAAAACCACAAAAAAGCTATATAAAGAAAAAAGACGGATATACTTTGATAGTACATCCGTCTTATATATATAAGGTGTAGTTATCTCTTAGAAGAAGAGGTAGCGGTTATCGACAACCTTTGCCTTAAGGATTAGATCCTGCATAAAGTTACCAACCAACTGCATATTTGCCTGAGCAGCCTGCTGCATTACCAAAGTCTCATCGTACTTAGAACCTGCACGCATAGACTTCTTTACTACCTGGAACACATAAACACCAGCATTACCCTTTACAGGAGCCTTAGAGAACTTGCCTGCTGCTGTACCCGCAACTGCACCAGAGAGAGCTGGCTCTACAGAACCAGTTGCTTGTACGAATGCTGGAGCTGCAAATGTAATCTGATTAACAGAAGAAACCTTAGCACCCTTAGCCTGAGCTGCTGCAATAGAGTTTACACCCTTGAGCTTAGCCATGAGTTTCTCAGCCTTCTTATCTTTAATAACCTCACGTTTGAGGATTTCCTTTACCTGTGCATCATCCCATGAACGATAGCCCTGTGGATGAACAGCTGTCAAAGCGATAACCAAGAGGTGATCATTATTACCACACTCATAGAGAGGTGAAACCTCACCCTGCTTAGCCTCGAAGAGCCACTTCAAAGCATCACGTGTACCAGGAATACCACCAACATAGTGCTCAGCCGTAGAGATGTCATTGAGTGACTGAACCTGATAACCAGACTTAGGAGCATTCTTCTCAAGGTCAGCTACAGTAGAACTCTTAGCAACAAACTCAGAGAACTTATTGTAAGCATTGCTGCGTGTAGCCTTAGAGAAGTCTATGACCTTCTTAATAACAGCAGCAGTTGTCTTTGTTGTAAAGGCCTTCTTATCAAGTACCTGAAGGATAATGTTACCCTGCGTAAGAGCAAGATTCTGCGTTGCATTCACCTCACCATTGAGCAGAGCATTTATAAATGTACGATTGTCTTGATTCATACTTGGAGCCATCTCGTACTGCTGACCAGTAAACCATACCTTCTCACCAGTCTGACCATAACGCTTTGCAAGTGCATCAAAATCAGCACCACCAGCCAATGCCTTCTGGATAGAGTCTGCCTTAGCACGTGCCTCATCAGGAGTTGCAGCTGCAATATTAATCTGACGGAACTGGATTGAGTCTGCCAACTGCGCCTTAGAAAGTACACGGATGATATTTAAAGTATTGTCCTGAGCGTTTTCAACAACACCAGTTGTACCTACAGAAAGTGAATCAATCTTTGATGCAATGTCAGGATACTGCTGATAAGCCTTGTTACTTACAGGAAGACCAAGATAAGGAATCTCAGAACCACTCTTGCTAACAACAGCAGCAGGATCTTCTGCAGAAGCAAGTTGCTTTTGGAAGTCGTTCATCTCCTTAACAACCTGACTGCGGTCTGCAGCACTTGCCTTAATCTGGAAGTCAACAAACTTGATATCACGTGTCTCAACATTCTGGCGGAAAGCTGGCTTCAATTCTGCATACTTAGCCTTGAGGTCATCGTCTGTCATCTTAACATCAGAATCTTTTACAGTGCTGTAAGCCAAAGAAGCAAGTTGAATCTGACTTTCCTCGTTATTATCCTTGAAAGCCATCTTAGCCTCAGCCTTGTTTGAGAGAACACAACTTGCGAGCAGTGCCTGATACTTCTGACCGAGCAACTGAGCACGAAGATTCTTCTCTACAAAGAGCCAATAGTCATAGATAGCCTGCATCTGCTCTACCTGTGGAGACTTTGCAGCCTTAGCCTTGTTATAGCTATCAAAGAACTGCTTTAGAGCATTTACATCAAAACGACCAGTCTGCTGGTTCACGAATGGAGTCTGAACCAACATTGGATTAGTACCCTCATTCAATACGTTCTGAATCTCATTCTCTGTTACAGTAAGACCAACCTTCTCAGCGTCAACCTCGATAACACGATTGCTTACAAGCTGCTGCCAAACTTGGTCCTTTACTTGATTAAGTTCCTGATCGGTGAGATTATCACGCTGCATAGTAAACTTAATTGCAGACTGATACTCATCAATCAACTTCTGATAATCCTGGACACTAATCTTTTTGCCCAAGATTTCTCCAATCTGCTGACGCGCTTCGCCCTTGATTCCATCACACGAGCGAGCTGCATCTCCAGCTAAGAATGCAAACAAGGCAAGACCGATAGCTGCTACCAGTATGCCACCTTTGCTTCTGATTTTTCCTAATGCTGCCATTTTAGATTTATTATTTGATTTTAATTATTCTATTCAATATGACAAATTGCCCACAAAAATACAAAAAAAAGGGCAAGTATCATAATTTTTCATTCAGAAATTACTCTGTACTATTGACTTTTAGCCGTACGAGTTCTATTTTTGTCATGGTCTTCTTGATTATCTTAAACTCATATTGTCCAACAGTAACAATTTCGTTTAGTTTTGGAAAACTCTGATAGACGTGTAACAATAAGCCTCCGACTGTCATATAATCATCATTCTCTGGCAAATCAAGATTGAACATTTCATTCACCTTGTCAATCTCCAAACGTGCCGAAAGGACATACTCGTTAGCATTTATCTGCTTTGCAATATACTTTGTATTGTCATGCTCGTCCTCAATGTCGCCGAAGATTTCTTCTACGATGTCTTCCAATGAAACAATACCACTGGTACCGCCAAACTCGTCCACAACCACACCCAAGCTTTTCTTTTGGATAAGGAAAACCTGCATAAGTTTATGTGCAGCCATCGTCTCTGGCACAAACGGCATTTGTCGGATATGGTCTTTCCAGTTCTTTGGAGAACGGAACATCTCTGAAGAGTGAATATAACCCTTTATATGATCGATATCCCCTTCATAAACAACTATCTTAGAGTTACCACTTTCTATGAACATTTGCTGTAGTTCTTCGAGCGAGCAATTCTCTTCAACAGCCTTAATCTCAGTACGTGGCACCATGCAATCACGCACTTTCGTATCTTGAAATTCCAAGGCATTTTGGAATATCTTTACCTCGTCTTCTATTTCATCTTCGTTCTTAGCATTCTCAATAGTACTCTGTACGAGGTGATCAAGGTCTACTCTCGTAAACGTACCATCAGACTCTTTCTCATCCACCTTTACACCAACAAGACGCAAAAGGACTCGCGCAAGAAAGGTTGCAAAGCGACTAATAGGCCAAAGAATAATAAAAAAGACATATGCCAATGGGGCAAAAAAGGTAAGTAAGCGGTTAGGATTGCTCTTAAACAAGGTCTTAGGTAAGAACTCTCCTGTAAAAAGAATGACGAGTGTTGATGCTAAAGTATCTAATATCACACGTGTTGCTGAATCAAACGATGCAAACAGTGTCGTATCAAATATCTGAGCAAAGAAGATACCATAGATAACAAGAACAATGTTGTTACCTACAAGCATCGTAGATACAAAACCATTCGGATTATTATAATAGATGGTTAGACACTTTTGTGCAATACCATTCTTCTCCTTATCCATCTCCGCAAGAAGACGATTACTTGCAACAAAGGCAATCTCCATTCCTGAAAAGAATGCAGAGAGTACCATTGTTATTATAATTCCTATAATTAAATTTATATCCAATTTCTTATTACTATTTAGTGCGACTTGGTAAACATTTCCCGTACATGTTAGCCATAAGTCTCTTCCTATATATGACAGTTGTGAACCTATTTTCTCATCTTCTATGATTGTGTTGATGCCCCACACATGTCGTGCGAAGGCTTAGCATCAATGGTGCGGAGCACTAATTGCAATGCAATAGATTAATGAAAGAAAAACAACTTGTTGTAAGTAAGTATTGTAAGGATAAACTTACTAACGCTTAAAACAACACGAAACTATCTATTTAAGAGAGATTATACATGGTAGGGAAGAATATTTAAGTTTTATCAAACTACAATTATTACTTTTGTTTAACTACAGGACCTTTCATGCTATCAACACGTGTGGTATCAATAGGCGTAAAGGGAGGAGAACCAGCAGGCGACATAAACTCATTATTAGAGAAGATGCCCCACCCTTTTGTCTGTCGTATCTCGTAATTTGTCATCTGCTCATCGCTATGGAACCAGTTTCCTTGCAATTCCTTATCAGGTGTCTTGAGGTGTGAATAAGAATATGACCACATCTCATGGTTACGCTCATCCCAATAGAGTTCATTGCTATAGAAATTAAGCCCTTGCGCTGTAAGGATTCTTACACGCCCTCTTAGTTCCCAACGACGGTCCTTATCAAAGTAAACAGCAGAGTCACATTGAATATAACCCACTACATGTTTCTTCAAATCAAACTGAGTAAGTAGGATTCCTTTATTGAAAGTCCAACGTGAAGGTCTTCTATTCTCATTAATTTCCCAACGCTCAGTAACAATACGATATTTGATAACGCCTGAATCTGAGATAAGTGTATTGACACCATATGTAGTCATAACCGGCACAGAGTCACGGTCATGAATAGCAGGAGCGGTATGCTCACGTTCCTCCGAACAGGAAACCATAGCATAGCTCGCTGTAAATAATACTAATCCAATAAAAAATGAATAAAGGCTTGAACGCATATTATTCAACCTTGAACTTAGCAAACCAGCGCTCATTAAATGTGAAACCAACGTTGATACGGAACATATTTTCCTTGATCATTCCCGTAACACTCTGGTTCACCCACTCTGCACTGATATTCAACATACTGCGATTATTGTAAGCATTGAGGATTGGAATACCAACTCCAAGGCTTGCAGAAAGCTCGCGTGGACCGTCTACACCATTAATCTTTAGATAAGGACTGGCATAGCTAAAACCTGCTCGATAGTGCATACGACTAAAGAAACCACGATAGCGTTCGCCCTTGCAGTAGTCACCACCCAGTGTGAACTTATGACGATTATTGAATTGTCCATCAACGAGATTATAGCTTGTTGTACCATTGACTGTGGTTAATTGTGGGTACTTTAGCTTAGCCCACTTCTGCAACTGATAGTCAACACCGAACTTCAGACGGTTATTATGATTCCACATCAAACCAACTCCGAAAGTATGAGGCAGTTCAAGAGAGTTTGATACAACATAACGAGTTGTATCAGAAACGCTTGTTTGTGAATTTGTTGAAATCAAATTACACTCAGCCTCTGTCCATAAATTATGTCCAAGAGAGTAAGTAAGACCCAAGGTCAGCTCATTCTTCTTATCTACAGCATAAGTATATTGTGCACCGAAGTCAACCTTGTAGCTTTTTACCTGTGCAGAGTAATTCTTTGACAATGTATTAACATAACTGTCACTATAGGTATTTGTCGAATTACGATTCAATGTTCCCCACAAGTAACCAATATTCGCACCAAATGAGAAACCCTTAAAAGGCTCCCAACCAGCACCTAAATAAACAAGATGTAAACCACCACTACCATTATAAGCATTGGAATACGTAGCATTTACAGAAGATGTACTTGGGAAAGCATTGACATTTTGAGTGTTACTAAAGTTGTAACCTACATTTGTATAAGGTAAAAGACCAAAGCTAACACCCACATGCTTAAAAGCTCTGAATGACGCAACAACGTATTCAATATCAGCATTCTTAGCATTTACCTTGTTACCATTTTCCTCAAAATTAGTCAACTGAAGGCTAACACCTGCATCAAATATGAATGAAAGAGAGTCAACAGAAGCGTATGAAGCAGGGTTCGCATAGTTCACCTGATTACGCTCATGAAATCCGTATGCCAATCCGTTCATACCACGATTAAAACTTGTTGCCTGAGATGCCAAAGCACCTAATCCATACTGACTATATGGAGAGTTAGTTCCGCTTTGAGCTGACACCTGTACTGCAAGACCTGCAAGGAACGCTGCTGCAATTATCTTTTTCATTCGCTTTCTTTTTCTTATTCTGACGATATGTCTAAACAATATATTGGCGCAAAGTTATTAAAAAAAATCTATATTGCAGAAAAACAATAAAGGATTTTGATTTTTAATAAGCTTTCTTTGTGCTCTCATGCTTTTTTACTACCTTTGCGGAGAAAATGAAAAAGGGATTATTATATATTGTACTGACTTTCATCCTGTCTGTTGTTAACGCTACAGCGGGGGCTCAGTCTATGACTAATCCTGATCGCATTCAGATATCCCTTTTGACTTGTTCACCTGGTAAAGAAGTTTGGGCACAATATGGTCATACCGCTATTCGATATTACGACAAAGAAAGCGGAGAAGACCTTGCCATCAACTATGGTATTTTCTCCCTCGACCAAACCTACTTTATCCCTCGTTTTGTTCTTGGTATGACAGACTACCGCATGGGAGTTCAACCTATGGATATGTTCCTTGCCCAATATAGTTATGAAGGGCGAGGAGTTGTCGAACAGGTTCTTAATTTATCAGCTGAAGATAAAGAGGTTATCTATGAAGCTCTGCAGGAGAACATGAAGCCTGAAAATGTTGTTTATCGCTACAACTACTTCTTTGACAACTGTACCACAAGGGCACGTGATATGCTCGTCAATCACCTCCATGGAAAGGTTGTTTACCCACCAGCAGAAGAAGATGCTACGTTCCGTTCTATGATACATAAATGGAACAACAAATATAAATGGTCACAATTTGGAGAAGACCTTCTACTCGGTGTGAATGCTGATCGCAAGACAACAAAGTCTGAACAGCAGTTTCTTCCAGAGAACTTAAGAAGCGATTTCGATAAAGCTACCTATAAAGGAAAGCCATTAGTAAAGGAAACTAACATACTATTAGATGCTGAAACAGAAGTGGCAGAACCAGCTTTTCCACTTTCTCCGCTATCTATAGCACTCATATTTGCAGCTATCAGTCTTGTAATGATGCTCTTTAGCTATCGTAGACAGCAGGTTTATTGGGCGTGGGACTTAGCTTTAATGCTTACATCGGGGCTCATGGGAATTATCTTCTTCGTTATGATTTTCTCACAACATCCATGTGTTAGCTTGAATTTCATCCTATTATTCTTTAATCCTTTACCATTGTTCTTCCTTTATAGTACAATTAAAAAGAAGAAGGTAATATGGTGGAAAATATGGGGAGTCCTTATCATTTTAGGACTTTTCGGAAGTTTATTCCAAGAAATACCACTGCCAATATTAATTGTGGCATCATTCTTGCTATTACATTGTATAGTACATTTGCGGATTAATAAAGCGGTTGCACCAACCGTGAGTAGTTCAAAGAAATAAAAGATAATGAATAAATACATCACCGCATTACTTGTCGTACTTGCGGCAACAGGAGTCGAGGCGCAGAGCTATCAGTCTGCGCTAAAGATTGCGTTGGGTGATGTCAACATCGAAGATCTTTGCCATAAGCAAGCGTTTAAGGGCGTTGAACAGGAGATTCTGTCAGTTCTTGAAGCCTTTAAGCAGATTAAAGAAGACGAAGAAACAGAGCCTGCACAAAGCAAAGCAGTCTTTGTGACAGACTTATACGACAATTATTCCATAGCTTTAACATCTCAATCAAATAATAATCAGGAATCACAACTATTCCTTCCTAATCCTTCCTTAAGGACTGGAATCAAGATTCGTGCCCCCAGTTTACTTCCTTTAGCATAATAAACAATATTACAAAACATAGATATATAGAAGTAAACAAAGAGGGAGAACCTCTAATATAAAAAACAAACTCAATTAGAATAAATGAATTTCAATAAGATATTAAAGGCACTTTTCGGAGATAAGTCAACACGTGATATGAAGCTTATACAGCCATACGTAGATAAAGTAAAGGCTACATATCCAGAGATTAAAGCACTCAGCAATGACGAATTGCGTGCAAAGACAAAGGAAATCCAGAAGTATGTTCAGGATGCTGGTAAGGAACAACGTGAGAAGATAGCCGAACTTCGTGCAACAATTGAAGCTACACCGATTGAAGATCGTGAAGCTATTTTCAATCAAATAGATAAACTTGAGAAAGAAGCTCTTGACAACTATGAGAAGGCTCTCGATGAAGTTATGCCAGTAGCATTCTCTATTGTCAAGGATACAGCACGTCGTTTCTCCGAGAATGAGGAAACAATCGTAACAGCAACCGACTTCGATCGTGAGTTGGCAGCAGACCCTTCAAAGGACTTTATCACTATTGATGGCGACAAGGCTATCTACCACAACCACTGGACAGCAGGTGGCAACGACCTTAAATGGGAAATGGTTCACTATGATGTACAGATATTCGGTGGTACAGTCCTTCATCAAGGTAAGATTGCCGAGATGGCTACTGGTGAAGGTAAAACCCTTGTTGCTACCCTCCCAGTATTCCTTAATGCCCTCACTGGCAACGGTGTTCACGTCGTAACTGTCAACGACTATCTTGCAAAACGTGACTCTGAGTGGATGGGACCTCTCTATATGTTCAACGGTCTTTCAGTTGATTGTATTGACAAACACCAACCAAACTCTCCTTCACGTCGTAAGGCTTATCAAGCAGATATCACCTTCGGTACCAATAACGAGTTTGGTTTCGACTATCTGCGAGACAATATGGCAGTATCACCAGCCGACCTCGTACAGCGTCAGCACAACTATGCTATTGTCGATGAGGTTGACTCTGTGTTGATTGACGATGCTCGTACACCTCTTATTATTAGTGGTCCAGTACCAAAGGGTGACGTACAGATGTTTGAAGAGTTCCAGCCATTGGTACAGAGCCTTTATGAGGTTCAGCGCAAGCAGGCTACAGAACTTCTTTCAGAAGCTCGTCACAAGTTGGCTGAGGCACAGAAGAATGCAAACAATAAAGAGGTTTTCCAGAAGCTCCAAGAGGAAGGATTCCTTGCCCTCTATCGTTCATTTAAGGCACTGCCTAAGAACAAAGCCCTCATTAAATACCTCTCTGAGGAAGGTATCAAGGCTGGTATGCTGAAGACAGAGGAGTATTACATGGCCAATAACAACCGTGAAATGCCAAAGGCCATCGAACCTCTCTACTTCGTGACAGACGAGAAGTTGAACTCATGTGACCTCACAGATAAGGGTACAGCATGGTTAGCTGCACAGGTAAAAGATGACCAGTTATTCGTATTACCTGATATTACCACAGAGCTTTCTGCGCTTGAGAAGCAGAAGGATGATAAAGTTATTGATGAGCAGACATATATCGACCAGAAAGATGCGTTGATGGCTCACTATGGAGTTCAGAGTGAGCGTGTACACACATTGCAACAGCTCTTGAAGGCATACACCATGTTTAACAAGGACGATGAGTATGTTGTCTTGAATGGTGAGGTTAAGATTGTCGACGAGCAGACTGGTCGTATCATGGAAGGTCGTCGTTGGAGCGATGGCTTGCATCAGGCTGTTGAGGCAAAGGAACATGTAAAAGTAGAGGCAGCGACACAGACTTTCGCAACGATTACTTTACAGAACTACTTCCGTATGTACCACAAACTTGCAGGTATGACGGGTACAGCTTCTACTGAGGCTGGTGAGTTCTGGGATATCTATAAACTCGATGTTGTTGAGATTCCAACCAACCGTCCAATCCAACGTAAGGATATGGAAGACCGCGTTTATAAAACAGCACGTGAGAAGTATGCAGCTGTTATCGACGAGGTTGAGGCAATGAGAAATCAAGGTCGTCCTTGTCTTGTTGGTACAACATCTGTCGAAATCAGTGAGCTTTTGAGTAAGATGCTTAACATGCGTAAGATTCCACACCAGGTATTGAACGCTAAGCAGCACTTGAAGGAGGCTCAGATTGTTGCCGAGGCAGGTCGTTCTGTAGATGGTCTTGGTGCAGTAACAATCGCTACCAACATGGCAGGCCGTGGTACCGACATCAAGCTTTCTCAGGAAGTGAAGGATGCTGGTGGTTTGGCAATCATCGGTACAGAGCGTCACGAGAGCCGTCGCGTAGACCGTCAGCTTCGTGGTCGTGCTGGACGTCAAGGTGACCCAGGTTCATCAGTGTTCTATGTATCACTTGAAGACAAGTTGATGCGTCTCTTCGGTTCAGAGCGTATTGCTAAGGTAATGGATAGACTCGGCTTTGAAGAGGGTGAGCGTATTGAGAGTTCAATGATTTCAAATAGTATTGAACGCGCCCAAAAGAAGGTTGAGGAAAACAACTTCGGTATCCGTAAGCGTCTGTTGGAATATGATGATGTCATGAACAAGCAGCGTACAGTTATCTATGAGAAGCGTCGTCACGCTTTGATGGGTGAGCGTATCGGCATGGATATCTCTAACATTATTTGGGACCGTTGTGTAAACATCATTGAGAACAATGACTATGAGGGTTGCAAGGAACAATTCTTGAAGATTCTTGCTATGGAATGTCCATTCACGGAGGAAGAGTTCAATGGTGGTAACACTTCTGAACTTTCTGAGCGCAGTTTCCAGGCTGCAATGGAGGCTTTCTCACGCAAGACAGAGCGTATCCAGACTGTTGCATGGCCTATCATAAAGCAGGTATATGAGAATCAAGGCGCAATGTATGAGCGTATCATGGTTCCAATCACAGATGGTAAGCGCGTTTACAACATACCATGCGACTTGAAGGAAGCTTACGAGAGCGAGGCTAAGTCTGTTGTTAAGCAGTTCGAGAAGGTAATTCTCCTCCACATCATTGATGATGATTGGAAAGAGAACCTCCGCCAGTTAGACGACCTTCGTCACTCTGTACAGAATGCTTCTTACGAGCAGAAAGACCCATTGCTCATCTTCAAGTTGGAGAGTGTGAAGTTGTGGGACAACATGATTGACGATATGAACAATCGTACTGCAAGTGTACTCATGCGTGGTCAGATTCCAGAGATGCAGCCAGCTGAGGACATTCAGGAGGCTGCGCCAGAGGAGCATAGCCAGCAGTACAGAGAGGAGAAGGTGGAACTAAATGACCCTAACCAGGTTGCTGCAGCACAGCATGACACCCGCGAAGGCGCACAGGAAGTAAACCACACTCCATATCGTGCAGACAAGATGCCACGTCCAAACGACCCATGTCCATGTGGTAGTGGTAAGAAATTTAAGAATTGTCATGGTCGCGATATCCGTTAATA
Source organism: Prevotella melaninogenica (assembly GCF_013267595.1). NCBI lineage: Bacteria > Pseudomonadati > Bacteroidota > Bacteroidia > Bacteroidales > Prevotellaceae > Prevotella > Prevotella melaninogenica. Next base: position 114,505 of record NZ_CP054010.1, on the reverse strand, counting down.
ACCTTATAAAGAAATTCGGGGATAAGACAGCTGTGTCTATCCCCGATTTTTGTTTTCCCTCCAACGAGATTATTGGTCTTGTTGGGAATAATGGCGCCGGTAAGACAACTCTCTTCCGTCTGATTCTTAATCTAATCAAAGCAGACGGTGGTATCGTAAACTTCTGCCTTACTGACGAAAACACTCAACAGGATAAAGCAAATCTTAACAGCAATATGACTTTGGTTTCTCATCTTGAAGACGCATGGAAAAGTTATATAGCTGCTTATCTTGATGAGAGTTTTTTAATAGAGTTTCTTACGCCAAAAGAGTTCTTTACCTTTATTGCAAAAGTCAATAACATTGAAGAACAGGAGATGGAAGAAAGACTCAACAGTTTACAATCCTTCCTTGGCGATGATGTTCTTGGCAGAAAAGTATATATCCGTGAACTATCTGCAGGAAACAAACAGAAGGTTGGCATAGTTGCTGCCCTACTCTCTTGTCCAAAGTTCGTTATCCTTGATGAGCCTTTCAACTTCCTCGACCCAAGCAGTCAGAATCATCTTAAAAAACTTTTGATAGAGTATAAAACGGAACATAAGGCTTCTATTCTCATATCAAGTCACAATCTACACCATACAACAGATATCAGTAATAGAATTGTATTGATGGAGAAAGGTGAGATTATAAAGAATATTGATGACATAACAGAGGAGTCGATAAAGGAGTTAGAGAACTACTTCTTGTAGAGACCATAAAACAATATTAGAAACGAATAAGGTCTGAATGTGCGAAACATTCAGACCTTATTCATTTGTAAGCAACAACAAAAACTAACTTTTCTTGTCCTTATCTATCAGTGTGCTACTACTCCGCACATCTGGTGTTGCAGCCCCGCACATATGGTGCTAATGGTCAACACCATTTGTGCGAAGCCCTCCTTAACTCTAAATAAACATATGAGTACAACACACATGTACACCTTAAGCATAAGAATGCATACCACCAAGGATATAGTTAACACCAAAGTAGGTCATAAGTATACTAAAGAATGACAGTAACATAAAGAGATGATAATTCTTTGGTTTACCTAATGCTGAAAACGAATTGGTGTGCAAGGGGATAGCATAAATCATAAAGGTAATCAATGCCCACGTTTCTTTTGGGTCCCATCCCCAATAACTTCCCCAACTGATATTAGCCCATATAGCACCAATAAATATTCCTAATCCCAATGTTGTTATGGCTGGATAGAGGAAAATCTGTGAAAGAACGGTCAACTGGCGATTAGCAGCCATAACGCTTTCTCGTTTACTATTACAAGTAAGGAAATAGGCTATCGCACTAATAAACGTAAGAGAGAGAAGTGCGTAAGAAATCATGATGATACTTACATGAATGCTTAACAGCGGACTATTCAACACAGGCATACGCGGTGTAATACTTGGATCCATCTCGCCAAGATGACTTACAAGAAGCATAAAACCACTCATGAGTAATCCGAAAGTTGTCATAAGTTGTAGCTTCCTTGTCGTCAAAACAGATACAAGCATGATGAGCCAAGATAACAGTAACATCGTCTCATAGCCGTTAGCAAGTGGAATCGTACCATTTATAACCCATCTCAGAGCTAACGTAAAGGTAAGAACACACCATGAAAGAGACATTAACCAGGTAAAAAGTCTATATCTTTTCTTATGTGCAAGGAATAAGACTGAGAGTAAACCTGCTGTCAAATTAAAAATGAAAAGTATAGTTGCAAATGGGAAATGATTGTAGATTCCCTCTGCTTTAATTACCGTATCAGATGGAATAGTATTGCCACCATATCTATATTGATACTTTCTTAATTTCAGGATGAGCTCGTTCAGCATATCTATCTTCCCCTGTCTGGCAAGCTGCCCCGCTAAAGGAAGAATAGATCGAATATACTGTTGCTGTTCCTTTGGCATATCTTTCGGATATCTATCAGTAGGTGTAAACCAGTCAACAGTATTACTCTTAGACATATAAGGGAAGATTCTGAGGGGTTTACCTTGCGTTAGTTCCATCAACAGCATCATCTTATCGTCCGTATCAAGCAACTGCTTTGATACATTGTCATTCTCCTGACTATGTGCATCTTGGAGGTAAGGTCCTAAGATATAACCTTGTTGTCCAAACAAACTCATAGGAGAAATATATTCATTTAAGTTCAGCTTATTACGCAGTTCAGCTCCCTTTAGTCTTAAGATAGGCTCCTTCATCCACTCTTGTCCCCAAAACATAAAGCCCGTTAAAACCTGAGAAGGAGTAAAATCTTTGTAGTTCTTCTTACCATAAAGTTTTGTGGTAAAGTCGATAGCATATGTCTCTATAGGACAAATTCGTCCATTATATACAATCAATATCTTTTCAAACTCGTCAGCACTCTGACGTGGTAATGCAGGTTGTGCACTTGCATTCAAACATCCCATCACCAACATGATGCCAGCTATTGCTTCCTTACGGAGCAAACGCCGGAAGTTTCCCTTAGGGTCAATCAGCATCGCAATAAGTCCGAAAAATAGAAGAGCATAACCTAAATAAGTAACAGGAATTCCATACGGGTCGGAATTAACAGAGAGATAACTACCCTTCATGTCTTCATCATAGCTACTTTGATAAAGGCGTGTACCATATCCAGAGTAGATATTATTCATTGAAATCTGATACTGTTCATGCTTATCTCCTTGGATAAGTGTGACAATTGATGCATAATCCATTGCAGCCATATTACCAACATGGTAAGATACAGTAAACTTGTTCAGTTGAATACTGAATGGTAGTTTAGCCTCATTTCCATCCTTGGTAATATACGTATCTATCGTTTTCCCTTGTCGAAGATGTACCACACCTTTATTAGAGGTGAGATGAGTTAGCAATGCACCAAGGAGAATTACAACAAAAGACAAATGTAATGTTATAACAATTAGCCGACGAATCTTTCGCTTTAGAAAATAAACAATGCCTGCTGCAGTACCAATAGCCCACAACAAACAAAACCACCACGACCCGAAGATGTTGTCTGAAACATAATCAAGACTGGTATATTTCCCAATGATTGTCCCCGTTGCCATCACTATAACAAGGAGAACATAAATAATTTCAAGCGTCTTCTTTGTTCGCATCTGTAAGATAATAAAGAAGAAGATGAGTCCTTCTAAGACTACATCTTCTTCCTATAAATATTCTTGTTACTTACTAAAATTATTAGATAGAGCGTATAAACTTAACCACTGCATCTCTATCAGCCTTAGGCAACTTATAGAACTTCACAGCAGCATTATAAGCCTGACTGTTCTTACTATAAGCATGCCACATGATTGCTTCAATCTCATTGCGTGCTCGAGCATCATGGAGACGATCTTCTGCACCAGAGTTGATAAGTGACAGACCTCTACCCCATAAAGGTGTTGTACGGCACCATGAACCATGAATATCATTCTTCATATCCAACTTATGCTGGATAAAGTCTGAGTAAGGATAAATCTTCTGATTAGCATACTTAGGCAACTGCTTGTTGCCAATAATCTTAGAAGAGCCATGATTATCTGCACCTGTTGTCCAAGAAGCCTTGTGACAATGAGCGCATCCTAACTCACCAGTAAAGAGTTCCTTACCACGCTGTACATCCTTGTCATTCAAATTTCTTGCACGAGGAACAGCAATACCTCTGTGCCAAACCATAAATGCATGATAAGCATCGTCGCTCATCTCTGGCTTAAAGTTGAAGTAAGGATTGTTATAGAGGTTTACGTTGTCGCTTGGTGAAAGCAAATAACGAACAGCATTCTTGATACCTTCACGTGTTCCATCATTGTAATATGGATGTACGTAAGAGTTAGGATCACTACCATGCTGTTGGATGTAACTAATCACGTTCTCGTTCTCTGACATTGCTTTTGCCCATGGCTCTGTAGAACAAATGTGCTTGATATCTGAACGAAGAACATTCAACTCGTCCCAAAGAGCAACGTCATTCTCAAGACAGCCATCAAGTAAGTCATAGTTGAAACGCTTGATGAACTTGTTTCCAAAATAATCACTTGCCCATGCTTCAGGCTTCAACTGCTTTGTTGTATTGTCCCAGAACTCTGGATTCAACTCTACAAAGCGTCCCTCTGTTTCATATTGCTTCTTTAAGTCTTCATTAGAAATAGCATCAATCAAACCAAGACCTTGGAAGTTACATGAAGCTATCAAACGTACTTCATAGTTGCTTGGCACTGGGTCTGTGTTGAAAGCAGACTGTGGAATAGCAACAGAAGGATAACGAAGACTAAACTTCTCACCATCAGGGAACTGCATTGGGAGTCCGCTTGGCATTGAAGTAACATCATGCCAAGTAATCTTTATCTGCTTTGGATCTACTGGTGGCAAGAATGGCTCTACAGCTTGAAGCATCGTAAAGGTAGTCAACTGGTCAATTGGTGTACCATTGTTGCTACCTGGGGCATCAGGAGTATAAACAGAAACGATGTAACCGTTGCCCTTTACTGGTTCCATGTCATTACGACTATGACCATGGCTATATCCGCCAGAGTGGCAATACTCGCATGAACGACGGGATGCTACAGGGCCCCAACCTTTGTATGGTTCAGTACTAAGCGTGTACTTAGCACTTGCCATCATATCTCCTTGGTTGAAGAGATCAGTTAGGCCTTGTTCGTCGATAGCTGGTGTGTTGTCCTCATAACCACCTGCTGCGGTGTTCTCTGTTGTACCAAGTTTGCCACCTGGGTACCATTCGTCTGCAGAGAAGTTACCTACCGCTTGACCAATGTACTTCGTTTCAGGCTCTGATGGCTTTAGTGGTGTTTCTGGTGAAACATTGTCATCTGAGCATGCAGCAAACGAACATAATAGTGCTCCAGCAAGTAAAAAATTGCTATAGCTGTTGTGTCTCATAATGTTTTATAATTAAATTTACGTTTGAAACGTAGCCTTATCTTAGAGAAGACAAGGCTACGTTTATTATTGACATTTGCTTTTCAGATTTGCAAGAATCAGATTACTTGTCTGTCTGTTTGTTAATCCATGTACCAGCAGCATTAAGTGCTTCGTTCAAAGCATCAACCTTATCAATGCAAGTCTTAACCTGTGGATTACCTGGTTGGTCAATGAATGCAATACCGCTCTTCTTAGCTGTCTCCAAGGCTGCAATTGCCTCGTTAAGAGCGTTGTTCAACTCATTGTAGTTAGGATAGTTGTTATTCTTCAAGAAGTTCATGATAGAGTACTGAGCTGGGGTAGAGATGTTCTCTGTACCACGTACGCCATAGAGTGAGTTCTTGATAGAATAGATGTTATCCTGGTAGTCTTGGAATGAACGCTTACTGTATGGTGACTCGATGTAGTTAGCTGCATCTTTTTCCGTACCAGTACCTGTAGCCTTACGATAAGCTTGACCAAGTTTCTGTGAAGCGACCTCCTCACAAATACCACTACATCCGCCAATAAAGATATTGTTCAGTGTCTCATGCCATGAAGCAAACATACCATTCTCCTTTGTGGCGAACTGTGAATAATCACGGTATGGGATATTCTTTGCAGAAAGTCCTCTGTGACGTGTTCCATTGACTACCCACATAGCATTTGCAAGCTGATTCAAATGTGATGTTGGGATAGTTGTACCTAACCAACCATATTCCAAGAGATAAGTCATGTTACGGAGGTCACTGGCAACAGCTGCTGCAAAGGCAGCTTCGTTCACTGTACTTACACTTGTAAGACCTGCTTCTGTTTCCTTCTCTGCATTGAAATCTGCTACGGTACGATTCTTACCATTACGGAAGAGTACAAACTCCAAGCCATGGAAACCTAATACCGAATCAAAGTTACCATTATTGTCATAAACATACTTGGTAGGGTTCTCACCATTAATACCTGCAATAACATTAGCATCATTCAATGCCCTTGTCAACTGATCATGGTCGAGTGGCCATGAGTCGATATGTGGGTCGATCTCATTGTCAGAAGCTGCACCATAGAGGAAAGACTCACTCTGCTCCCAATCTCGACGTGCTCCTTTGAAAGCCTCACAAGCTGCATCAATATCATTCTGGGTCAAAGTACCTGCTTTACGTTTCTGATAAAGATTTTGGCAAGCCTTATAAAGAATATCAGACTTCTTTGCCAAGTCTAAATATGTAGGTTTAACAACTTCATCAATGTAGTTGGCAACAACCTTACCCATCTCTGTTTTATTAGCGTTTGCTCTACTTTCGCTTTCGGCCTGGCTTAAAGCAGATTGCTGTTCAGGTGTAAGAATTGTTGTGTTAATAACTTCATCATCATCACTACTACATGATACGAAGCCTGTAGCTAATGTTCCTGCAAGGAGGAACATCGCAAGTTTTGTTACTTTTTTCATTATAATCCCTTTCTAATTATGGTTATACAATCTTTATTCTTTGCTTTTTAGAGGAAGAAACCTTCGTAAGCAATACCTATATTAATAGAAGGTTCATCGTTATATCCTTTCTTCAGATTACGATAATTGTACTCTGCCTTAATAGCAATCTGTGGGATAGGATAATAGTTAATACCTGTTGCAAGAACGGTTCTATTCGTCCACTGTTTTGTTGTAGCGTGAATGTAAGAATCATAGTGCTCAATATGTCCGAAAACATAAAGCTTCTGATTGTCTTCACGCATCTTGTGAATCTGAGAGAAGATATCATAACCTACCTCAAACATCATTGCCATTGCATGACTTCCGAAGTATTTACCATTACCAGACTCATATGGCTTAACATACTGTACATTAGGGTATGAAAGCTGAGAAATCTCTTGCGCGTTGCTTACATAACCATAGTCAATATTTCCGCGTGCAATCCAATTATACTTATTATAGGTGAAGTCTAAACTACCAAGATAGACATTACCCTTAATCTTCTTCTTCTCTCCCTTCTCACTATCATGTGGAACATTGTTGTGCATAGCCTGACCAACATAGCCACTAACACCAATACGAAGACCAGGAATAGTATGATTGTCTACACGTGCAAGGAAACCATACTTATTAGCAACCTCGAACTCGAAAGGACTTGATGTGCCTTTCTGAATCCAGTTAGCACGACTAAAATGATAAGCATCCAATCCTGCAATCATCTGTGCAACATAACTAAAATCACCAGCCTTGCCCCAGAAAGAAATACCTGTTTGATGCCATGTACTTGGAAGAATTGTGTTTTCCCCTTCAGGACGATATACTGTAAAGAAGTTTAATGGCTCATGGTGTGCATTCACTAAACCAAATGGAACTACAATATGACCTGCTCTAATATTAAAGGCTTTACTGAATGATTTCTGAAGCCAAAATTGTTCAAGTTCAACTTCTCCACCTTTCTCTGTTTCATGTTCAAACTCAATCGCCTCGTCTGCCTCATATTCTATTGCAGAACCAGAGCCACCATGTTCAAATTCAATCTCAGAACCTAACGACCAGCCCTTTCCAAAATCATAACCAAGATAGATAACGGCATGCGGAATATCAAATCTTCCATGACTTGGGTCCTTCTTATAAAGACCTGGCGTCGTATAACGATTACCATTATCACTGTAAAAATTGCGAGAATAAGCAGCTTCACCATATCCGCCAAGACTTAGCTTATTGCCTTTAGCATGTGTCATAACAGAATCGGCTGCATTTACTTGTGCATGTACTGCGGTCGTACCAAAAAGGAGTACGGCAAAAGTTACCCCAGATATAAACTTCATCATCGAGTTATTATTTAATATATTTATAACTTGTATATAAAGGTAGAATTTTCTGAATTAAATGGCAATACCTAAATCTGTTGAAATTATGTACCTAAGTTATACCACAACATTTAACCTTTTATTCAGGTATATCACCATATTTAGGTATTATTGAAAATAATACAAACACTCCATTCCATAAATAAACTATTTTATCACAATTAATTATTAAGGTCACAATAATCACGTTTCCGTATTAGACGAATTACATACTAACATCTATTATAATCCTAAAACCACCTATATATATTTATAACGTACACATTCTATTGAACCGTCGTTACAAAAACAAACAACACCCTATTTAAGATTTTAAAGGCTATTGGGGCTAAAAGGAAGTCAACAAATTGGCGATTATGTAAGGATTTTTTCTTTCGTAGATTTTTATTGATGCTTAATTGGACTCGAAAAGACGCCCTCTTGACTTGCAAAAGATGCCCTTTTGAGGTCATATTAACGCCCTTTTGAAGTCCAATTAAGTACCACTTCGCAAGTATCTTTACAACATACTGATACGCTGCAAGTTACAAGCATCCCGAGAAATAGTGTTTTATTCGGTTTTTAAAAGAATATTTTTACAATATTTGTAAAGATATTTTTAGACTAAATTTATTGTATAAAGAAGAATGCTACTTTGCATAATAATAGGCAGCATAGCTACCTTTTTTATAAGGTGCAATAAGTCTTAATCCTCGGTTCTTAAGCGAGAGAATCTTGAGAGCTTCTTTATAATAACGTGGACGAAGGCTATCTGCAGGATAATACTGTGGAAGATAGCGAGCAAAGTCATTAAGATTGCGATCTAACAAGAAACCTGTCAACTGATAGTTAGCTGAATTATGGGTAACTTTATAGAGTACACTATCAGGTTGTAGCCACGAATGTACCTTACCAGGACGCAATGTACTTGCCCCACCCACCAAAGGATAATAGAAAAGGCTGTCTGCTAAATGACCTCTACGCGCAACTGCATAGACGGTTAGCATAGATGTTACAGAATCCGTATGAGGCATTGTTCGTACTACATCCAATGCACCAGCATAATCCTTCTTATCTATCAAAGCCTCAACTTTAGCTCGCTGATGAAAATAGCGATTACTATTACTGAAAAGTCCAGTAAATAAGAAGAAGCCAAGAAAAAGCAGTAGATTTATCCAAATCATCTGTGAAAACGGACCATAGCTACGCGATTCTGGTTCATAAGGTTCAAAGCGTTTGACAGCAAACATTACAAAAATATAAACCAAAAATAGCAAAGGAGCTATCCATAACCAATTGCCAAACGTTACGCTATCGGCTGTAGGACGAAGGTCAGAGATGATTGTAAGAATAAGAAAAGATGGAAAGTAAGTCAAGCCAAAGCCACGCTTCTTCAACTTAAACAATGAGCTTACACCCATTTGGAGTAACTTTAAAGTAAATGTTATCAGCACTGCACCCAACATTGGATCATAGAAGGTTTGCCTTCCTGAAGCCAAGTGCTGTACTACGGTCATCACATCTGCTTGATAGAAAAACAGATAACAGAATGTAAATGAGCAAAATAGTACTGTGCAAATAGCACGCATAAACTTACTTTCCATCATGAATTTATTTCTTTCTCAATACTACAGCACTACGAGCTGGTATATAAAGTTTGAGCCAGCCTTTATGATCTTTCTCATAAAGAGGGTCGCTATTTGTGAAATGCTCTACTGTATCATCAGCAAAGCCAAAGCCACCATACTCTTTAGCATCTGTGTTTAATACTACATTATAAGAACCCTCTGGCACCAAGAAACCATAATCAGAATAAGAATGTGTTGGTGAGAAGTTAAATACAAAGACTAACTCTCCCCTACTAAATGCCAATATCTGGTCGCCATCATTGTGCCAAATCTCTTGGATAGGAGTCTCATTAAACTTTTTCTCGCTTGTAATTACCTCTAACATCTTGCGGTCGAAATCGCCAAGCAAGTGATAACATAGATCCTTGTTATCAACTAAGTTCCACTGTCGACGGGCATACTTATAACTCCATCCATTACCTTCACGTGGGAAATCAATCCACTCTGGATGACCAAACTCATTACCCATAAAGTTCAGATAGCCACCATTAATAGCAGCAATAGTGGCAAGACGAATCATCTTATGCAGTGCAATGCCACGATGGGTCATCTCTGTTTCGTCTCCCTTACGGAAATGCCAGTACATATCTGCATCTACCAATCGGAAGATAATAGTCTTATCGCCCACCAACGCTTGGTCGTGTGATTCGCAATAAGAGATAGTTTTCTCATCAGAACGTCGATTCTTTATCTCCCAGAAGATAGAAGAAGGCTTCCAAGCTTCGTCTGCTAACTCCTTGATAGTCTTTATCCAGTAGTCTGGAATATTCATTGCCATACGGTAATCAAAGCCGTAACCGCCATCCTTAAACTTAGCTGCTAAACCTGGCATACCTGATACTTCCTCTGCAATCGTTACTGCATTCTTGTTTACCTCATGGATAAGACAGTTGGCAAGTGTCAAATAACAGATAGCGTTATCATCCTGATGTCCATTGAAATAATCAGCATAGTTGCAGAAAGCTTCACCTAATCCATGACTGTAATAAAGCATTGAAGTCACACCATCAAAACGGAAACCATCAAAGTGATATTCCTCTAACCAGTATTTACAGTTAGACAAAAGGAAGTGGAGAACCTCGTCTTTACCATAGTCAAAACATAGCGAATCCCATGCTGGATGCTCATGACGGTCACCTGGGTAGAAGTACTGATTAGGGTCACCAGCCAAGTTGCCCAAACCTTCCACTTCGTTCTTAACAGCATGAGAGTGGACAATATCCATGATTACAGCAATGCCATTCTTATGCGCTTCATCAATGAGTGCCTTCAACTCTTCAGGCGTTCCGAAGCGTGAACTGGCTGCAAAGAAAGAGCTAACGTGATAACCAAAGCTACCATAATAAGGATGTTCCTGAATAGCCATAATCTGAATGGCGTTATATCCGTCCTTAATTATACGTGGTAATACCTTCTCACGGAACTCATTATATGTTCCAACCTTCTCCTCATCCTGTGCCATACCTATGTGGCACTCATAAATCAGGAGTGGAGAGGTCTGTGGCTTAAAGGTCTTTTTTTTCCAAACATATGGCTCAGCAGGTGCCCATACCTGTGCAGAGAATATTTTGCTTGCTTCATCTTGAACAACACGTTGTGTCCAAGCAGGGATGCGCTCACCTTCTCCACCTTCCCAATGTACACGCATCTTGTAGTACTGACCATGCTGCATAGCATCATGTGGGAGCGTAAGTTCCCAGTTACCAGTACCTTCAATCCTGTGACATTGATAGGCTTCTTGCTCATTCCAACCATTGAAATCACCAACAAGATAAATCTCAGTAGCGTTAGGAGCCCATTCACGGAACACCCATCCATCAGCTGTCTGATGCAAACCATAGTAGTTATGGCCGTTTGCAAAATCCGAGAGTGTTAACTTACCATTCTGAGTAAGCTGATTCATCTTCCAAAGAGCATGCTCGTGACGTCCACGAATTGCATCCTCATAAGGAGCCAAATAGGCATCATTCTTTACGAGTCCTATGTGAGAAGGTTCCTTCACTTTTACCGTTTTGGCAGAAGTCTTTTTGACTGGAGCCTTCTTTGTTGTGGTCTTCTTTGTAACCATGGTAGATAAGCTTTATGTTATTTGTTATATTTTGTAAAGACTAATTCGTATAACGTTTCCCTCTTTCATAATAACCACTGGCAGTTACTTTACCGTTCTTATCACGCTCAATGAACTTTCCATCACGTCGGTCATCACGATAGTTACCTTCAAAACGAACACCCTCTGCAGTCTCCTCAACAGCTGTTCCATTTCTTTTACCATTATGGTAGCTGCCACGAAACTTACTGCCATCAGCATAGTGAATGATGATTAGTCCTTCTAATAAACCATTTCGGAACTGCCCTTCATACACATCCTTATTCTTCTTGGTCAGTTTTCCCTGTCCGTTCTGCATATCTTTCTCCCAGTAACCTACATAGATATCGCCATTATTCCATGACATTGTGCCATAGCCAGACTTAAGTCCTTTAAGGAAATGACCAGAATATTGATTTCCATTCTTATAACGGAAGATGCCTTGTCCTGTGCGTTCGCCATCTAAATATTCACCATCATAGCTTTCGCCATCCTTGAATTTATAGATTCCCTTACCATTCTGTAGATCATTCTTCCACTCTCCATTATATTCATCACCATCTGCATAAATATAAATACCTCTACCTTCTTTTAGGTTATTCACCCAATTTCCTGTAAATGATGAGTGGTCTGGCCAATTGAAACTTCCTTGTCCATTCTTCATATCGTTCTTCCAAGAGCCTTCATAAAACGCTCCATTGGCAAAAATATACTTTCCTTCACCACTTCTTTTGTCATGATCCCATTTACCAATATACTTATCACCATTGTAATAATACATTGTTCCCTGTCCCTGCTGATAGTCCTTGTACCATAAACCATCATAACGATTACCATTGGCAAAGTAGTAAACACCTTGCCCATGTTGCTGATCTTGGAACCACTGACCTACATACTTCTCACCATCTGCAAACTTATAGGTTCCTTGTCCATGGCGTAAACCTTTCATATAATCGCCTTCATAGACATTACCTTTCTTATAAGTTGTTTTTCCTTTACCATTAGGTTTACCACGGAACATCTGTCCATGATAAGTTCCTCCATCCTTTGTTGTACAAGTACCTATCTCTATGTCTTGTGCAAAGAGATACGAAGGAAGAAGAAGTAACAATATGATGATATATTTATGTTTCACGTTTCACGTTTTTAGTTTATTATAATTAAAATAACCTATATGCAAAGATACCGATTTCAACTGAGAACAACAAATTTATAAAACATTTTTAAGCCATGTTCTCAAAATTACGTTTGTAAGCTTTTACTTTTATAGAGAAGGGGCGAAATCTATTGTAAATGATAAAGAAACTTGAACAAAGTGAGGGAGTATGATATTTAAACTAAAAGGATAAAGTTCTCTTTTTATAATTAACCTTTCAAGATGTGTCACTATAAAAAAGCAGACATTGAATTATATCTTATTTCTTTGTAAAAGTAAGTTCAATATCAAACTAATATCTGCAGCAGGTGATATAACACCTTTGCAACCTCAAACTGTAATCACTTTGACTATATTTTACAAAACAAAGAACAATCAACACCAATGCTATTTACCATCCGCACAAATGGTGTTAAGCCTCCGCACAACATGTGTGCATCATCAGAATGTTGGGTAAAGACAAGGAGATAGATGCTTTATTACCATTACAACATTGCGTAAAACACCTCTTCTATATGTTTCTTGGAGAACTTCATCGAGAAAGAACACTCATTACAAAAGAATTAAAGGGCACAGCAAGTAATTTGCTGTGCCCTTTAATACCCACATTTCTGTGAGTTCTTTGAGCTTGACTTTTGGTTCGCGCCTCACGGCGTTCCCCAATCATCTTGCATCATTGTTATCCTTTAATCAATCTCATATTACCTTAACTAAACCTATTTTAAATCTAACCTGAACAATCTCTTTTGTTCTACCTTAAAATAATAACTAAAAACCTAAATCTATTACTACTAACCTAAACAATCTATATTTGTCTTTTGACGATGCAAAGGTACAACTGTTTGCGCACACAACAAAACTTTTTCACGATTATTTTCAGCAAAACGACGTTTATTGACATACATCAAGTGGAATAACAAAGAAGGGATATGGGAAAGAAGGAGGAAAGAAGTTGACCTATAATGAGCAAATGCCGTAAGACAAAAGCCAACTTTTGGGCAGAATAAGCACAAATAAAAAATGTTGGAACACATAAACTATGCGTCCCAACATTATAATATATCCTTTTATAAAAAAGACTAATCTTACGTCATTCCTTATTATATAAGGTACTGGCTTGAAATACTCTCATTGTTCAATACACGCTGGATTGTTTCTGCAAACATATCAGCTACAGAAATCTGCTTTACCTTTGAGCAACGATCTGTATATGGAATAGAGTCTGTGAAAACCATCTCCTCCAACGCAGAAGCCTCTACACGCTCAGTAGCAGGACCACTCATCACACAATGAGAAGCAATAGCACGTACACTCTTAGCACCTGCCTCCTTCATAACGTCAGCTGCCTTGGTGATAGTACCTGCTGTATCAACCATATCATCAACGATGATAACGTTCTTATCTTTCACATCACCAATAATCTGAATTGTGTCAACGACATTGGCACGTGCACGAGTCTTGTTACAAAGAACCAGTGGACAACCAAGATACTTAGCGTAAGTATTAGCACGCTTAGATCCACCTACATCAGGACTTGCTATAACAAGATCCTTCAAATGTAAGCCCTGAACATAAGGAAGAAGAACACCACTTGCATAGAGATGGTCAACAGGAACATTGAAGAAACCCTGAATCTGATCTGCATGTAAGTCCATTGTAATCAGACGGTCGATACCAGCAACACTCAACAAGTCGGCTACTAATTTCGCACCAATGCTGACACGTGGCTTATCCTTACGGTCTTGACGCGCCCAACCAAAATAAGGCATAACAGCGATAATGTGACGAGCTGAAGCACGCTTAGCCGCATCAATCATCAAGAGAAGCTCCATAAGGTTGTCAGAGTTTGGGAAAGTGCTCTGTACAAGGAAGACATCCTTACCACGAATACTCTGCTCGTAAGAAACGACAAATTCGCCGTCAGAGAAGCGGGTCATCACCAAGTTACCAAGCGGACAGCCAAGGCTGGCGCAGATTTTCTCAGCAAGGTATCTCGTCTTTGTACCAGAGAATACCAAAAAAGAGTTATTTTCACTCATTTCTTTTAGTTGTTTATATTGATAACGTATAAATCTTTATAAGTCTCCGCATCATTAACAGAGGGCACGTAACTTACGGAAGTGATTAATGATAGAGCTAAAATTCTGTTCATTATAAATACGAAACTTATCCCATAAGTCGTTCCGAACCACTACTCCACCAAAGTCAAGCTCACGAAGAATAGGTATATCGTCTATCGTTACACCACCCATTGCATAAACATGTCGCCCAAGAATGCCCTGCCTATAAGCCTCATCTAATTCAAGATCAGAGAGAACACGCTCTTCTTTTTCCGATTGTTCACGAGGTTGGTGGATATTCTTTAGAAAGACATAGTCCGATTGTTTCTTCATAGCCTTTAGCTGCATTACATCATCACAAGTTCTACTTAGAGAGCCACGATAGCCACGAGGCACAGCAACACTTGAGTTATCCAAGTGGATACCACCCAAAGAAAACTCATTCTTCATATTAAAATGCTGATGTATTGTGATTTTACGATGATATTCAGAAGGCAAAAGTGAAAGAAGACGCTCCAAATAAAGTGGGGAAGTATCTGCCTTCGAGATATGGAGACTATCAAGTCCTTCCTCGAAAAGCATACTTAAAATCTTATCTTCTTCCACAAAATACGTGGACTTAGTCATGATGACCAGTTTCATGCCTTTAGTTTATTTGTATTGCAAAGGTAGAGATTATTTCCCATAACTGCAAATTTTTCCTTATATTTGCACCATGAAAATAAATCCATTAACATACGCTGAACTCTCTCGCCCAATGTATGTGCTGGAAGAGACAAGGCTCAGAGAAAATCTAAACCTCATTGCTCACGTGGCAAAAGAGGCTGATGTTGAGATTATTCTCGCATTCAAAGCATACGCTTTATGGCGTACGTTTCCTATTTTTCGTGAGTATATCAAGGCTACAACAGCCTCCTCTCTCTTTGAAGCTCGACTTGGCTTTGAGGAATTTGGAGCACCCACACACACCTTCTCACCGGGCTATACGGATTATGAAATTGACGACATTGCTCGCTGTTCTTCTCATCTTGTATTTAATTCCTTGACACAATACGAGCGTTTTCACGTACGTGCCAAGATTGAAAATGAGAAGTTGAGTTTCGGTTTGCGTGTGAATCCTGAGTACTCAGAGGTAGAAACGCTCATTTATAACCCTTGTGCGCCTGGTACTCGCTTTGGAATATCATCCGATAAGCTACCAGAAACACTACCAGAGGACATTGATGGCTTTCATATCCACTGTCATTGCGAAAGTGGCAGCGATGTCTTCGAGCGTACCTTAGTACATATAGAAGAGAAGTTTACCAAGTGGTTCCCTCAACTAAAGTGGATAAACTTTGGTGGTGGTCATCTCATGACACGCAAAGACTATGACGTTAAACGTCTGATACATGTCCTACGAGGATTCCGCAAACGCTATCCGTGGCTTAAGGTTATCCTCGAACCAGGTAGTGCCTTTGCTTGGCAGACGGGTCCACTGGTAGTACAAGTTGTTGATATAGTAGAGGATTATGGCATAAAGACAGCTATCCTTAATGCAAGTTTTACTTGTCACATGCCTGATTGTCTTGAAATGCCTTACCACCCAACCATTCGTAATGCAAAACTTGTCGACGAAGATGGTACTGCAAAAGGCGAATATACCTACCGATTAGGTGCAAACAGCTGTTTGAGTGGTGACTGGATGGGTTCGTGGGACTTCGGCCATGCACTGGAAGTAGGCGAGAACATTATCTTTGAAGATATGCTCCACTACACGACTGTCAAGACAAATATGTTCAATGGTATCAGTCACCCAGCTATCGCCCTACTCCATACAGATAACGAACTCGAGATGCTTCGCGAATATACATACGAGGATTATCGTGACAGAATGGACTAATGGCACATTATTTGCTACCTTAAGTACGGTATTAAAACATTAATTAAGGAAGAAATATTATGGCATTTATAGATTATTATAAGATTCTTGGTGTTGACCGCAACATCCCTCAAAAAGATGTGCGAGCAGCTTATAGAAAGAGAGCTAAGCAGTTTCATCCTGACTTACATCCAAACGACCCAAAGGCAAAAGCTAAATTCCAAGCATTGAGCGAGGCGTTTGAAGTTATTGGTGATCCTGACAAGCGAGCTAAATACGATAAATACGGAGAGCAGTGGCGTAATGCTGAAGCCTACGAGAACGCTGGTGGATTCGGTGGAGCCCAAGGTGGACAAGGTGGAGGTAACCCATTTGGCGGATTCGACTTTAATAGTTTCGGTAATGGCGGAGGTGGCTTTAGCAGCTTCTTCCAAGACCTATTCGGAGGCGGTGGACGTCGCCGTTCATCTGGTTTCAACACTGGTAGAACACAAAGCCAACGTCCTACAGGACAAATGGAGGCTACTGTTGGTATCGACCTTTACACCGCTTTATTAGGAGGTGAGGTAATCATCCAACTGTCAGGAGGGCAGAAACTGAAACTGAAGGTAAAACCATTGACACAAGGTGGAACAAAGGTACGCCTACGTGGTAAGGGTTATGACCGAGGCGATGGTACCTTCGGCGACCTTATTATCACCTACAATGTGAAACTTCCTGACCACCTCACTGACCGTCAGAAAGAACTGATTGAGCAGATGAGACGCGAAGGATAATAAGCATATAGACACAACAAAGGAACTTTTACTTAATGTAGGAGTTCCTTTTTTTGTATCACAAGCATTATCATACAAGCCCATCATTAAACCAAAACATCAATTATTCATATTAAGTAGGTATAGTTATTTGATAAGTGTTGACCAACAACACATGTGGTGCGCACCATTCGCACCATTAGTGTTCACCATTCGCACCACACGTGCTAAGCATCAACATATCGATAAGAAAGCGAAAGAAAGAACCTTTTTTGTCATTATAACATAAGTAAGAAACTAATGATTAACAACTTCGAGATTTTTTTGTCGACAGCATAAAAGCCCTATAAACTAATTTAAGTATAAACGTAAGCAATAATACATAACACATTGAATAGTTGAGTCTTACTAAACAATGGCTAAATCGTTAGGAAAAAGGGGAAGTCATACTTCTTTTGTTTAAATATTTTTTAGTATCTTTGCCTACAAATACTTTGAACATTAGAATACAAAATTTACCAATAGACAAATAACTAAAAACAATGAGTATCAGAAAATCAATAGCTGCTGCGTTTATTCTTGGTAGCTTACTCTTACCATCAAGCGTATCGGCTCAATTCAATTGGCCATACAAGGTGACCAATGGAAAAGCTGTAACAGAAGTTCCAGTACGTGCAGCTGGACAGGAAAGTGCGTTGAACATGACGACACCTAAGTTAAAGGTTGTTCGCGTAGCTTTTGTTGGTTTAGGAATGCGCGGTCATGATGCTGTAGAGCGTTGGACACACATCCCAGGCATCCAAGTAATGGCTCTCTGCGATTATGAGCGTGACAGAGCTGAGAGATGTCAAGAATATCTGCGTAAAGCAAGTATGCCTGCAGCCGACATTTACTCTGGCGAAGATGGATACAAGGAGCTTTGCAAGCGTAAGGATATTGACCTTGTGTATATTGCTCCTGACTGGAAGCACCACTTCCTTGTTGCCTACGAGGCTATGAATAATGGTAAGCACGTTGCTGTAGAAGTACCTGCTGCCATGAACCTTACAGAAATTTGGAAACTCATCGATATATCTGAGAAGAAGCGTCTGCACTGTATGATGCTTGAGAACTGCTGCTATGACTTCTTTGAGTTGAACTCACTAAACATGGCACAGAAAGATGTCTTCGGTGAGATTCTTTATGTTCAGGGTGCCTATCGTCATGAACTATCTAAATTCTGGGACGCATATTGGAAGAAAGATGCACAGGACAAGTTAGGTTGGAGATTGGATTACAATCAGAAGTTCCGTGGTGATGTCTACGCTACTCATGGCTTAGGTCCTATCGCACAGGTTCTGAATATCCACAGAGGTGACAAGATGAATACGCTTGTTGCAATGGACACAAAGTCTGTTAACGGTAAGAAACAGGTTGAAAAGATGACCGGTGAACCTTGTAAAGAGTTCCGTAATGGTGACCAAACAACCACCCTTATCAGCACTGAAAACGGAAAAGTTATTGAGATTCATCATAACGTAATGACTCCACAGCCATACAACCGTATGTATCAGCTTACTGGTACAAAGGGTTTTGCCAATAAATATCCTTTTGAAGGCTTTGCGCTTTCTGCTGAGGAGATGAAGAAATCAGGTGTTACTCCGTCATCTGACAACCTTTCAGGTCACTCTTATCTGTCACAGGTTGATACAAAAGCATTGATAGAGAAGTATGAGAGTCCTATCGTTGCTAAATATGAGAAGCAGGCAAAAGAAGTTGGTGGACATGGTGGTATGGACTTTATCATGGACTCACGTTTGGTTTACTGCTTGCAGAATGGTCTTCCTTTGGACATTGACGTTTATGACTTGGCAGAATGGTGCTGCTTAGCAGAGTTAGGTTCTATCTCTATGGACAATGGTAACATCCCTGTAGAGGTGCCTGATTTCACACGCGGAGAGTGGAATAAGGTTAAGGGATTCCACCACGCTTACGCATCTCCTGCTGATGAAGCACAGGCTGCAGCAGACGCAATGGACTTCACAACTAAGTTGAAGGAAAAAGGTAAAAAATACTGGGAGAAGGTCGACAAGGCTACAAAGAAGAAGTAAACTCCTACGAATACTAAATATACAAATGCCGTAACGCTCGGAGAGTGTTACGGCATTTGTTTTACTTTAAAGTGGTAAAGCTATTCTTTAGCACAGAAAGCTTTAACTCTTTATCTCTTCAAAGCTAAATTGTAGTTATAATATTCCGTATTACCAGTGATGTCCTCAAGTACTTCTATGAATGGAGGGAAGTTCACATCCTCATGATCAACGATTCCCTTTGTCTCCAAAATCTGAAGATTAGAGGTAGGTGCAAGATAAGTGTCAAGTTCAAAGAACTGACCACGCCAGATAAAGGTCTTGCGAATCTTGTGGATAGACTGACGATAAGGATCTGCCTGACGCATCAATGATTCATATAGATTATTATCTATCTGTCGCTCAGTAACGACCTGTTCATTATTCGGTAAAGTCTTCTTTGTTGTACGAACATTAACCGAAACACCATTCAGAGTACGACGACGTAGACGCACCTCACTGCGAGGTTCTGAGGTTAGATAGGTCTGTGTAATCTCACTTTCGATAGCATCAGGAATCTCACCTGTCAATCGAACAATGTATTTACGCTCCTCAACTATCTGCTGTGGAATCTCCAATACATTAGAAATATCTTGTATAACACGATTAATCTTTGTGTCAAAGTTCTCGTGATTGTTGATTACACGCAAGTGCGGATGCTCTGACCAAGCCTGAATAACCTTCTTATCAAGTTCACGTGCAAGCTCAAGTCCTTCCTTACGTTCAGCATTATTAGCAGTGGTATAGAACTGTTCTGCTCCATCCGCAGCACTCACAAGGTGAAGAACTGCATCATAACGAGCACGAAGTTCCTCAGAAGTTGTTCCTACACCAGCTGTAATCTCTTTCCACATCTCTGGCTTCATATAAGCAGAGATATCCATTGTACCACGATCACATACTATAATCGTAGGTTTATCAATGGTCTCAGCCATACGCGTAAACTTATCTTCCAAAGCAAGCTGAACCTCCAATGTTGCCTTCTCTCCTTCATAGAAGAACGCGGCATTATCCGTAAGATAATCCATACCCGCTTGAGAGAAGAGCGTTGGAACTTCTGGAATGATAAACACTTTATAACCAAGACTTGAGAAATGCTCAATAATCTTGACAAGTGCTGTCGTTTTTCCGGCACAAGGTCCGCCGGTAAGTACAATTCGTTTCATAATGACTAAAAAATCCCCTCCACCCGAAAGTGAAAGGGATTATTATCTAACATTACTGCTTTACAGTGCAAAATGTCAATATAAAATTACTCAGCTGCTGGAGTCTCCTCCTCAGCTACAGGTGCCTCTGCTGGCTGCTCTACTGGAGCCTCCTCAACAGCAGGTGCAGGCTGGTTCTCTGCAACAACAGTTACAGGAATCTTAACCTCAACCTCCTTGTGGAAGTGTACAGTAGCCTCAGATGTGCCAACCTTCTTCATATCGCGCATTGTAACAATCTTACGATCAATTTCAATACCGCGCTTAGCGAGTTCCTCAACAACAGTAGCTGCGTTAACTGAACCGTAAGTTACGCCAGTAGCAGATACCTTAGTTGCAATAACAAGCTCTACACCATCCAACTGAGCTGCCTTCTTCTCTGCCTCAGCCTTGAGAGCTGCGAGCTTAGAAGCCTGCTGCTTCAAGTTCTCTGCCAACTGCTTCTTTGCAGATGGAGAAGCGATGATACCCTTACCAGTTGGGATGAGATAGTTACGGCCATAGCCGTTCTTCACATTAACGATATCGTTCTTGTATCCAAGACCGATAATATCTTCTTTCAAAATAATTTCCATCTATTGACCTCCTTTTTACTTCATCAAATCGGTTACGTATGGAAGGAGCGCAATCTGGCGTGCACGCTTAACAGCTTGAGCCACACGACGCTGATACTTCAAAGAAGTACCTGTAATACGACGAGGAAGAATCTTACCCTGCTCATTGAGGAACTTCTTCAAGAACTCGCCATCCTTATAATCGATGTACTTAATACCGCTCTTCTTGAAACGGCAATACTTCTTCTTCTTTGTATCGATAGAAGGAGCGGTCAAATAACGGATTTCTGATTTCTGCTCTGCCATAATTTAAGCCTCCTTTTTAGCTGCCCATTTAGCACGACGCTTCTCAGCATAAGCTGCAGAATACTTGTCCTGCTTAACGGTGATGTAACGAATAACCTTCTCGTCACGACGGAAGCCGGTCTCGAGAGTGTCGATAACTGTTGGTTCTGCGTTGAACTCCAACAATGCGTAGAAGCCAGATGACTTCTTCTGGATGTTGTAAGCCAACTTCTTCAAACCCCAGGCCTCCTCGTTCAAGATCTCAGCGCCATTGTCGGTGAGCAGTTTCTTGAATTTAGCGACCGTTTCCTTCATCTGTTCATCAGACAAAACGGGAGTCAAAATGAAAACGGTTTCGTATTGATTCATACTACTTAAAAATATAAAATTGTGAATTAAATTACACCTGCTTTCGCAAAATGCGGTGCAAAAGTACTAATTTTTATGCAACTGACCAAATATTTTTTGTACTTTTGCGCCAATAAATAGTAT
This sequence comes from Prevotella melaninogenica, assembly GCF_013267595.1. Taxonomy (NCBI): domain Bacteria; kingdom Pseudomonadati; phylum Bacteroidota; class Bacteroidia; order Bacteroidales; family Prevotellaceae; genus Prevotella; species Prevotella melaninogenica. The sequence goes on along the minus strand of NZ_CP054010.1, from coordinate 92,569 downwards.
ATTTACACTTTTGTATGAAAAGATATATCAAATACTTAGGCATTGCAGACATTATTTTAGGTCTGCTTCTATTCGCGCTCCATGTCATTCTCCATTTCAATGGAAACGAACTTCTTTTCGGTGGATTAGCACTGGTCTTGAGTGGTGTTATCATATTTGTAAGGGGAGAACGTTTAGCCTCATTCCAAGCTTCAAAGGAGGAAGAGAAGGAGGAATAACAGGATTTTCCGTTAAATTATGTGGATGTTTTTCGTATCGTTTTAAAGAAAGTCGAAGTTAAACATCATAGAAAAACATAGGCAAGATTGTCAAACTACCTATTTTATTATCACCTTCCAACATAGAGCCCCCTTTCTTCTTGTATGTTGATAATTCGCAGACAAAATCTTGAAAAATCATTACATAATTTCAAATAAAACATCTATAAATAAGAACAAATACACGTATAAAAAGCAAGTCTGCAACCAACAGAAAATCAATTAGTTATAAAAAGGCGCAAGAAAAGGTGCTTAATTGGACTTCAAAAGGGCGTTAATAAGAGTCTTAAAGGGCACCTATTGCAAGTCAATTAGGCGTCTTTAAAAAGCCAAAAGAGCATGTATTGGTTTCGAATTGCATGAAAATAGCTTACAAATATCTATCAATATAAGAACAAGTTGTTTATAAAAGGTGGATAGACATGATAATTGGTAGATATTTAACCCAAGTCGGTCATTAGAGCCTAAAAGGTTTTATATTATATAAAAAGGTGTATGCAACCTCTTTATATAATATTATAAAAGAAAGATAGAATGGCATCAAAACAACTCTAACAAACCGACTTATATATCAAAACTTGCACCTTCTTGTGTCAGGAAAGTATTAGGAAATATTTCTTTAGCTTCATCTAATAGCTGCTGTTCATTACCATAACGTGCTGAGTAATGCCCTAAAAGAAGTTTCCCTGCAGCTGCATCCCGAGCCACCTGTGCTGCTTGCTGCGACGTACTATGCCAATAAAGACGAGCACGATCAGCATCTTGTGCTGCGTATGTACTTTCATGATAAAGCGTACTTACGTCTTTTACAAGATTATGGAGGGTTTTAATGTATCGCGTATCAGAGCAATAAGCATAGCTACGAGCAGGTGCAGCAGGGGTTGTTAGCTTACTATTAGGAATCACATCACCCTCTGGCGTTACCCAATCAGCTCCCGCCTTTATATTATTAATCTGACTGATAGGAATATGATAAAAGTCTATCATGTCACGACGGATATGTGGTAGGGTTGGTTTCTCACGGAACAAATAACCACAACAATCAATACGATGCTGCAAAGGGATTGTTTCAACCGTCAGACTCCTATCCTCGTAAACCACCTTATTCTGCTTTGTATCAACAGCATGAAACACTACTTCAAACTCTAACCCCTGACAAAAAAAGTTCAGTGTCTGGTCAAGAATAGGCTCAAACGCAGCGGGAGCGTAGATATGTAACGGAGCCGTACGCCCTGTCATTCCAAAGGTTGAGATCATACCAGGCAAGCCAAAGCAATGATCACCATGCAAGTGGCTAATAAAAACGGCAATAATCTTTGAGAAATGTATGCGCGACCGACGAAGTTGTATCTGTGTTCCTTCTCCGCAATCAATCATAAAAAGCTTCTCCCTAAGCTCAACAACTTGGGAAGAAGCATTATGTTGCAAAGTTGGTAACGCACTACCGCAACCAAGAATATGTACTTTGAATGGTTCCATATAGACTACCCCATATCTTCTCATTCCACCCTTTTAAGGGAGGAATAAAAAGATTCGTTTTCTAATAATAGTCGTCACAATCTCTTTAAAGAGAGTATAGCGAAGAACTTACTTACCCCTTGTAAAGACAAAAAGTCCCGATTTATTCTCTAATGACAATGTGTCCGCGCCAAGGCTTTCTACATCAAAGGTGTCTTTTGACAGAATCAGCTTACCATTCCATATTTTCCATGCTGTCCATGGATTCTTCTCAGACTGTAAGCTTGATGTAACGCTTCCTCCTTCTTTTATCTCAAAGTTGCGATCAAGACTACTCCAGTTACCTAACAAAGAGGTAAGATTAATCGCTGAACGCATAAAGTTATCACCATACTCTTTATAACCAATAATGGCAAATCGGTCACCATTAATCTTTCCACCTTTAACAACTTCAAATGTATCATTTGGGTTTACAAGATATTCAAGTGTGTCACCATGATCGGTAAGCAGGACTATAGAGTTCATACCACCATCCACCATCGTACCATAGATAGTACTATCGTTTGTGGCTACAGAGTCCTCAGCCTCTTCAGTTTCAGACATCATAGACTTAGGTTTGCTATCCTTACAAGAGATTACTACTGCAAGAATAAACAAAGACATGATAAAATAAAAGGTTCTTTTCATATTTATACTCCTTAATTTTTATCGTAATTTTAATTGTTAACAGCCTTGGCTTGATTCCATAACTCATCCATTTCAGCAAGAGTTAAGTCTTTTATCGTAACGCCCTTTGCCTTAGCAGCTTCCTCAATATAGTTAAATCGTTTAATAAACTTCTGATTCGTGTGCTCAAGAGCATTATCAGGATTCAAATGATAGAGGCGTGCTGCATTAATGAGAGAGAATAAGAAGTCACCAAATTCTTCTGTTGAACGTTGCTTATCCTCCTTCATCATCTCATTCTTCAGTTCTCCTAATTCTTCATATACCTTATCCCAAACCTGCTCTTTCTCTTCCCAATCAAAACCAACATTGCGTGCTTTGTCTTGGATGCGGTAAGCCTTAATGAGACTTGGTAGTGAATTTGGCACACCAGAGAGTACCGAAGTATTTCCGTCACGTTCACGTTGCTTGCGCTGTTCCCATGTAGATTCCACTTGAGAAGCAGTGTTAGGAGTTGACGACTGTACGTTATTATCAGCCCGATGTTCTTCATCTTTGTAAACTACTTGTCCTGCAGCATTAACTACCATATCAGAACGTGTCACGCTCCAACCCGTCCAATCGATAAAATCATGTCGAAACATAAGTTTGTCGGATTGCGCATTGCAGACATCAGCAACATCAAAATCCCCCTTTTCTTCACCCAACATAGAATAGAAGATAACATGTTCCATGACGTCTCCAAGCTCTTTACAGATATTCTTTGAGTCATTTTTTAAGAGCGCATCTGCCAACTCAAAGGTCTCTTCAATCGTATTGGGGCGGAGGCTTTCATTGGTCTGTTTACTATCCCATGGACACTCCTTTCGGAGTCGTTCTTGAATGTCTAAAAGTCGGGAAAAAGCTTTCAGTTTATCTTCTTTAGTATGCAAAGTCTTGATGTTTAAAGTTAAACATAAACGTTAAAGTACTCATCAGTGTACTATTATTGATGCAAAGATACGCTTTTTAGGCGGATTTTTTGTACTTTTGCATCGTAATTTTAAAGATAATAAAGAAATAATAATATACGAGACAATGGAATTAGCAAGCAAGTATGATCCACAAGTAGTGGAGTCTAAATGGTACCAGTATTGGCTGGACAACAAGCTTTTCAGTTCTAAGCCTGATGGCCGCGAGCCTTACACTGTGGTTATTCCTCCACCAAACGTAACGGGTGTGCTTCACATGGGCCATATGTTGAACAACACGATACAGGACATCTTGGTAAGACGTGCCCGCATGGAAGGTAAGAATGCATGCTGGGTACCGGGTACTGACCACGCAAGTATTGCTACAGAAGCAAAGGTTGTGAACCGCCTCGCAGAGCAAGGTGTAAAGAAGACTGACCTCACTCGTGAGCAGTTCCTTGAGCATGCATGGGATTGGACACACGAACATGGTGGCATTATCCTCAAGCAGTTGCGTCGACTTGGTTGCTCATGCGATTGGGATCGTACTGCTTTCACCATGGATGATACTCGTAGCAAGAGTGTTATCAAGGTGTTCTGCGACCTCTATAAGAAGGGTTACATCTATCGTGGTGTACGCATGGTTAACTGGGACCCACAGGCTCAGACGGCTCTTTCTGACGAAGAGGTAATCTACAAGGATGAGCATTCTAAGCTTTATCACCTTAAATACTATGTTGCTGAAGAAGACCAAGCAAAGGTTGAACGTAAGGATGAAGGCAACGTAATGCATAAGGATGCGAAGGGTTACTATGCGGTTGTTGCAACCACTCGTCCAGAGACAATCATGGGTGATTCAGCAATGTGTATCAACCCAGAGGACGTTAAGAACACATGGTTGAAGGGTCTTCATGTTATCGTTCCATTGGTAAATCGTGTGATTCCAGTTATCGAAGACACCTATGTTGATATCCAGTTCGGTACTGGTTGTTTGAAGGTTACACCTGCTCACGACGTTAACGACCATGCACTTGGCTTGAAACACGGTTTGGAAACTATTGATATCTTCAACGATAATGGTACTATCTCTGAGGCTGCTGGCTTGTATGTTGGTCAGGATCGTATGGATGTGCGTAAGCAAATATCAAAGGATTTGGAGGCAGCAGGACTGATGGAGAAGGTTGAAGACTATGATAATAAAGTCGGATACTCAGAGCGTACACACGTACCTATTGAGCCAAAGCTGTCTACACAATGGTTCTTAAAGATGCAGCACTTTGCTGATATCGCCCTTTCTCCTGTCATGGACGACGACATAGAGTTCTACCCAAAGAAGTATAAGAACACATATCGCCACTGGTTAGAGAACATCAAGGACTGGTGTATCAGCCGTCAGTTGTGGTGGGGTCATCGTATTCCGGCTTACTACTTCAAAGATGCTGAGGGCAAGAATGCCACCGTTGTGGCAGAAACTACTGAAGAAGCATTGAAGTTGGCACAGGAGATTAATCCTTCTGTAACAGCTGCCGACCTTGAACAAGAGAGCGATTGCATGGATACTTGGTTCTCAAGTTGGTTGTGGCCAATCTCTGTCTTCGATGGAATCAACAACCCTGACAACGAAGAAATCAACTACTACTACCCTACCAGCGACCTTGTTACTGGTCCAGACATTATCTTCTTCTGGGTAGCACGTATGATTATGGCAGGCTATGAGTATCGTGGTAAGTTCCCATTCAAGCATGTCTACTTCACAGGTATTGTACGTGATAAGCTCGGACGTAAGATGAGTAAGAGTCTTGGTAACTCACCAGACCCGATCATGCTCATCGAGAAGTATGGTGCTGATGGTGTTCGTATGGGTATGATGCTCTCTGCACCTGCAGGTAATGACATCCTCTTCGACGAGACACTTTGCGAACAAGGACGTAACTTCAACAATAAGATTTGGAATGCCTTCCGCCTCGTTCAAGGTTGGGAGACAACTGATGCTGAGCAGCCATTGGCAAACAAGATTGCTGTTGAATGGTTCGAAGCGAAGTTGAAGGAAGTAAATGCTGAGATGAACGAGCAGTTCAAGAGCTATCGTATTTCAGAAGCTTTGATGACTGTTTACCGCCTCTTCTGGGACGAGTTCTCAAGCTGGTACTTGGAGATGATTAAGCCAGAATACGGCAAACCAATCGACAAGCTCACCTACGAAGCAACCCTTAAATTCTTCAATTCACTCTTGAAGATGTTGCATCCATTCATGCCTTTCATTACTGAGGAGTTGTGGCAGCACATCTATGAGCGCAAGGATAACGAGAGCATCATGCGTGACGAACTCAAACTTGATGCACCAAGCAAGGAGGAATTAAAGCTCATCGAGGCTATTGAGCAGGTTAAGGCGATTGTCAGCGGTGTAAGAGCCGTACGCAACCAGAAGAACATTGCTCCAAAGGTTGAGCTCGACTTGAACGTAATCGGTCAGAACAACTACGAGGCTTACAACAGTGTAATCATTAAGATGGCTAACTTGAAGGCTATTGAAGTGGTAACTGAGAAGAGTGGTGACGCATCAGGTTTCATGGTTGGTACCGATAGTTTCGCTGTACCAGTGGGCGACTTGATTGACGTTGCAGCTGAGATTGAGAAGCAGGAGAAGGAGCTCAAGCATCTTGAAGGTTTCCTCACAGGTATCAAGAAGAAACTCTCAAACGAGAAGTTCGTAGCAAATGCACCTGAAGCTGTTATCGAACGTGAGCGCAAGAAGCAGAGTGACTCTGAAGAGAAGATTGCCGCTTTGAAGGCAAGTCTTGAAGAGTTGAGAAAGAAGTAATCTATTATCTCTTTGACTAATGGGTTCATTAGCCAAAGCGTTTTAGTACATATAAAAATAAGAGGGTGTGTCAAAATGCAAATTAATAACTTGACAACTTTCAATCTATAAGTAGGATTCTTCTAAAGGCAAAGAAAAGACCATTTCTTTACTCAAAATCGAGTATAGAAATGGTCATTTTTTATTGGATTGTTTCAAACTGTAAGATCATCAAAATGATATTTGCATTTTGACACACCCTCTTATTTGTTTTTATTCATAATCATCTACCACATTATTAATAAAGTCCATCATAGGCTTACCTGTCTTACAGATATGTTCTAACTGCTCAATCCAGCCATCGCCCTCGAAGAAGTCATCGGGCACAGACACCCAACAGCAATAATCCTTCATTCGAAGATACTGAAGATGCTCATAATCTTTTGGGAATCCCTTTGGAACAGTCTTTAAAGCTGCAAGTCCAAAGCCTCTCTTACTGACTTTATCGTCGGTCCATTCACCTTCATTAGGTCGTCCAAACAAATCGATAAACTCCTCATTCTCTACATGCTTGAGCCATTCATCAATGTTTGCCATGATTTCATTGCGACATGAAGTCAATATATTCGTAGGCAACCAATAGCATCCCACAGCAACCAAGCAGTTGCCTGGCTGAAGATGTATATAATAACCACCACGCAAAGCCTTTCTACCACGTGCACAGATGTATGCACCCAAGTGACGTTTATACGGACTCTTATCAGGTGAGAAACGTATATCACGATAAAAACGATAGGTACAATCCTTTGCCGTCAAGTGTGAAACCTCATCATCAAAGGTTGCCAAACAAGATATTATTTGGTCAACTCCGTTCTCAAAATCAGCCTTCACCTCATCGTATTCAGCCTTATGCTCCTGAAACCATTGCTTATTATTGTTCGCAGCAATACCTTTCAAGAAGTGTATTATCTTCTTTGTATTCATAATCTTTTGCGTTTTATCTTGTTTAATTTTACACTATCAATTCATTCACTTGTTAACTCGTCAACCGTCAACTATAAACCTACCATCAATTAACTCGTTAACTTGTAAACTCGTTAACTCGTCAACTATCCTATCCTACAACTTACTATTCTCTAACAGCTTTGGGCAAATACTATCAAAAGGACAATGCTCACAATCAGGCTTAGCACTCTTGCAAACATAACGTCCATGAAGCAATATCCAATGGTGGGCATCCGAGACCTCCTCTGTAGGGATATTCTTCATCAGATAATCCTCAACCTTACGAGGCGTGTTAGCTGTTGAAGGAACCAGCCCCAAACGATGACTGACACGGTAGACATGCGTATCGACAGCAAGTGTTGGCTTACCAAACCACACTGCTTGAATAACATTTGCCGTCTTACGCCCTACTCCAGGCAGCGTAACGAGGGCATTAGGATCAGAAGGCACCTCACCATCAAATTTCTCAACCAACATCTTCGACATCTCAACTAAATGTTTTGCCTTTGAATTGGGGTAAGAAACACTCTTCACATACTCAAATATCTCATCGGCTGTAGCCTCTGCCATCGCCTTTGCATCTGGATAATGACGGAACAATTCTGGTGTTATCGCATTGATTCGCTTATCCGTACACTGAGCAGAAAGGAGTGTCGCACAAAGAAGTTGGAATGCCGAACCAAAATTTAGCTCAGTCGAAACATGCCCAACATTCTTGCGAAAATAACTCAGTGCATAATCATATCTTTCTTTTCTTGTCATCCTTTTATAGTATAGTACAGCATAAAATAAACAGCTCAGCCAATTATCTCAGCCAATAAAAATTATTTTCTTTCTTTTATTACGATATTATTTCCCACAACAGCAATAGCTTGCTGATTTGTAATAATCTTCAAGGGAAGATGGCTATTCTTGTTGACAACTTCCCGTGCAGCCTTTTCAAAAGGAAAACTATCGAAATGTACGACAGGATAGAATCCAACAAGTCCAAGACCAACAAAATCCTCCATTCCTGACACCCGCGAATAACAGTCATCCATACCCTTTGCATATTCAATGTTGGGAGCAAGTATCATCGCTCCAGCAGATTCCCCAATATATAGTTTTCCTTGCTCCACCTGCTCTATGATACACCTGTCAATCCCAGTTCTCCTCAATTCCTGCAAGAGAAAAAACGTATTGCCACCCGATACATAGATACAGTCGCAGCTTGTCAAGACCTCTTCTATTTCATTCTTACTACATTGAGTAATTTCTAATTCCTTAACAATAAGTCCAAGAGAATCAAATGCCACTCTGGCTTCTTCCACATATTGTGTATACGCTTCATGAATGCTTGCTGTAGGGATAAATGCTACTGTCTTGCCTCTCAACGGAACTGAAACAGATTCGGATAAAATTGAAGCAACCTCAGCAAAATATGAACATAAAAAGATCTTCTTCATTAATATATTATGTTTAGAACTTCCTTATCATTAGTACTATAAACAGATTGAACAGGAATAAAAATAAGTATTATAATCAAGAATACTATAAATCTATACCTCTTACTTCTCACGTTTAATACTGCAAAGTTACTAAAAACTAACAGATTATTTGGTCCTTTCCGAAACTTAATGTAATTTTGCATCAGAAATAAAAAACAAATCAATTATGATAACTCCAATGACAGGACTGATTGCACTGCTAATCATCGCACTGATTGGCTGGGTAGTTGCAGAACTTAAAGACAAGTGCGTTACATTCGTTCACTCTGAAGAAGAGGCTGAGGGCGAGGAAGAAATGAGAGAAGCTTACGAAGCACATGGTGGCAGAGAGCTAAATCTGAAAGACTTGCTTGCACATAACAGTACGAACGGCTATAAGTCTATCTAAGATTAATAGCAAATAACATAAAAGACGGGAATGGTATGGTTGTATCATTCCCGTCTTCTTTATATTATGTAATGTGGGATTAATCCTTAGAAGTTGGTTTTTATAGGAGTAAAACGCTTATAGCTGATTTGAAAAATCATTACACAAAAAGAGAGGAAAGAAACTTCTTCTACCTTGGAAACATCAAAAAAGACTGCATTCATAACCATCAGGGCATCAAAGAGTTGCAAAAGCACATCATAAAAGGTGCTTAATTGCATTGCAAAAGGGCGTTAGTTGCATGGCAATTAACGCCCTTTTGGACCTCAATTAACGCCCAATTGGAACGCAATTAAGCATCTATTCATTTTTAAGATGTGAATTTATTTTACAATATTCCACCTCGCAAGACATCACCACTATGATATACTCTCTATCAAGAGCCATATATTAAGTAAGGTGACGATGCCCGCTAACGAGTAAAGGAAGACCATATTCAACTTACTATTGGCATACTTACCCATCACACGCTTGGAAGATGTCAGACCGACTTGTAAGAAAACGGTGAAAGGAAGTTGGACAGAAAGGAACATCTGTGAGATAATCAATCCCTTAAATGGGTCACCAATAAAGAATATCATCAGAAGGGCAATACCTAATGAGAGGACAATTCCAGCAATAGAGTGCGTATCTTTTGCATTATATGACTCACCAAAAAGTCCAGAGAAGATACTACCCGCAGCCATTCCACTGGTTATCGTACTTGAAATACCCGCTAAAAGTAAGGCAATAGCAAATATATTCGCAGCATTATTACCCAAAAGTGGCTGTAGCATTGCTTGCGCCTGAGACAGTTCATCAACATGCTGACCATGAGAGAAGAACGTACTTGCTGCCAAGAGAATCATCGCAGAGTTGATAGCCCAACCCACAATCATTGAGAAAAGTGTGTCGACAAACTCATACTTTAACATGTGACGGATACGTTCGTCACCCTCCAAATAGATCTCGCGACTCTGTACAATCTCAGAGTGAAGGAAAAGATTATGAGGCATCACAACCGCTCCCAACACACTCATGATAATCAAGAGAGAACCTTGTGGGACTGTTGGAACGAATGCTCCCTCAATAGCTGCAGGCCAATGAATATCAACGAGAAAGAGTTCATAAACAAACGAAAGACCTATCATTGACACAAAGCCAATGATGGCACGTTCCATCTTCTTATAGCTATTCGTAAAAAGCATTATCAACACAGCCACTGTTGTTAAGACAGAGCCTGTAGGAATACTAATGCCAAAGAGCATTTGTAGCGCAATCGCACCACCAAGAATCTCTGCTAAAGAGGTAGAGATACTGGCAAGAATTGCACTCAAGATGATAGGACGACCTATCCATTTAGGTGCATACTTAACTGCTGCCTCACTGAGACAAAGTCCTGTCACAATTCCAAGATGAGCAACATTATGCTGTAAAGCTATAAGCATAATTGTTGAAAGGGTTACTACCCATAACAATGCATAGCCATACTCTGAACCAGCAGCAAAGTTACTTGCCCAGTTTCCTGGGTCGATAAAGCCTACGGTCACCAACAAACCGGGACCAATAAATTTAAATATATCTAAGGCACCCAACACACGTGGGTGGTCCTTACGTTGTAGTTCTTTTAATATATTCTTCATTCTAATTAAGTTTTATGCAAAGTTACAATATCTATATGACAAACTACAAGATGATAAGGGAATATTGAAAAAAATACAAACAATTAGGTAGGTGGATTAAAACCAAATCGGTCATTAGTCCACAATGTTTCAGGAATTCTTGTTTTTGTGTTGTTTCCGAATATCTTTTTTTTCTTGTCAGTTACAATTCTACAACAAAATGAATAATAAAAGGTTGGAACGAAGCGTTAAAATATACTTTGAATAGTCACAATCACACCTAAGTATAAATCAGAGAACCGCTTAAAAGAACTATAAAGAAAAATATAAGACTTTGTCTAAGAAACCTAAAACGAATCTACAAAATACTGTAAACAAAATTACAGAACCAAAAAGTTACTAAAAATAAAAATGCCCTACGCTTCACAGCGATGGGCATTCAATCTCAATAGGTATTAGTTTCTTTAAGGTAAAAAGATTGTATTCAGGATAACGTTTGCAAAGATAGGGCATTATTTTTATATGTGCAAACTTTTATACAACTTTTTTATTAATAATGAAACATTTGTTATCACACATACACCTATCGCTGAAAGCCATTCAGATTCACTTTTATTAAACACTTTAAAAAGATAAAGAAAAATCGTTTTATTTCGTTACGGAAAATGTATAAAACATTATAAAACATTACTCGGGAAGTATTTTGCATGACTAAATTCAAACTGCATAAAAGAATATACATTATTATTTAGAACAAAGTGCATCATAAACAAGAAAAAATGAGTAACTTTGCAGCATAATAATAAATAGGAAAATATGACTACGATAGAGAACAACACCAATGAGGAGAAGCGTAGCTTGAGCTTCGTAGAACAACTGGTAGAGGAAGACCTCGCAAAGGGTAAGAACGGAGGACGTATTCAGACACGTTTCCCACCAGAGCCAAATGGCTATCTTCATATTGGTCATGCGAAAGCGATTTGCATGGACTTTGGTGTAGCTGAAAACTATAAGGGAATTTGTAATCTTCGTTTTGATGATACAAACCCAAGCAAGGAGAACAACGAATATGTAGAGAATATCCTTCATGATATTAGCTGGCTTGGCTTCAAATGGGGTAACATTTATTATGCAAGTGATTACTTTGAGAAGTTATGGGACTTTGCTGTTTGGATGATTAAGAAGGGCTTGGCATATGTTGACGAGCAGACTTCTGAGCAGATTGCAACACAGAAAGGTACACCAACAACGCCTGGTACAGCATCACCATACCGTGATCGTCCTATCGAGGAAAGCCTTGCTTTGTTTGAGCAGATGAACACACCAGAGGCTGTTGAGGGAAGCATGGTACTTCGTGCAAAGCTCGATATGGCTAATCCTAACATGCATTTCCGTGATCCAATCATATATCGAATCATTCAGATTCCACATCATCGCACAGGTACAAAGTGGCATTGTTACCCAATGTATGACTTTGCACACGGACAGAGTGACTACTTTGAGGGTGTTACCCACTCTATCTGTACACTCGAGTTTGTGCCTCACCGTCCTCTCTATGATAAGTTTATTGACTTCTTAAAAGAAAGTGATGGCACCGATGACAACCTATCAGATAACCGCCCACGACAGATAGAGTTCAACCGCTTGAACCTTACTTATACAGTAATGTCAAAGCGTAAACTTCATACATTGGTTGATGAACATCACGTCAAGGGATGGGATGATCCACGAATGCCGACACTCTGTGGTATGCGTCGTCGTGGTTACTCTCCAGAGTCTATCCGTAACTTCATCGACTCTATTGGCTATACTAAGTTCGATGCACTCAATGATGTAGCGTTGTTGGAGGCTGCTGTACGTGACGACTTGAACAAGAAGGCTACACGTGTTAGCGCTGTTCTCGACCCTGTAAAACTTGTTATTACCAACTATCCAGAAGGAAAGACTGAGGAGATGGAGGCTATTAACAACCCAGAGAATGAGGCAGATGGTTCACACACTATCACCTTCTCAAAGAATCTTTGGATTGAACGTGCTGACTTTATGGAGGATGCTCCAAAGAAATTCTTCCGTATGTCTCCAGGTAAGGAAGTGAGATTGAAGAACGCTTACATCGTTAAGTGTACTGGTTGTACTAAGGATGCTGAGGGCAATATCATTGAGATTCAAGCAGAATATGATGCTGACAGCAAGAGTGGTATGCAGGGTGCTGACCGTAAGGTGAAAGGTACTCTCCACTGGGTTAGCGCTGACCACTGCTTAAAGGCAGAGGTACGTGAGTACGACCGCTTGTTCAACGTAGAGAATCCTGCTGCTGATGAGCGTGATTTCCGTGAGCTTCTCAATCCAGAAAGCCTTACTGTACACACAGAGTGCTACGTTGAACAGTATCTCGCTGAGAAGAAACCGGGTGATTACCTACAGTTCCAGCGTACTGGTTACTTCATGCTTGACCCAGATACAACAGCTGACCACCTCGTGTTTAATAAGACTGTTGGCTTGAAAGATACTTGGGCAAAGAAGGCCAAAGCATAACTAAAGTAAAGTAAGATTTGGATATATACTATCAGAGTGATAAATTCAAGCAAGTCCTTCATAGATATGAGGAACTGCAAAAAGACAACATCAGCGAGTTCCTCGACCCAGAGGAACTGACTGATGTTGCTGAATATTACCACTATATTGGTGAGGATAACAATGCTTTAGACGCTATCGATTATGCCACCCGCTTGTATCCAACAGCCACTACTCCACTTGCTTTCAAGGCACGTTTAGCATTATTCATCGACGAAGACCCAGAGCTTGCTAACGAGATTGCAGAGATGATTGTTGATAAGAGTGACTTAGATTATCTCTATCTTAAGGCTGAAATTATGATTGTTGATAATAAGGCAGACGAAGCAGATGACTTCCTTCAAAATCAGTATGACGAGGTTATCTCACAAGAAGACCGCGAGGATTATGTCCTTGATGTTGCTGCTCTCTTTTCCGATTATGAAGAAAATGAATATGTAGAGAAATGGTTGAGCCGCTCAACAAAGACAGAAGATAACGATTATAAGGAACTTCGTGCGCGTCTTCTCAAGAGCCGTGGGAAGTATAAAGAGAGTGAATCCATTCTCAATGAGTTACTTGATACCAACCCTTATTCTGGTCCTTATTGGAATCAGTTAGCCCAGAATCAGCTTTTAAGGAATGACATAAAGGATTCAATCACATCAAGTGAATACTCCATAGCTATCAACCCTGATGATGAAGAAGCTATCCTCAACAAGGCCAACGGACTCTTTACACTTGGGAATTATGAGGAATCTCTGAAGTACTACGAGCGTTATAAGAAACTCTGCCATAATCAAGATACAACTGTCGTTGATGTTACTATCGGACATATACATCTCATGCAGGGCAATGCTTCAGAAGCGCAACGATATTATCATTTGGCTTTAGCAGAAACACAGAGCAAGAGTCTGACACTCATCCACATTGGTATTTCGACCTTTGACAATGGATATGTCGAATATGCTTACAACATCTTTAGTACGTTATTGCCTGAAATGGATGACGACTGGGACATCGGCTTCGCATACCTCGCACGCTGTTGTTATGAATTAAAGCTAAAAAAGGAGTTCAATATATACTTGCGACAAGCCGTTGAAAGGAATCCAGAGGAGAGTATAGAGGTACTATCAGACCTCTATCCAGAAGGAACAAGCCCACAAGACTACCCCAATATTCGTATTTTATAACAAACAGAATTATAATTAATAACATATCATTATGAGTTTTATCACATCCATGCTCGGACATCTCAACTATGGCACCATCTTTATTTTGATGCTTCTTGAAAGTACGGTTATCCCTGTACCATCAGAATTAGTTGTTGCCCCAGCTGCCTATCATGCTGCCGCAGGCAACCTTGATATATGGTTGGTAATTCTTTTCTCCACTTTAGGAGCAGACGTTGGTGCAACTATTAACTATCTTGCAGGATGGTATCTTGGTCGCCCTATCATCTATAAGTTTGCCAATAGTAAGTGGGGACACTTGTGTTTATTGAATCAAGAGAAAGTTGAAAAGAGCGAACGATACTTCGATGAGCATGGTATGGTGGCTACAATCACTGGCCGTCTCTTGCCAGGTATTCGCCATCTTATCTCCATTCCAGCAGGATTGGCGAAGATGAGCTACTGGAAGTTCTTGCTTTATACTACTATAGGTGCAGCCTCATGGCACACTATTCTTGCACTTTTAGGACATTACATGCACTCTTTTGTACCAGAAGATCAGCTCCAAGAGAAGATTTTAGAGTATGGAGAGTATATTAAGTTTGGTCTTATCTTCTTGGTAATTGTTGTTTGTTTTTACTTCCTTGTTAAGTGGTATGTCAAGAAAAAGAAGAACAACAAGAACCATTCACAGCAGGTATAACCCTATATAATAATATTCTACCACAACACTTTTTTATGACTTCAAACGAGAAATACATAGAAGATATAGCTAACGAGCAGCTTCTTTCAGATAAAGAAGAGCAGGATTTAGCAGAGAAGATAAAGGTTGGTGACGCAAGAGCTTTGGAGAAGTTGACCAAGGCTAACTTGAAGTTTGTTGTTTCATTGGCTCATCAATACCATAACCGAGGATTGGGTGAAGACGACCTTATCAGTGAAGGAAATATTGGTATGATGTATGCCGCACAGAAGTTTGATGGTTCAAAAGGTGTACGCTTTGTTGTCTTTGCGGCTCCTTACATCCGTAAAGCTATGGAAGAGGCTATCAAAGAGCAAGCAACACTCTATAAACTTCCTAAGAACGAGACAAGTAGATTTGAACAGAAGCGTTCACATGCTATCTCTATTGACCAGCCTGTACCAGTAGGTAGCAACAATAACTTCACACTTCAGCATATCCTTGAGAATGAAAATGCCAAGCATGCTGACGAACATCTTAACCAAGAAATACTCAGCAATGAAATCCAAAAAGGATTAGATGTACTTGATGAACGTGAAAAAAGGGTCATCACTTATATCTATGGATTGACTGGAGCACACTATACGATGGCAGAGATTGCGGAGGATATGGGATTAAAACGCGAACGTGTACGCCAGATTCGTGACAAGGCTTTGCGCAAACTTCATAAGAAGATGAAATAAAAGCAGCACAAAGTTGAATAGGATTCATCGAATAATAATCGTACGAAACCAGTCACGAAGAACACCACCATATTGGTCTTGGCTGTCAGCACAAAGTACTACAACTTGACTTCCGTCTGCAAGGCGGGGGCCAAGACACATACCCTCATAGTTAGCAAGATTCTGACGAAGCAGTCCTAAGGAGGTTTTCCACGTTGCAATCAAAGTCTTCTGCATATACGGACTATCCGTATCAAGTGCTTTTTCTTGACTGATAGTCATAGACTTCGAAGGGTCAACACAATAAATCTTATTCTCTACAAACGAACCAATTTTACTTGAGGTTACCACGAATTCACGCTCTAAAACAAGTAATTTTCCATCATCTAAGGCTGCCATTGCTGGTACACCCATTGCATAATTAGACACAGAAGGATGAATCTCCGCAGCATCCATCAAATAAGCATACTGTTCTTGAGGAACAAAGGAGTCATCAAAACTTTGAAAACGAAGTCTATTCTTCACTTGATTCTTTGCATTAGCTTGTTCTCCATCTATCTTCAACGTACTTTCAGAAGTCGTCCAAAAACGATGCGTATGGGCATTGTAAGTTAGTGCTTCAAAACTATAAGCCGGTGTAGCCGTACTGAAAACGGAGGGAATAGCAAGCTTCCGCCCCGTCAGTTTACCATTCATTCCATATTCTAAGATACTATTATCTGCTTCACGGGATATGAACAACGTGCTGTCCTTAGGAAAGAAAGCTATGCCCTCTTCATCCTTATTCAACTCGCCCGATGATTGGAAGCCCTCATTCACAACGTCTTTAATATCTCCACTAACAGAATCTATCTGTATACGAAAGCGAAAGAAGCCACTTTCAGACATCTTATCAGAAACCACTGCATAACGATCACCACCCAACCATGTCAACCCACTATAGTTTCCTTTAGGAACTGTACGCTGAAAGTAATGCTGTGGATTGAGTCTGACAAGCTGTTGAGCTTGTGCAAAAAGCGTAAATGGGAAACAGAATACAAAGAATAAAATATGCTTGAGTTTTAGTTTCATAACCATGAATATTTGGTTTTAAGCCGTCTAACAATGACTTCCTTTTATCTTAATCAATAAAGTCTTATTATATAAGATAAGGTCAATTAACATCCTTACTATCCTTGGCAAATACTGTGCGAAGGCTTCGCACGAGGCGTGCGGAGGGTGAACACCAATGGTACGGGGACCTAACACAGTACAAACGAACCTCAGAAAGAGAACGAAAAGTTGGTTAACTCAATCAGACAACAGCCTTCTTAATCGTTAAACAAGCTATTAGTACATCTCACATAGCCCTCTTGTTATAAAAGAGATATGCGTAGGTCTCGTTTATAAAACAAGTACCTACGCAAGCTTTTAATTTACGAATTCGAATTGAATAAGCCTATCCTTCTCCTGTAAACTGCTTCAGACGCTGTTCTTCAGAAAGGCGACAAATAAGCAATTTACCATCCTGCTCAGCTACAATATAGCCATCAAGCCCCTGAATAACAACCTTACGTTCCTCCGTTGTATGTACAATACAGTTCTTACTATCAAACAGATGAACATCATTACCAATAACAGCATTACCGTAAATATCATGCTGTGTCTGAGCAAGCAACGAGCCCCAAGTTCCTAAATCACTCCATCCAAAGTCTGCAGGGCATACAAATATCTCTTCAGCCTTTTCCATAATAGCATAATCAACAGAGATATTCTCACACTCTGGATAAACCTCATCAATCACACGCTGTTCATCCGCAGTATCCAATACATCCATGATACGCTCGAAAATTCTTGCTATACTTGGCTGATAAATACGGAAAGCATTGACAATAGTAGAGGCACTCCAGATGAAGATTCCTGCATTCCAGAAGAAGTTATTCTGCTTGATATATTGTTCTGCAGTTGGTAAATCAGGCTTCTCACGGAACTGATCAACACGATAAATCTCGCGATTACGCGCTGAAGCTGTTGAAAGATCGGCTTGTATATAGCCATAACCCGTCTCTGGACGTGTTGGTTTCATACCCAAAGTAACCACAGCATCCGTTTCTGCAGTAAACTTCAAACAGTTAGAAATGACACGTTTGAATTCCGCTTCATTGGTCACAATATGATCACTTGGTGACACCACGATATTAGCCTTTGGGTTCTCTTTCTTGATACGCCAGCTCACGTATGCAATACAAGGTGCTGTATTACGACGGCAAGGCTCGCTCAAGATATGATTCAGAGGTATCTCTGGGAGCTGTTCATGAACTAAAGAGACATACTTTTGGTTCGTGACAACCCACATATTGTCAGAAGGAACAACACCTGCAAAGCGATCATAGGTCAGCTGGATGAGTGATCTACCTACTCCTAAGACATCAATAAACTGCTTAGGACAGTCTGCTGTACTCATCGGCCAGAATCTACCTCCTACGCCACCTGCCATAATGACGAGATGATTATCAGTTTGCGCCATAACTTATTATCAAAAAATTAATATGACTGCAAATATACAAATAAAAATGAATAACGACAATTATTAATGTCGCTTTTTCTTTTTTAGTGATGCTAAGCAAGGATTACTGCGGTAATAAAGCTATAAAATCAGAAATCAAACAGATTCAGACTTCTATCTTCAGTAGGCTTTTCTTTAGGAGTTTCTACCTCGTCATGAAACTGAAGAATCAGTTGTTGAGATAACTGATTATTCTCATTTAGCCTATAAACTCCTTTCCTACTCTTTTCTATAAGAGAGTTGCAAGACTTGCTATTCTTCAAGAGATACATCTGTACATACTTGTGTACGTCTTCTTGATTTAGTGAATTGAAAAGAGAATTACAAGCATTAAAAACATGACGGGAGACTTTCTGAACAGAAAGTCCCTCGTTTCCTGCTTCAGCAAGAACTCGTAATATTTCCTTATCGTATTGCATACAAAAAGGGAGCCTATACCTTTATCATACAGACTCCCCCTCCTGTGTTATAATAATTACTCTAATTATGCAAGAGCAACTTTGTCGTTTTCACCTTTAACTTTGCCCTCTTTAAAGAGCCAACCAATGCCAAGATAAACCTCATCAGTACTAATATTAGCAGCCTTAGCAATCTCAGCAACTGTCAAAGCCTTGGCTTCAGCAGCAAGAGCATTGTAAACATCGCCAGCCTTAAAGCCGACATTCTCTGCATTAATAGCTACAACTGACTTCTTAGCAGGAGCTTTCTTAGCAGGAGCCTTCTTTGCTGCCTTAGGAGCAGACTTAACTTCTTTCTTTTCTGTCATAGTTTTACACAATTAAAGTATAGTTCAAACAATCGAATAATTATTTATATGTATCAATCTACTTAAATAATGCAAACATACAAAAGAGTTGTTAGCTTTCTTCTGGTGAATGCTATTTATTTGTTGCAAAAGTACATCAAATATTCCAATGTATCAAATACTTACGACGAAAAGTAACAAATAATGAACGCTTTAACTCCTTCAGCAAGATTTTTTTGACTTAAGTCAACCGAAAAGAGTGTTATGCCTTCAAATCTAACTTGATTTCCAACTCGTCCAACTGCTTCTGATCAATAAACGAAGGAGCATCCAACATGACATCACGTCCACTATTATTCTTAGGGAATGCGATACAATCACGAATTGAATCGAGACCTGCCATGATACTTACAAAGCGATCAAGACCGAAAGCAAGACCTGCATGAGGTGGTGCACCATACTTGAAAGCATTCATCAAGAAGCCAAACTGTGCCTTAGCACTCTCTGGTGTGAAGCCGAGAACCTCAAACATCTTCTCCTGCAACTGAGTATCGTGAATACGAAGTGAACCACCACCAACTTCGATACCATTGCAAACAAAGTCGTATGCCTTTGCTCGAACCTGCTCTGGATGCTCATCCAACAACTTGATATCATCAGGATTAGGCATTGTAAATGGATGGTGAGTAGCCATCAAACGCTGCTCTTCATCACTCCATTCGAACAATGGGAAGTCAACAATCCAAAGACACTTAAATACGTTCTTATCGCGAAGTCCTAAGCGATCACCCATCTCAAGACGCAGAGAACAGAGCTGAACTTGTGTCTTTCTAACGTTGTTACCAGAAAGAATCAACACAAGGTCGCCATCCTTAGCACCTGTTGTTTCCTTAACTTTTAGCAACTGCTCCTCTGTATAGAACTTATCAATAGAACTCTTAATAGTACCATCTGCATTGTACTTAATGAACACAAGCCCCTGAGCACCTACCTGTGGACGCTTCACAAAGTCGGTCAATTCGTTAAGTTGCTTGCGGCTATAGTCAGCACAACCAGGAACAACAATACCTCCAATGTAAGCAGCCTCATCAAATACAGAGAATGAACCTGTACCCTTCAAGTCGTCCATCAACTCTACGAATTCCATGCCGAAACGCAAGTCTGGCTTATCAGAACCATAACGCTTCATAGCATCATGCCACTTCATCTGCTCCAACTTAGGAAGCTCTACACCGCGAATCTCACGGAAAAGATGACGTGCCATCTCCTCAAACAGATTGATAACATCATCCTGATCAACGAATGACATCTCGCAATCTATCTGTGTAAACTCTGGCTGACGGTCGGCACGTAAGTCCTCATCACGGAAACACTTAGCAATCTGGAAGTAGCGATCAAAACCCGCAACCATCAACAACTGCTTCAATGTCTGTGGACTCTGTGGGAGTGCATAGAACTGACCTGGGTTCATACGTGATGGTACAACGAAGTCGCGTGCACCCTCTGGTGTTGAACCAATGAGGATAGGTGTCTCAACTTCCATAAACTGTGCAGCATCGAGGAAGTTACGAATAAGAATCGTCATGCGGTGACGTAATTCCATATTCTTGCGCACTGCCTCACGACGAAGGTCTAAATAGCGATATTTCATACGGAGGTCATCACCACCGTCTGTGTTATCTTCAATTGTGAAAGGAGGAGTTTCTGAGCTACTAAGCACCTTCAACTCCTTAGCAATAATCTCTATATCACCTGTAGGAATCTTGCTATTCTTACTCTGACGCTCATTAACAACACCCTTAACTTGAATGCAATATTCACGTCCTAACTTGTTAGCTTCGCCACAAAGGTCTGCATTATCGGCCTCATTGAAAACTAACTGGGTAATACCATAGCGGTCACGAAGGTCGACAAAAGTCATACCTCCCATTTTACGTGCGCGCTGTACCCATCCAGCGAGGGTCACTTCCTTGCCTGCATCCGAAAGGCGCAGCTCTCCACAAGTATTTGTTCTATACATATCTTATTATATGTTTATTATATTTCGCTTCTGCAATTATCCCCAAAAGGGAAATCAAACGTAATTGTTTGGTTTTGATAATCTCCTGCAAAGATACGAACTTTAAATTAAAAATGGGAAACACCTTATAAAAATATAAAGAAAGTTCTGTGGAATTATTGTTAAGTCTGCTATATGAAAGGCGTTAAAATAACAATATCTCCTTAATTATTGTGAAATTTTAATGAAACTATAAACTTTCTCATTACTTTTGCATCGAACTTAATAAATATCAATTAAACAAAGACGACATGAAAAAGTTCTTATTAATGACAGTGATGTTAGTTTTCGGACTGACATTTGCAGTAGCACAGAATCAGGCAGAAATTAAATTTGATAAGGTAACTTACGACTTCGGTACTTTCTCTGACGACAATCCAGTGCACAAGACAACATTCACTTTCACCAATGTTGGCAAAGCTCCATTAGTGATTAACCAGATTGTTGCAAGTTGTGGTTGTACTATACCAAGCTATGATAAGAAACCGATTGCTCCCGGTCAGAAAGGTACGATTGATGTGACGTATAACGGAACAGGCAAGTTCCCGGGACACTTCAAAAAGAGCATTACCGTACGTACAAATGGAAAAGTAGAAATGACCCGACTATATATAGAGGGTGTCATGACTGGTAAATAAACAACAAACTAAAATAATAGAGCCAACTTTTACGCATCTGTAAAAGTTGGCTCTATTGTTTTGTAAACACTGAACAACCAAATATTTTGTAATAAAAATTCACAAGTCCTATTTATATTGATGCTTAATTGCATTCGAATTAAGCACCAATTGGCTTCTAAAAGATACCCTTTTGGAGTCTAACTAACGCCCTTTTGAACCCTTATTAAGCACCTTCAAGAACACGACTTTACAACAAACTGATATACTGATAGTTACAAAGTCGACAAAAAGACGTACATTCTTAGGCTTTTAAGAGTAAATCGCCCTAACTGTTGTAAAGTATTTTCACGACTTATCTTCATCTGGAGTATGAAGAATAATACTTGTGGCACCAATCGTAAAGAGCGTACCGCCTTCAATAACACGACGTTCACGGTCGCCAAGAATCACATTGTCAACAAACGTACCTGTATAAGAAGGACCATCACGCAACACATATTGCAATTTACCATGCTTATTCTTACTAACAGTAATAGAGCAGTGCGTCATGTCAACACTTGGGTCAACCGTTTCAATCGGACAGTTAATTGGATTTCCCTTCATATAACGTCCGATGACATTTTCACCCATCTGTAGAGGAATCACTTGGCGGAAATGAAAGACGTTTTCAATCACGTGAAGAGAGCCATACTTGTTCTCTGCTTCTTCATCTACTGAAGCATCGTTTTCCTCTTTTTGTGTCTTACGAAGTTTAGAAACTCCTATACGGATTCCAAACTCCTTACTACACTGAGGACACTGGAAAACAAGACGTTGTCCCGACTTATATTTTGTTTCATCAAAAGTTATGAAGTTATCACACTTCGGACATCTTACACGCTTCATATATAATAAAAGTAATTTTAATAAAAATGCCCCTCACCTCAGAAGAGGATAAAGAGGCTCTCATGGAGAAACATACAAGGCTAAACATAAATAAGCAATGAAAAGCCTTCTCTCTAAACTTTATTGTATTGGATTCTATGTGAAAGAAAAATATATCTGCCCTACCCTTTCATTGTATGTGAGCCTATCTTACTTTCCGATTTCTATCACCCAAGCTTCCTTAAAATCTGTAGTTTTATTGATAAACTTCATCTTTTCATAAGCTTCCTTTTGACTTGAGAAATAGCCATAAAGAACCTTTATGCTTTCAGCTCCTTCATAGACACGCGCATCAGAAAGTCCACTCTTTTGCAATTTATGTACAAAAGCACGTGCATTACTTTCTGTTACATGGCTTGCCATAACGATTGCCCAATAATGAGAAGTAATAGTAGGAGTTGTCTGCTGCAGCTTAACACCTGACACTTGATTGGTAGGCGTTAATGTATTTAGTTGCTGAGAAGCATTTGACGTATCGTCAGAATCGAAGATATTATAAAGAACTCCGCTCTTTATTTGCTGTTTATCATTTGCACCTTGACGGTTAGAGCCAGGGAAAGCTACAAGGAAGACCGCAGTAAGGAAGACTGCTGCAGCAGCTACATTGCGCACTGCACGCATACTGATACTAAGACGTTTATTCGCAGTATCTGAGTCATCAACAAAGACAACACCCTGCTTCTGTGTCTTAACCTCAATCGTTGTAGGTGCAGACTGCTTCTCAGCAACAAACTTAGTGAAGTTAAAGCTACTCAAACCATAATACAATGGCGTAAGAATACCACTTTCAAAAGGTTCAAACTCTAAATTACCTTCACTATTTCTTGATAGACTTCCAAGGTCATTCAGTTCAAATAATCCTTCCTCATCTAATGCTTGATAAATCTCATCAACCTCTTTTTCTATCTGTGCTAAAGCCTCAGGATAGCTTAATTCATAGGCATCAACATAAGATTGTACCAACAAAGAGTCGTTCATTCGCAGCTGTGCATTAAAGCCGAGTGTGCGATAAGGTGGCAGAAACAAGCCATCCTGCTCATCATATCTTGCTGAAACATGATGGGCAACAAAGCCACCTAAGCCTGGGACAATGACACAATCATTCTCCAACAGAAGTATCTCTATATGTCGGTCAAGTTTTATCACGCTTGCAAAATTAAGTATTTTATTTGGAAGTGGCAAGTCCCCAACGTTAAATTCTTATTTGAATAATGAAAAAGGGAATAATCCTTCCGATAATCGATAAAACTTCTTATCTTTGCAATAAGAACTAAAAATAAAGCTATGGAGTTTATCAAGACAGAAATTGATGGCGTTTGGATTATTGAACCTAAGGTGTTTAATGACGATAGAGGTTATTTCTTTGAATCCTTCAAACAGTCTGAATTCGACAAAAACGTTGGTTATCATGTTGATTTCATACAGGACAACGAGTCTAAATCAAGCTATGGTGTTCTGCGTGGATTACATTACCAAGAGGGCGATACCGCACAGGCTAAGTTAGTGCGTGTCATCAAAGGTAAGGTAGTTGATGTAGCTGTTGACCTTCGCAAGAGCTCACCTACATTCGGAAAGTATGTTATGGTTGAACTGTCTGACAAGAACAAGCGTCAGTTCTTCGTACCACGTGGCTTTGCACATGGCTTCCTCGTTCTTTCTGATGAGGCCATCTTTACTTATAAGGTGGATAATGTTTACTCTCCACAGACTGAAGCAAGCCTTCGTTGGAATGATGAAACGGTAGCTGTTAAGTGGCCTATCGATGCAAAAGATGTCATACTTTCAGACAAAGACCTTAACAAGGGACTGTCTTTGAAGGACGCTAAAGTATTTGAATAAACACCAAAATCATTTACAATATCGGGCGCAGTGATTGTGCGTCCGACATAACAAATTTATTTACGAACGTACAATCGGAGCGTTCTACTATGTATCAGTAAAGATGAAACAGAAGTTATTTGTCTGCATATTAACGTTACTGGTTCTTTTAACGGCTTGCAAGAATCGTGGAACTGATTTTCAACAGCAACACGAAGATAAGCAAGCAAAAGAGATGTTACAGGGCTTATGGACCAATGGTGAGAACAGTGATCCTGCCATGTTGGTTAAGGGAGACAGTATTTTCTACCCTGATTCAGCCAGTATGCCTGTACGCTTCTGGATTTATCAAGACACTATCTACCTGCAAGGTCAAAGCATTCATGGCTATAAAATAGAAAAACAAGCTGCTCACCTACTGAAATTTGCCAACCAAAATGGTGATGAAGTAAAGTTGATAAAGAGTAATGATAAAGCACTCTATTCAGCCTTTAACTATCATGTTTACGCTATGAACACCTTCTTGGAGCAATCACAAGATACCGTTATCCGTACAGACTTAGGTTATTTCCAAAGTAAAGTTCATGTACAAACAACCTCCGACAAAGTGGTTAAATCGACTTATAATGATAATGGAGTAGAAGTTGACAACATCTATCTTGATAATGTTGCGTCACTACGATTGTACAATCATGGTACTCCTGTCTTTGCACATGACTTCCGTAAGCAGGAGTTCCAGTCGCTTATCCCTAAGACTTTCCTCTCTGGTAGCATCCTACGTAAGATGTATTTCACGCATGCTGATGCCAAAGCACTCTACTATTATGTTATTATCGGAATCCCTGATGCCGCCACAACATACGTTATCGAACTGAGAGTGACACCTGACGGAAGAATGAGTAAGAAGTTAAAGTAATATTGATTATCACTGACAGATAATCAAAAGAAAAACAAATCCATATCCGCACTTAGTTACGTTTGTGATTAAGTGCGTTTTTTTAATACAACCTAATTAAACAGAAAGAAGAAACTAAACTATATAAAATGCTATTTATCATACGCTTACGTCTTCCTAATCACAAAGAGACTTATGCCAATCAGATAACTTTTGTATACTTCTTGACGATAAGTTACCTTTATCCTTACCATAAACTTGTATGGTGTTAAGCATCCGCACGCATAGTGCTAAGCCTCCGCACCACATGTGCGGAGCACCCGCACAATAAGAGAAAGATGTATATAAGTTCGTCTATTACTATCTATTTCACACGAATATACCGATAAAAAGATATGTACATGGTGTGTTTACCATAAGTTACTCAGATTTCATCAAGAATTAGCAACATTGTTCAAAAGTAATTATTATATTTGTATCTGTTTTAATACCTAAAGTATAAGATGCTGGTCAGATAGCAAACAAATTCTTATCCATACAAAACTTATGTATTAAGAATTCTTGCTAAATTCCACCTTATTCAATAATAAAGTCAAAGACTATCATACTCTTGATATATAAAACAAGCACATGGACATACTGTCACACTTTAGAACAATAGAAGAGCTTACTAAAACACTCTCACGCGAACAAAAACTACTGAGTGAGATGTTTGAAAAGCGAAAGCTGATAAAGTTCCCCAAAGCTATAGCACTGGAGTTGGTCGGCGAAAACGAGAGCCGACTAAGTAGGCTCATTGACTATGGTGTAGTAGTAGAAACTGGCAATTCTCTTGAAATAGAAAGCGACTATCTTAATTTCTTCGAGGAGGTACTAAACGTGAATGAGGAAATAAGTGTGTTAAGTGTGCAGGAATGTATCAACACACTAAAGGAGCATATCACTTATTTCCTACAAGAGACAAACGTAAATCGGAAGGCTGGCTACCAAGATAGTGTACGCCAACTCTTGAAGAAGACAGGCTTTAGGACGTTGAAAAATGTGGTGGACTTGAAACGAAACATGGATAACACCTATAAGCAAGAACCCAACTATCTCAACAAGAAAACGAAACTACAGAATCTTGATGAGAAAAGTCATAGCATACGCTCAATGATACGTGAATGTGAGAAACTAATGGACAACGAGCAAGCTTTCTTCATTATCGCCAATGACCCACACATGGCTAAGACCTGTAGCAATGTAAGACACGATTTCGTTGAAGCCTATCATGCACTGATGGAGATAGACAGACAGATTATTGTCTATATCAATCAAATAGACCAACAGAACCAGCTTTACAAAAAGATACGCAAATTAAAGTATCTGAAAGACCAAGTTCTCATCAAGACAGAAACTAATATTACACAAGTATTAGAAGATAACAATCCACTATGAATGGAGTCTCGGCAATATAGTAAGATTCGTCTTTCATTGGAGGCATTAAGAGAGAATGATGAGATAGCAAAGGTTTTAAGGAGAATAGCAGAACGTAATGGTATACAAAAGACGTCACGAACAGAGGCAGAGCCACTTACAAAGGAAGACTTACAAGAGCAAGTACAACTTCTGAAAGAGATTGATCCTACTGAAGTGTGGAATGCCTTTGCTGCCTCAAGCTACAATCTCTTTGAATTTATCCTCAGATACAACTACACGACAAAACGTGAAATAGAAGATCATGCAACCCTCTTTTGTCAACTTGTCATCCTACACCCCGATGAATGTAAAATGACAGGAGAATACGCAACTTACCAAAACATTGAATATCCAATCATCTATGCGAAATAACACTCAACGAATATATGAACGATTAATCCGCGGAGAATTCCTCTCTGTTGACAGTTCAGACAACTCTATCCGCCATCTATACGATGACTTAGAAGAGAACTTTGAAGATTATGCAGACTACTTTAAAGAAGTTGGTCTACAATTAGAACAAGGCAATGGTTACTTCTACTTCTCTCGTATAGGGGAAGGGAAACAAGCTATAGAACAGAAGTTAGAGAGTTTCTCTAAGTGGCTTGATTATCTTGACTTCCTTAAATGCTATAACCAAGCATTCTCTGCAGGCTATCAATTTCGTAAAGGACATCTGATAGAACAAATCAGTTTGGATATTGAATTGAAGGAGAAAGCCAACCACTTGTTTAAAAAGTATGGCGCAGGCTCAAATCAAGAGATAGTAAACAAGCTACTCCAAGAGATGCAAAACATGGGCTTTGCTGAATGTGTCAATATTCAAGATGAGACTTTTAAGATAACCTCTGCATTCCGTTATGCTGAGGAAATGGTTAACATGATTCAAATAGCTAACGAAGATGAAATACCTGAATAGAATCATATTTATCAATAGTGCGAATATTCCATACGCAGAAATATCAGTAGATGGTAACGTGCATTTCACTGGAACGCAGGGTGTAGGAAAGAGTACAGTACTAAGAGCACTACTATTCTTCTACAATGCCGACAAGCATAAGTTGGGTATTCAACAAGGCCAGAAGTCGTTTGATGAGTTCTATTTCCGCCAATCTAATTCGCATATCCTCTATGAGGTAATGCGTGATAATGGAGCATATACCATATTAGTCAACCGATACCAAGGACGTGCTTCTTGGCGGTTTATTGATGCACCATACCAAAGGGAGTGGCTCATTGATAATGATAAACAGGTGTTGAGTGACTGGGTCAAGATACGTGAACGTATTGATAAGAATGTGAGTGTGTCAGCAAGAATCGACTCTGGGGTAATGTTTAAGGACATTATCTTTGGTAACACACACGACCACAAGTTTACTCGCTATGCCTTAGTACAGAGTTCTCACTATCAAAATATACCCCGAAGTATTCAAAATGTATTCCTTAACACGAAGTTGGATGCTGACTTTGTGAAGAATACTATCATCCAGTCAATGGCTGACGAAGACCACCCTATTGATTTACAAACGTACAGAAGACTGGTAACAGACTTTGAAAGGGAATACGATGAAATAGACTGTTGGTTCCGACAGACACGTGACGGAATTTATCCCGTACGCCAGCAGGCACTGAAAATAGCTGAACAGGGGCGTAAGATTGTTGCGTTTGATCAGCAACTACTTGATGTATGGCACATGTTGAACTACGTTGTAGCGGACGATGAACAACAAATACCACTATTAGAAAGTAAACTTTTAGATGTAAGAAACAATATTGAGAAAGAGAGTAAACGTCAGAAGGAACTTAAAGCAGACTATGACAAAGAAAAAGACTCACTCAATCAAGACCTTGGTGGGAAGAATAGTAAACTGAAAGAGATAGCTGAGAAACGAAAGTATTTTGATGCTATCAATATAAAAGAAAAGGTTGCTCTTAACGCTCGTGAGAAGTCATTAAAGTATGAGGCGGATGAGAAAAAAATGCTATTGGATGATTTACTCAAAACGAATGCTTCAATAGCAGAGAAGTATAATATCGCCAAAGCGAAACTTGAAAATGCTCATCAAGCATTTATCAATAGGCAGAGAGAGAGTTTATATACAAAGCAAACAGAGCTACAACAAGAACGTAATCGCTATGAAGAAGAACGCTCTAAGAACAGAAACCTGGTTATGAATGCGTATCGTGCTTGGTCACTCGAATCCAAAGAACGTCTTCACAGTCTTACTGCTGAACAGTATAGAGCTGACAGTAGAGTTAAAGAACTACGTCAATGGCACCCTAAAGAGAATGATATCAAGCTGGTAAAGGAGCAGCTGCTGCAATTAGATACCAATGAAAAGGCTAATAAGGCACAGCAGACAACTGTTAGGGTTCAAATAGAAAAGCTGACTAACGAATTCGAAATGAAAGAGGCTGAATTGAAACAAGCCTCTTTGCAGGAACAAAAACGATTGGAGAACGAGCGCGCAATATGCCGTAATGAGATTGCAAGAATCAACGACTTGCTGTCACATTTAGATGATTCACTGTATCATTGGTTGTGTGAGAACGCTGAAGGGTGGGAAGATACGATTGGAAAAGTTGTAGATGAAGAACGAATACTCTATGCCCAAGGACTTGAACCAACATTAGATAATAACACAGACAATCTATTTGGAGTAAAGCTCAACTTGGAAAATATTGAGCCTACCCATCGTACCCCTGATGAGTATAGGACAAAGAAGAAAAATTTAGAGAGCCAACTTCAGCTATTGAATAGACAGTTATCACAACTACCAGTAACCCTTCAAGAGGAAATATCTAAACTCGGTAAGAAGTATGGTAACCTACTTAAACCATTACGTCAAGAGGCTACTCAGTTAAGAGTGGAGGCTGAACAAATACCTACAAAGAGACAGAACCTGCAGAACCAACGGCATAAATTAGAGATGGAAGAGCAGGAAATAATCTCAAGCGAACAAGAGTTACGTATGCGTGCATTCAATGATGCCACTCTTAAAGTTGAAGCTGAGAAAGAAAGACAAGCCAAGAATGATGCTAAGAACGAAAAGGACTTGAAGGAACTTGATGCAGCGTTCAATAGGTCTGTAAAGGCACTTAATAATGAACTACATGCGTTTCAAGAGCAACAAAAGACTGAATCTGAATTGCATAATCAGGAGTTTGAAAATCAAAAAGCTCAACTTGACAAGCAACAAAAAGCTGAGCTTGAAGGTAAGGGAGTAGATATCAAACTATTGAACGAATATCGCAAAGCACTTGATGAACTTAACAAGCTACTTCAACAGATAGAAACAGACCGCAATGACGTAATCAAATACGAAGATGCGGTGGAAACTCTCTTCTCCAAAGAAGTTGATATTAGAAACAATATAAAGGAGATTGGGCAGCGACTTATTATGTTGCAACAACGCTACGAAGACAAACGAATACGCATAGAAAAGAAGAAGCAAGCATTTGAAGACCAACAGAGAGCGATACAAAAAGACCTCGCTCATAGACGAGATGGGCTAAATCAATATCATCAAGTTATAGAAAATGAACACTTAGTATCCAACGATTATCTCGCTGACAATAAGGTAAAGTCTACACATTTAGACTGTCTACAGCTAATAAGTCAGCTGAGAGGTACCATTAATCAGAAACGAGAAGCCATTGAGATACTAAAAGGAACTGTCGTAAACTTCAATCGTAACTTTAAGCCTCAGAATGCTTTTCACTTCAACACAATGCCTATCACAGACGATGATTACATGCAAATTGCAGTTGACTTACAAGAGTTTATCGACAATAATAAGATAGAAGAGTATCGAAGACGCACCAGTGAACATTACAAAGACATCTTGGGACGTATTTCAACTGAGGTCGGCGCGTTGATGAAACGTAGATCAGATGTAGATGGAGTAATCCTTGACATCAATCGAGACTTTGTTGAGAAGAACTTTGCTGGAGTCATTAAAAGTATAGAATTAAGAGCAAATGAGTCGTCAGACAAGCTTATGCAGTTGCTTATATCTATTCATAATTACTGCATAGAGAATGCGCTTTCTATAGGAGAACTTAACCTCTTCTCAAGTGATAATCGTGATGAAGTAAACCGAAAGGTTGTAGACTATCTAAAGAGCTTATCTCATCAGTTACAGAACGAGCCAAATCGTAACATCGTATCATTGGGTGATGCCTTCCGTTTACAGTTCCGTGTAAAGGAGAACGACAATGATACAAGCTGGGTAGAACGCATTAATAACGTTGGTTCAGACGGAACAGACATCTTAGTGAAGGCAATGGTTAACATCATGCTTATCAACGTATTCAAGAAGAAGGCAGCCCGTAAGAGTGGTGATTTCATCGTCCATTGTATGATGGATGAGATTGGTCGTCTACATCCAAACAACATTAAAGGCATCTTACAGTTTGCCAACTCACGTAATATCCAGCTAATAAATAGTTCACCAACATCCTATAATCCGTACGATTATCGGTACACCTACCTACTAAGCAAGCATGGTGTAAAGACGAAAGTTGAGAAACTTTTAAAGAGAATATAACATCGAAAGACTATGGCAGTAAGTGCATCTATACAAGCGTTAATAGCTGGTGAGACCGTTGCAGGCTCAAGGATAAGTAATAGCCTACTGACAGAACTTATCCAGGAAGGTCTATTGCAAATCATTATACATGGGTCGAGAAAATCGTATCGTGCCAACAATATCGAAGCATTAAAAAGGTTTCTTATTGATAAAGATGAGAACTATCGAATATTAGATGTCGGTAATTCTGAGTCAAGGAGTTTAATGGCAAGCGAGACAGGAAACTCTAAACTCGTGACTATACGCTCGTGTCCTGGATTCCCAGTGAATACGTATGAGTCGATTGAATGTCGATTGAATAAAGAACCATTTACCATCAATCCACAAGAAGGATATTTCTTTTTTGTTTCTGATTGGAGAACATTTACGATTCCAAACAACGTGATTATCATTGGAATTGAGAATATGGAGAATTTCAGAAAAGTTCGTCAACAAAGACTATTCTTCGATGAGTACCTACATAAACATGGACTTTCACAAAAGGTACTGTTCGTCTCACGCTATCCACAATCAACCGATCTTAAAGAATGGCTGGCATCTATCCCCAATCCATATATCCACTTTGGCGACTTTGATTTGGCTGGTATTCATATATTCCTGTCTGAGTTTCAGAAGCATTTAGGCACAGAACGCACATCTTTCTTAATCCCAGAAGATATCTCCTCACGGTTAAGATGCGGCTCAACAAGACGTTATAACGAACAATATGCTCGTTATAAGGATATTAAATCAGACAGAATAGAGATTCAACAATTGATAGACCTCATTCATCATGAGCGTAAGGGCTATGATCAAGAGGGTTACATTTCTCAATAATAAGGACTTATGAAACAAAGAGAGTAACCTATCCAAAGACCTTACTTACCTATACAGAAGTGCTTAAATATATTTCCAAGCACTTCATGTGGGGTAATCTGCCCGCCTGTTATATCGGCGAGTTGATGAAGACAGATGCGCAAGTCTTCACTAACAAGGTCACCACTAAGTCCAAAGTCGAGAGCTTCTATGACACGTAAGATAGATTCGTCAGCATGCGTTAATGCCTCGTAATGACGCGCAGAAGTAATGATAACACTATTCTCACTTATCTCAGGGATATCAGCAGCTTCATAAATAGCCTCCTCCAAAGCCTTAATATTTTGCTTTAACTTCGCTGATATATAGACTGTATGTAAGTCATTATCTACCTGCTTAGGCTCTACCGCTTTACTATCGATTTTATTGAAGATTGTTATCAAGTGCTTACCCTGTGTCAAACGTTGCATTTCAGTACATTCTTCTGCTGTTGGTTGTTCATCAATAACCCACAAAACAATGGCTGCCTCATCCATCTTTTGATAAGCGCGCTCAATGCCTAACTTCTCAATTTGATCATCAGTGTGACGAATACCAGCCGTATCTATAAAACGGAATGTGACACCTTTGATTTCTGTAGTATCTTCAATGACATCGCGTGTCGTACCATGAATATCTGAAACAATAGCTTTCTCCTCATGAAGAAGGCAATTCAACAGAGTCGACTTACCCACATTTGTCTTACCAACAATGGCTACAGGCACACCTTTCTTCAAAGCCTTACCCGTCTCAAAGGAATCTGTGAGAAGTTTTATCTTTTGATGAATCGTCTCTGCCAAAGCTTTTAGTTCTGTACGATCAGCAAACTCAAGTTCCTCATGATCAGAGAAATCAAGTTCTAACTCCAACAAAGAAGTCATTTTCAAAAGCTGTTCACGCAAGAGTGAAAGCTCTGAACTAAAATGGCCCTTCAGTTGACTCAAAGCCACTTGATGCGTAGCACGATTAGAAGCAGCGATAAGGTCGGCAACAGCTTCTGCCTGACTAAGATCCATCTTACCATTCAGATAAGCGCGCTGTGTATACTCTCCCGGCTGAGCCTGACGACAGCCAGCATTAATGAGTGCCTTTACAACCTGATTAAGAATATAAGCAGAACCATGACAGGATATCTCCGTACTGTTCTCACCCGTATAACTATGGGGAGCACGGAAGACACTAACTAAAACATCATCAATGGTATTTCCCTCCTTATCGAGGATTTCACCATAATGCAAGGTGTTCCCTTTCGCATCTGTTAAATGCTTTCCACGAACACCATGAAAGACTTTGTCCGTTACTTCTATCGCCTTCTCACCACTCACACGGATGACACCTATAGCTCCACCCGGCTGAGTAGCGAGACTACACACAGTATCAGATGCTGATAAAAATATACCCTTTGAATTCATTTTACTATTGTTATATATCTATATCGAGTAAGAGAGGGACATTACATGAGCCTTCCACATCCTGTAATGGATAGCAGTCAACAACCTTACTGATTAATTGTTTGCTAATGAGAAACAAGTCTATTCTATACCCTTTCTTATTCTTTCTATAGTCAGACCCGAATGGGAAATAAGTAAATCCCTCACTTTTAGTGCTGGGATATAGGTAACGATAGACATCAATCAACTGTTCTTCTTGAACAAACCTTCCAATCTCTGCACGTTCTTCTTTACTAAAACAAGCTAAAGAAGTGTTTATAACAGCCTTATCCCAAGCATCTATATCTTGCTGCACAACATTGAAATCACCACATATAACACATGGCTTATTTTGCTGTAATTGGTGAATAATACTTTGAAAACATTTATACCAATGGTGTCTATTATCTCTTGTTGTTGCTGTTGCCCCTGCATAAGGAACATAAACACATACAACATAAATCTCCTTTAACTCTGTAACAATGACATTCCCTTTGTCGTAATATACATCAAAGTTATCATATGTAACAGATATAAGCGTGCTTGATTTTAACAGAAGAGCAGTACCTAAATGTGCAAAGTCTGTTGACTCATTCCAATACTGTTGATAGCCTTTAAAGTCAAAATTGGCATATTGCGTTCTTACTTTGGTTTCTTGTAAACATACTATATCAGGAGTACAGCTTTCCAACATCTTCTGAAGATTTGGTAAAGCTGTCCTAATACCAAAAGTATTCCAAGAAATTATCCTCATAAAGAGTCCTATATTCTCTCCAACACCTTCTCTATCAAGCCGTCGATAGTATTCTTATAGCTTGCATTTGCTTCTTTTGCAAGACGGTTGGCAATAACCATACAAACCGTTACAGCCTTATGCCCCATAAGCGTTGCAAGACCAGCAAGAGCCGATGACTCCATCTCGAAGTTAGTTACCTGCATACCATTATAAGAGAAGTTTTCTATCTTCTCATTCAGTTTAGGGTCCTGCAATGGCAAACGAAGTTCACGTCCCTGTGGTCCGAAGAATCCTCCACAAGCAATCGTAACACCACGTACCATATCATCAGCAGCGATAGTGTCAAGCAACTCCTTATCAGCACAAGCCACGTATGGATTTCCCAACTGCGAATCCCATTCAACCTGCTTCTTGAATTCCGCTTCAAACTCAAGGTCAGAAGCCTGATTACGACCTGCATAGAAGTTTAACAAGCCATCGAAACCAATACTCTTGGCAGACGCAATGTAAGTACCAACAGGAGTGTAAGGCTGCAATCCTCCACAAGTACCGATTCGTACGAGTGTCAACTGACGCAACTGCTCATTCTCTGTACGTGTCTTGAAATCGATATTAGCAAGCGCATCTAATTCGTTTAAAACGATATCAATATTGTCACAGCCAATACCTGTACTCAAAACCGTAATTCTCTTTCCCTTGAAAGTACCTGTGATAGCACAGAACTCACGATTAGAAACCTCACATTCTTTATTCTCAAAGTGTGAAGCAACGAGTGCTACACGTCCAGGGTCACCAACAAGAATAACTTTATCTGCAAGATTCTCTGGCTTCAAGTGCAAGTGGAAGATACTTCCATCCTCATTTATAATCAGTTCTGAAGGGGCAAAATATTTCTTCTCCATAGTCGAAAGTTGATTTGGTAATATTGTGATTGATCATGTTAAAAAAACAAAGGTAAGCATAAAAGAAGAGATAACCAAACGTTGTAAAGGAAAAAACACATCGGTAGGAAGCCTTACAAAAGGGCTAATAACATAGTTTCCGCCCCAAAAAAGGAGATATATAACATCGCAATTAAGCATCAGCACCAATGGTGCGGAGCGTCAGCACCAATAGTGCTAAGCATTAACACCATTGGTGCTTACCTACAAAACAAGGCTTAACGAGCCCCAATATAGCAAAAGAAAACGATAAAATAAAGGACATTACCTTATGAAACAAGCCACTAACAACTAACATATAAGATATTTGCTTACCATACAGCATTATATAGAAAATTATCTTTTAAAATTACGATGGGAATTAAATGTTTTTCTTATCTTTGCAAAAATAACAAACTAATGCACGATGAACAGAACCAACAAAGTATTACTTATTTATACAGGCGGTACCATTGGTATGGGACATAACCAACGGACAGGCGCATTGGAGCCCTTAGACTTCAATCATCTTGTTGAGAACGTTCCCGAGTTCAAACTAATTCCTACAGAGGTTGACACCTATCAGTTCGACCCTCCTATCGACTCTTCTGATATGTCACCAGTGAGATGGAAGCAGCTGGTGAAAGTCATTTCAGACCGATATGATGAGTATGATGGTTTTGTTGTTTTGCATGGTACAGACACGATGTCTTACACAGCCTCTGCCTTGTCATTTATGTTTGAACACCTCACAAAGCCAATCATCCTTACTGGTTCACAACTTCCAATAGGTCAGCTACGTACGGACGGTAAGGAAAACCTCATGACAAGTCTTGAATTGGCATCTGCACATCACTTAGATGGCACTCCAATGGTACCAGAGGTTTGTATCTACTTTAGCGGTCATCTCCTACGAGGCAACCGCTCAACGAAGCAGAATGCAGACGAGTTTAATGCGTTTGACACTTTTAATTATCCTCATCTCTGCGAGGCTGGTGTCAACTTCAACTTTAAAGAACACAGTATATTAAAGCCAGACTTTACGAAGCCAATGGTGCCACACTTCGAGTTGGATAACAATGTGATTATCTTCTCTCTCTTCCCCGGTATCGAAGAGCATTTGATTCATCACATGTTTGATGCACCAGAGTTGAGAAGTATTGTCATGCGTTCATACGGAAGTGGAAACGCTCCACAGCAACCTTGGCTTATGAACATACTTCGTAAGGTTTCAGAACGTGACGTTATTGTGGTTAATATCAGTCAGTGTATCAGCGGACAAGTTGAGATGAATCGTTACGATACGGGTTATCAACTCAAGGACACTGGTGTTATTAGCGGTTATGATAGTACGGTTGAAGCTGCTGTAACAAAGTTGATGTATCTGCAAGCTAAGTATAACGATACTGAAACGATTCGTAAATACATGAACCAATCTATTGCAGGGGAAATCACTATCTATAATTGATAGACTACTGCAAACGACTTGATAGAAAAACAAAACAGCCCAATATTTCCCACTCTTCCTACAAATTAACATGTATTGAAAGGAAGAATAAAAGGAAATATTGGGCTGAATTATGTTTGTTAGAACTTATTGCAACGCTCAAAGAAACCAATTTCTTCAAGTTCTTTCTTCATGCGTGCCTCTTCTTCATCTGTCATATTCTGGAATGGAACACGGTTAGGACCAAGGTCAAAACCCATCAACTTCATGATGCGCTTACCACCAACGATGTTACCACGGAAGTGACAAATAACGTTGATAACCTCTTGTGAGAAGTTTTGTTTCTCACGTGCTATTTCGATGTCACCCTTGTTCCATGCCTCGATGATACCTGTCAGTTCACGACCATTATAGTTGGTTGTGCCACCGATACCACCCTTTGCACCACCTTGAGCCAAACTTGGGAGAATCGTTTCGTCCTGTCCATGCAGCATATCAAACTTACCATCCTTGTAAAGACGGCATTGGTTGTACTCATAAAGACTCTCGAAGGTGTACTTAATGCCTGCAAAGTTAGGGATACGACCATCGACTGCTTTCAAGAGTTCGAGCATAGATAAGAATGCACCATTGAATGCTGGGATGTGGTAGTAGTAGAAAGGAAGTGAGGGAGCTGCGGCTGCAATTGTCTCACAATACTTCACTAACTCCTCGATACGACCAATCTTTGGGAATGGAGGAGCCATAGCTCCGATACCCCATGCACCAATCTTCTCTGCATGTTCTGCCAAACGTACGCTCTCACGCAAGCAACAACTACCCACGTGTACAATAACCTTGAAGCCCTCTGGTGCAGCCTGCATCCAGCGTTCAGCTAACTGCATACGCTCCTCAGTTGTGAGCATATAGCCCTCACCAGATGAACCATTAATAAACACTCCCTTCAAACCGTTCTTCTGCAACATGGCTGCATAAGCCTCAATAGGCTCAAGATTGACATCGCCATTAGCATAGAATGGCGTGAACGGTGCGTCAATTAATCCAATAATCTTTTCCATAAACATTGTTGCCCTCCACCTTTAATCCTCTAAAAGGGGGTTGTATGCGTGGGAAAGGCGATTATATATGATAATAATAAGCAATTATAAGCGATTCGTTACTCCATATTGTCGGTTGTTGGTTTCAAACAAGAGAGCTGTAAAACCAAAGCTAAGACAACAATACATCCCAAGATAGCAAAGCCATTACCAAGGTTACCACCATCAGTCCACTTGCCTAATACCTGTGTAACAGCAGCACCAGCGAAGACTCCGGTCATGTTCATAATACCATAAGCAGTACTGCGATACTTTGAAGAAATGAACTGACAGAGGATTGGCATATTGTTAGCATCAAACATACCATAACCAATACCAAAGCATAAACCTGCTCCGACGACAGCTACAAGACTATGACCAAAGCCCAATAACATAAGGGCTGGAACGGTAAGACCAAGTCCAATGGCACTGGTATAGACACGTCCTCGCAAGTTACGCTGTACCCAACAATCAGAAACAATACCACCCATGATAACGCCAATGAATGATGACACCGCAATTGTTATCGTAGACATTGGACCAGCACTTGACATTGGAATATCCAAGCTATTAGCAAACAGTGTTGGCAACCAGTTCTTTGTTGCCCAACCCGGGAGACTTGGTACGGCAAAGTAGAAGAGTATCACCCAGAAAGCCCATGTAGAGAAGACGATAGACAATCCACGGAAAGGATTCTTACTTAACTTAGTCTCACCTTGTAAAACCGCTTTCTGTCCATGCTTAGGATTCTCTTTCAAGAATAAAAGTAATACAATTGAATAAATAATACCAACGATACCAAACCAATGAAAAGCTGCATGCCATGAGAACATCGCTGCCAACGTTGCGCCAAAACCTCCAACAGCCTGACCAACATAAAGTCCTGTCA
Source organism: Prevotella melaninogenica (assembly GCF_013267595.1). Taxonomy (NCBI): domain Bacteria; kingdom Pseudomonadati; phylum Bacteroidota; class Bacteroidia; order Bacteroidales; family Prevotellaceae; genus Prevotella; species Prevotella melaninogenica. The sequence continues at coordinate 53,801 of NZ_CP054010.1, read as the reverse complement.
TGTGAATACCTATCGCTAATGAGCGTGATTTTCCCTCATGCCAATCAGCAATGAGCGACAAAGCTGCAGGAATATAAAGTGCTTCGCTAATGCCCATAAAGGCACGGAGCCAATAAAGTTGGTCGAAACTCTCAGCATAACCCATAAGATAAGTCACAGCAGACCATACAAAGATGCTACCAACAACAAGCCACTTACGACTAACTCGGTCGGCAATAATACCTGCGAATGGACTTACAATACCGTAAATCCACAAGAAAACAGCCATCAATGCACCAAAAGCCTCTGCGTGATTTAGTTCTGCAATATCGACTTTCATAGCTTCCTGCATCGTCGACAACATCTGTCGATCCATATAATTCAGTAAGGCTACAAACCAAAGGAGGGCAACAAGTACCCAAGGATAGTATTTTTTCATAAAAGATTACAGCCCTCCCCGCATCTCATTCATCTTACATAAGTAAGTGATGAATGTCATAGAGTACAACGGGCGATTAATAAATTACTTAAATTAGGAGCAAAATTTCACTGATAGATATTAGCGTTTCGGGTACTTTACTATCTGATTACTACGCACTCTTGGCTTCAACTCTCCACCAATCACGTACAAACCATGATCTGTCTGTGCCAAGGCTGCACCAGCACGTGCCGTTTCTGAACTCTTATAAAGTACCTTCCAGCCATCTTTATTATAGTATAAAGTGTATGGATTAAAGCGATACCACTCAACAGGATGACTCAAATAATCTGGTTGAGGATGATTAACAGCTGAGAGGAAAACGTCTTTATTAACGCCTCCCATCACCAAAAGCTGATCTTTGCATAGGTTGATAGCCGTACCACCACCTACAAACAGCGGTTCTCCCTTATCGTCCTTCGGACCTTCAAGCACCTGCCATTCATCAGTAGTCTCATCATAAACGCAACCATCCATCGCCAACTTTGCTTCCTCACCATTTGCTGCAGGAGCGAAACCACCGAAAAGACAGAAACGATTGTCACCCATACAACCTGCTACTGGCTGCACACGTACCATACCAGGGAAGGGTTTTATGTCCTTCCATCCTGCTGAGATATTATCTAAGTCAAGGTGCAAAACACGATTAGAAGCCTTACCATCCATTGCTCCTCCTGCTATATAGAGATGTTTACCGACCAAAGCACCAGCCATATTATCCACTGAGCAAGGCATAGAAGGGAGAGTCGAAACTTCAGCTTTACCATCAACAAGAGTTACACGATAAACTTTTCCATAGCTTCCGTCGTTATTCATTCCGCCTACCACAATCATACTGTTGTCGCAAGTCACAGTAACACCATAAGACAATGGTTCAGGCAAGTGACCAACCAACTTCCAATTCAGTTGATTTCCATCGTCAGTTTTGGTAGCATAAATCCCACTGTAATAAACCTTCTTACTATCAGGATCCAACGTATTTACTGGAAAGTTACAACCACCAGCCATAACAAGTTGGTCATCAATTCTACCTGCATAACAAGCAGAAACGCCATGTTCTATTCCTACTTCATCCGTAGGAAAACCACGCATCACCATTAAGCTATCGGCATCAGAGGCGTTTGCACCCAATCCCGTCAATAAAGTTATCGTTGTCATTATTAGGTTTTTAATTCTCATCGTTTTAGGTTAAAATATCGCTTGGGTTACCCCCCTTCTTACAATAATACAACTATACAACAGTATTTACGTACGTATAATGTAAAATTCCATGCCATAATCAATTTGCTTACTAACCACAAACAACCTACATTCTCCTGCTATTTAAGGAAAAAGAATGAGATGACTGAGGCTATATGACATCATCATTAACAATTTCTTTTCATGAAAGAAAAGAATTATTTTCATAAAAAGAAATATTTTTCTTCACGACAATAAATATTTTTTTTCATGAAAAGAATTCGCACTTACCTCAAAGTTGGTACAATAGCAAGGTAAACGACATCGTGGTCCGTACAGTTTTCAAACCAATGGAAGTGCCCTTCTGGACAATAATGTAACTGTCCTACCCTTGCAACTTCCGTTGTATCGTCATAATGAACAGTCAGTTCACCACTAATAACATACATAACCTCAAAAGAGCCAACATGCTGATGCTTTCCACTATTTGCACCAGGACGCAAGGTTGAGTACATGATACGTGTCTGATCATCTACAAAAGCACGCACATCCAATTTTCCTTCACCCCCTTTAAAGCCTTCAATATGCTCTTCGGTAATCTTGTCAAAATCAATAATCATAATGTATGGTTTTTAATTCTTATATGAAGATAGTGCAAATGGATGCTATGAACGATTACTCACAGATTACCGAATGCAGTCTATCAAGCACAAAGGTAACAAAAAAAGCAGAGACCCCAACAAGAGTCTCTGCTTTTTATATAGTTTTATCTTACATCTTAGAATGTGTAACGCAAGCCAATCTGACCACGCCAACGGCTGTAGTAGTCATTATAGTTACGTGTTGCATAACCACCAGTAAACTGGTAACGACCATTTCTCTGATAGTTAACTGGACTATAATAAACACCGAAACCATCACCATAGGTATGACCCCAGTTCTTATTCAGCATGTTACCAGCATTAATGATATCGAAGCTCAACTCAAGAGAATTAATCTGACCACCCACCTTGAAGCTATACTTCTGTGCGAAGTGAACATCGAAGTGATGTTCGAAAGCGAGGTTATCAGCATAACGCTTGTAGTATTCACCACGATGATTCTTCATATAAGAGTCATTGCCAATCCAATGCTTCATCATTGCACGCTGCATATCAGCAGTCAACTTAGGTGCAGTGAAGTTATCACCAAAGACTGCTTTCGTAAGTGCATTAGCAGAGAAGTTAGTCTCTTCAAACTGCATCTTATCAATCTGAGCATCTGTTGGGATAAAGAAGAGGTCGTTACCATTTGCGCCATCTTCGTTAACATCACCATAATAATAGATACTATATGGAGAGCCACTCTTAGCCTGATAGATAAGACCTACAGTAGTCTGCCACTGCTTCTGTGCACCATAGTTTATGTGATAGTAAGCAGAAGCCTGAATACGGTGAGGAATATTGTAAGCTGAATAGCCCAACTCTGGGTCGTTAGGGTTACGATAAGTATAATTATATCTCCAGTTACTCTCTGCAACAGATGAGCTACCATTATTGACACTCATAGACTTTGTCCAAGTATAACTTGCCATCAAGTCAAGTCCGAAGTCGAAATGCTTCTCAGCCTTCAAGCTCAAGTTCATTGTATAACCCTTTGAAGTATTGCTGAGTTTATAAACATTTGTATAAGGACTTCCTGCAGTTACCTTAGAGAAAAGTGGACGATTGTCTTCTACTGGAGCACCTGCACTACCATAGACTTCACCAAAGGTCTTACCAGTCTGCTCGTAAGCAAGATTCTCATAAAGGATATCATTCAATGTCTTTGAGTAGATAGCCTCAGCTGTCCAGTTGATACCTAACACGTTAAAGTCAAAACCAAGGTTGAAACGAAGGTTCTGTGCATACTTGAAGTTACGATCGTAAACATTGATAGTCTGACTTCCTAATGCCTTTAACTTATTAGCATTTGCCTCCTGTCCATTAGGGTCAAGCAACAAATTCAAGCCTGTTGGAGCGTTAACATTAAATGATGAAACCTGGATACCAGTATTAGAATAGTTGTTGCTAATCCAAACAAAAGGTATACGACCAGTAAACACACCAGCCCCACCACGAAGAATAAATCTGCGATCTTTCTTGATATCCCAACGGAAACCTACACGTGGGCTAAAAAGAGGACTACTTGCCAAACGCTGATTAGTCTTAACATTCCATCCCTTTGTCTCTGCATACTGAGCAAATGGCTCATTTGCAGTAGGGGTATCCATGATAATTGGAATATCCATACGCAAACCATAAGTCAACTGGAAGTTTGTGGTTGCATCCCACTTATCCTGTGCATAGAAACTCAACTGAGCCGCACCAAATGAAGATTCCCAACGTGGGTTACCTGTTACGTCAACATTTGCATGACCATAACGATACAAGTTAATATATGACTTCTTTGGATCTATAGTTCCATTAACATAATCATTGTAGTAGCTTACGAAAGAATCATAGTTCTTGAAGGTATAACTACCAAAGAGATCCTGAAGGAAGAGATTTGTAAACTTATACAATTCGTTGTGAGTACCGAATGTAAAGGTATGATTACCCTTATACCAAGTCAAGTTATCTTCCAATGTATAGATGTCCTGATCCAAGCGGTTAGCCATAGAAGAACGGTCAATACCTAAGTTTACTGCACCACCACCGACGTTATTGATAGTAACATTAGGATATTCACCAGAGATAGCACGATTGTCTCTTACACGTACATAGCTTGCACGAGCCTCATTAGCAACAGACGGAGAGATACGACTCTGCAACTCTGCAATGAATGAATTGGTAGTACTTTCAAATGGGAAAGCATAGCTACTACCATTAACAGCTGTTCGTGAACCAGCATTATTCAACTGAACTGCATCAACAAGACTCCAACGAAGAGAGGCTTTATTGGTCTCATTAATATTCCAGTCGAGCTTCAAACCTACCTTATTACTCTTTGTATAAATATCTTCAGAAGAAAGTACTGTTGGGAAGTTTACGCCCTGACGATTTGCTATATCAGCAATCTTAACCAAGATATCATTTGCCTTTGCTGCATCAACAGCTGATTGCTCAGAACCTAAAGTATAAAGGTTTGGATAGGTTTTGTTGGTCTTCTCATAGTTAGCAAAGAAGAACAACTTATCCTTAATAATAGGACCACCTAAGGTTACACCGATATTATACTCTTGCTGTTTGTTGAACTTTGGCGCATAACCACCATCTGCGAGAGGATATTTTGATCCAACCAAGTTCTGATTGTTACCAAAGCCATAAACACTACCGTGGAAATTATTGGTACCACTCTTTGTAATAGCATTGATAGCACCACCAGTAAAACCACCTTGACGAACGTCGAAAGGAGCAACGTTCACCTGAATCTGCTCAATAGTCTCCATTGATACTGGCTGTGCACCAGCTCTACCACCATTCGTACCATCACTTGAAAGACCGAACACGTCATTGTTGGCAGCACCGTCAATCATGAAAGAGTTGTAGCGGTTGCTTGTACCAGCAAAAGACATTGCACCACTATTCGTTGTTGTCAACTGTGGATTAAGTCGAGCTACATCAGCAATACCATGGGTAATGCTTGGCATATCAGCAATCTGCTTAGAGTTGATACTCTGTGCAGCACCCGTCTTGGTTGCATTGACACCCGCACTACCCTTTACAACAACTTCTTGAAGTTCCTTGGTGTCGTCTTGAAGAGAACAAGAGAGATCTTCCGTCTCACCCAGACGAAGTGTTACATTATCAAAAGTCTTTGTCTTTTGACCAATGTAAGCTATGGTCACCTTGTAAGGACCACCGACGCGCATACCTTGAATAGTGTAACGGCCATCGATGTTCGTCACAGCACGGTAAACAGTTCCTGAAGGTTGGTGGGTCGCTGTAATGGTAGCACCAATAACATCTTCACCCTGAGATACAACCTTACCGCTGATTCCAGAAGTTGTAACCTGTGCCATGACAGTAGTTGTCATTGCAAGCAACAACGTAATCAAGAAAAGTAATCTTTTCTGCATAGTTTAGCTAAAAAATTTAATATAAATAATAACGTTATTTAAATGTATGCTGCAAAATTAAGCATTTTTTTTGATATAAACACGGGAGAACAATGAAAAAAATAATTCTATTGCACTCGATAAACTTTTTATCATATAACTTGATTATTAGTGTTCTATTACCTATTATTTGTCTTGTTGCATTTCAACTAATGTCCATAAAGGACGATTCTATCCATTATTTGCTGTCGTATTGATGCTCCGCACATCATGTGCGGAGGCTTAGCACACATTGTGCGAAGGCTTAACACCATTGGTGCGGAATATGATAATTTCAATTACAGATATCTATTTTTAGAAGTCTTCACCATCTATTCAAACTTTATACACACAAAAACAGCTTACACTCTACGTGCAAGCTGCGACATCATAACGGCACTAAGTCCTGCGGTCTCTGTACGTAAACGGCTGTTACCCAATATAACACTCTCAAAACCATGCTCCAAAGCAAAACGTACTTCATCAATAGAGAAGTCGCCTTCCGGACCTACCAATACGGTAATATCCTCTGCAGAAGAAGGCTGTTCTTCCTGTGAAATAGCAGTAAAGAAGTCTGCGCGTGAAATCTCTGGATAACAATGACAGATAAACTTCCGCCCATTGTTGGAACAATTTTCTATGAAACGACGAAAAGGTGTCATAGGATTTACAACAGGTTTCCAACCCTTACGACTTTGCTTTACTGCAGAAATGACAATCTTCTCTATACGATCAGCACGCAATGTCTTACGTTCAGAGAACTTACAATCTAAGAAGCTGATTTCGTCAAAGCCTACTTCAGTAGCCTTTTCTGTCATCCATTCTATACGCCCCATGTCTTTTGTTGGAGCAATAGCAAGATGAATCTTTCCACGCCAAACAGGTTCTTGTTTCAGCGTTTCTTTAATAGTATAAAGGCACTTCTTCGATGATACCAGTGCTACTTCCGCTTTATAAAAGCAGCCTTCACCATCCATAAGGAACATTTCATCGCCTTCTTTCAACCGAAGTACACGTATTGCATGAACTGCTTCCTCAGCAGGCAACTCCGTTTCTACGGCTGCATTAGGGACATAAAAGTATCTTGCTTCTTTCATTCTTTGGTTTTATAACATCGTCTTCTTTAAAAAGGATGTTCTATATAGCAATTCGATATTCTTGATTAGCTTTCGTAATCAAGGTTCCTTTGCCCTATTCTTCATTTCATCTCTAAGCATAGAAGCAAGTTCATAATTCTCATCTTCTATGGCTTTCTCCAAGGCATGATGCAACATCTCAAAGCTTAAAGCATTTAAAGGTAATGCCATCTTGTTCTGACTTACACTGCTATCAACACTCTGACGCTTGAATAGATGCTCTTCCATAAAGATGTTCAACTTTGCCACATGTGCCAATAAGATTGCATCAGAAGCACGTATAGGGGTAAGCGTTAAGTCATCTTTATTCACCAAAAGAGCCTTATATTGTCCATCAACAATAGAATTAAAGAGTATCTCATAGTGCTCACTTGTCATCATTGGATTCACACTACAAAGCACTTCTGGCAACAATCTTTCTGTAACAGACTTCTCGCCTGTTCGCAAGCCAAGTTCATACTCCATATGTTTATCACACACAATGGCAATCTGCCTTGTGCGTGTAAGATCAGACAGAACGAGAAGTCCTAACTCTGGACCTCCTACTATCTCTGATACACCTTCATATATAAGTTGAACTTTACTCATTAATTCTATACGATTTATCAGTATGTAATTATGCTTTCTTTGGTCGGAAGATAATAGCAAACAAGACACCTACAACAAAGGCATAGCCTGCAAAGATGAACCAACAAGACTGCCAATCACCTACAGTCAGTGTATCTGAACCCACAGTCTGTGGATGTGTATAGGCATTTACAATAGCTTGAGCTGCCAATGTTCCTACTGTTGCACCAACACCATTGGTCATCAACATAAACAAACCTTGTGCTGAAGAACGAAGAGCTGGCTCCGTACTATTATCAACAAAGAGTGAACCTGAGATATTGAAGAAGTCGAAGGCTACTCCATAGACAATCATTGAAAGTACGAACATCAAGATACCTGGGAAGCCTGGATTACCAACTCCAAACAAGCCAAAGCGCAATACCCATGCAAACATAGCTATCAACATCACATTCTTAATACCATAATGACGCATAAAGAATGGAATCAGAAGGATACAACAAGTCTCGCTAACCTGTGAAAGACTAATCAAGATATTAGCATGCTGTACTCCGAAAGAGTTTACAAACTCTGGTTGAGCACCAAAACTAAAGAGGAAAGGATTGGCAAAGCTATTGGTAATCTGAAGACTTACACCCAATAACATTGAGAAGATAAAGAAGATTGCCATCTTCTTCTCCTTGAATAAAGCAAAAGCACGTAAGCCAAAGGCATCCACAAAGCTCTTCTGTTCAGTGCCTTTATTAACTGCACACTTAGGTAATGTAAAGGTATAAAGGAAGAGAAGGATACTTACCACACCAGAAGTAATAAACTGATTCTGATTGCTTTGGAAGCCTAAGATGTCTACCAACCACATGGTAAGAATAAAACCGATTGTACCGAACACACGGATAGGTGGGAAAGCTTTCACTGTATCCATACCTGCATCACTCAAAGCACTATAAGCAACAGAGTTTGAGAGAGCCAATGTTGGCATATAGAAGGCAACAGAAAGCGAATAAAGAGTGAAGATGGTAGAGAAGTCTGCATGGTCACCAACGCTCAAGCCATAGCCTGCTGTGGCAAACATAAACAAGCCTGCAAGCAGATGACAGAAGCCCAACAAACGCTGAGCAGGTACCCAACGGTCAGCAACAATACCCATCAAAGCAGGCATAAAGATAGACACCACACCTTGCATTGAGTAGAAATAGCCAATCTCAGGACCAATACCGATATTACCAAGATAGCGACCCATAGAGGTCAAATAAGCTCCCCACACTGCGAACTCCAAGAAGTTCATCAATGCTAAACGTACCTTCAAATTCATGCTATAAGCTATTATTTTATGAGCACAAAAGTACTGATTTTATCAGAAACTGCCAAATGTGCAATCGTTTTTTACTATCGAAAATCTTTTCCTGTCCAGTTAAGTACCTGCGACTTTAATAACTCTGTGACACGCTTGACATCCTTCTTAGAAAGCAATGGATAGTTCCAACTTACTGACAATGAGTTGTTATCTGCTGACAATCGATATTCTTTTAGACGAGGAGACATCAATGTCTTCAAATCAGAAAAGTCTTCATCACTCATCGAGTCGGGTTTTACAATATTCGCTTTATACGCTACAACTGCTTCTTTAGGTTGCCATTGTAGGTTGAAAAGATTCAACTTACTTTCTGCAGCAGGTGCCATCCATGTCTGAACTAAAGCCAACGTGTTATTATCCAACAGCTTGATTTCCAATCGTGTTGCCTCGTTTGCCTTCAATAAAAGATAGTTATTGGTCATGCGTTCAATCCGAACAGAATCACCGAAAGTACTCAAGACGGCTGGTTCTGCCTTCATTTCAACATAGTCAGCCAGCTCTGTACGCTGGCTCTTGCTCAAATAAGGCAGTATACTATCAGGCATTTCTATCCATACCTCACGCAGACTTTGGGCAGAAACACCCGACCAACAAGTAAGGAAACATATAATTATCAATATCTTTTTCATATCGAGAAACTCCTTCTTTTCTGTTTTTAAAATGATTATATCATCTCTTGAAAATCCCTGCAAAGATACAAAAAAGAAAGAAGAAACGAATAAAAAGGCAAATCGTTTTGTCATCTCTACCTTTTCTTTTACCTTTGCCGATAGAAATCAAAGCTAAAGAAAGAAATATGAAATGTCGTAATTGTAATAATGAGGTGAGTGAGAAGGATAAGAATTGTCCTTACTGCAATACTCCATTGAATAATAATGATACAGACAACGGACCAACCTTAGGACGCGGTATGGTTGCTTTTATTATTCTTGGAACAATTTTCCTTGTTGCCTTCGGATTCTATTATTACGGTCAACATAAGAACGATCCAGAGTATACACAGACTGCTATTGAACCAGATTCAAACTTAGCAGACAACAATAAGGCTAAGTTCGACACAATTGTTAAAGATACTACAGCCAACGATTCTACCCAGAAACAGGAAGAAGAACAGGCTGAGAAGGTGTTCAACAGTATTCGTAGAAGTCATCGTTCAAGTCGCAAGAGCAGTAGCAACGACGCTTCTTCAAGCAGTTCTGACAATCAGAACAGCACCTCCGAGCCTTCTTCTAATGAGCCACAACCTATTGCTCCATCGGTTTCCAAACCACGTGTTGAATCTATTGAGACTGATTAATGAAGATTATTCGGACGAAATATCTACCGCCCAAGAATTATGATGCTATCAACATTCTTGGGTTTCTTTTTGTTCATCCTGGCGTTAAACTAACGAAGGAGATAATCAATCATGAGCGTATTCATACACGACAAATGTTAGAAATGCTCATCCTTCCCTTTTATTTATGGTATGTCATTGAATGGCTCATACGCCTACCAATGGCAGGTCGTGCCTACATGAACCTATCCTTTGAACGGGAAGCTTATGAGAATATGAATAACCTTAATTATATATCACATCGACGTCCCTATGCTTGGATGCGGTATTTAAAGGGGAAATAACAGATTATTGAGATAATAACTTTATTGGGTTTATTAGCCTAATTGGGCTTATAAGGCTAATTGGCCCAATTGGGCTAATAAGCCAAATAGCGTCCTAATCAATCCCAACAACCTCTAACACATCCCCTTCAACCCTAAACTTCACATCCTTCCCAGCGAAAGGCATACCATAAACACGTGCTGCATCATGTTGATATTGTGGGCGTGGATCTTGCGAAAGAACCTCCTTTAGGGCATCCAGTTCCTCTGCATCAAACAACTTAGAATACTCCTCTGCAATAATAACAGACAATAGTTTCCACTCTTTCTTATCGGTAAAACCACCTCTTGCCTCTGGGTGACTATCGACGTAAGAGATATAAGGTTTTACATCATAAATAGGTGTACCGTCCATCAAATCAGCCCCAACAACTTCAATCACTCCGTCCACTATTCGTTTAATACGGACAGAAGACAGCCCAAGACCATTTGGACGAAAGGGCGAACGTGTGGCAAACACGCCTAATCGTTCATTCCCACCTAAGCGAGGAGGGCGAACAGTCAGTTTGCCCTCATCGGTAGTTTTATTTGCAGAAAAGCCCCAAATTAACCACAGATAATCAAAGTCTTCCAGTCCACGCAATGCCTCCTCACGTTGGTATTGAGACTCAAACACAATCTTACCCACCAGATTGTCAGCCAGTCCACTTTGCCGAGGAATACCGAACTTTGACGTCAAGGGAGAACGGAAAAAAGCAATAGGTCTAATCTCTTTCATACTGACAAAGATAATATTTTATGCTGAATTGGTACAAGATAAATGATTTTTATTTATCTTTGCAAGCAAATAATACTATTAAACAATGGAAAATAACCAGAATCAAAACATTGACCTTCCTGAGAATGCCTTTAGGGAGTTGAAAGATGGCGAAGAGTACAAGCCAGTCATGTCACCACAAGAGACGTATCGTGAAGTAAGCCCATGGTCTATCACTTGGGGTATTCTCATGGCAGTTCTCTTCTCTGCTGCCGCAGCTTATCTTGGTTTGAAAGTTGGACAAGTATTTGAGGCTGCTATCCCAATTGCCATTATTGCTATTGGAGTATCATCTGCCACAAAGCGTAAGAACGCATTAGGCGAGAATGTCATTATCCAAAGTATCGGAGCTTGTTCAGGTGCTGTTGTTGCGGGAGGTATCTTCGTTATGCCAGCTATCTATATGCTTGAGTTGGAAGCCGACTTCTTCAATATCTTCATTGCAGCTGCTTTAGGTGGTGTCTTGGGTATTCTCTTTTTGATTCCTTTCCGTAAATACTTCGTTAAGGATCAGCATGGTAAATATCCTTTCCCTGAAGCAACGGCTACCACACAGGTACTCGTGAGTGGCGAGAAAGGTGGAAGTCAGGCAAAACCTCTTCTCCTCGCTGGTCTTGTAGGTGGACTCTATGACTTCACAGTTGCCACTTTTGGATGGTGGAATGAGAATGTAACGAGTCGTATGATTGGCTTTGGTGAGACGATAGCAGACAAAGCTAAACTCGTCTTCAAGGTTAATACGGGCGCCGCCGTCCTCGGTCTTGGTTATATCATCGGCTTGAAATATGCCTTCATCATCTGTGTTGGTTCACTGACTGTATGGTGGCTTATCGTACCAGGTATGGCACTCATCTTCCCAGACACCGTACTGAACCAGTGGGACCCATCAATCACTACAGCCGTAGGACAGATGGCACCAGAAGTTATCTTTAAGTCATACGCTCGTTCAATCGGTATCGGTGGCATTGCTATGTCAGGTATCATTGGTATCATCAAGTCGTGGGGTATCATCAAGAGTGCGGTTGGTTTGGCTGCACGTGAGATGAAAGGTAAAGGCAGTGGACAGGAAGAAATCCTCCGCACACAGCGTGATATATCCTTTAAAATTATTGCTTTCGGAAGTATTGCCACCCTCATCATCACCTTCCTGTTCTTCTATTTTGGTGTGATGGACTTCAATCTGCTGCATGCAGTTGTGGGTATTCTTCTCGTAGCCATCATTGCCTTCCTCTTCACTACTGTTGCTGCTAATGCCATTGCAATTGTAGGAAGCAACCCTGTATCAGGTATGACATTGATGACCCTCATCCTTGCATCTGTCGTTATGGTAGCAGTTGGACTGAAGGGTAACGCTGGTATGTTGGCTGCTCTATTAATGGGTGGCGTTGTTTGTACAGCCCTTTCTATGGCAGGTTCATTCATCACCGACTTAAAGATTGGCTATTGGCTCGGCACAACTCCTAAGAAGCAGGAAACATGGAAGTTCCTCGGTACAATTATTTCTGCTGCTACTGTAGCGGGTGTGATGATTGTTTTGGATAAGACTTATGGCTTCAACTCTGGCAAGTTGGCTGCACCACAGGCAAACGCAATGGCAGCTGTTATCAAACCATTGATGAGTGGACAAGGTGCGCCTTGGGTTCTCTATGGCATTGGTGCAGTTATCGCACTCATTCTCGACCGTTGCAAGGTTCCTGCCTTAGCTTTCGCTTTGGGTATGTTCATACCTTTAGAGTTGAATATTCCTCTCTTGGTGGGTGGCGCCGTAAACTGGTATGTAACCACTCGCTCTAAAGATGAAGCAGTCAACAAGGCACGTGGCGACAAGGGAACACTCTTAGCATCAGGCTTCATTGCTGGTGGTGCGCTGATGGGTGTCGTTTCTGCCCTACTGAAGTTTGGTGGTATCGAGTTCGATTACTCATCTTGGTGGGAGAATCATCTCTCAGAACTTCTCTCACTTGTGGCTTACGCTGCTTTGATTCTCTACTTCATTCTTGCAACCAAGCTTAACAAAAAGGAGTTAGCAGACCAAAACTAAAATTGGTCCTTCATCCATAACACATACGAAAAGAGCCGTATCAATTCACGCTAACAGTGTTTGATATGGCTCTTTCTGTTGTCATCAACCTACGTTGTAAGGAGTCTACAACATTATAAGGTGGCTTCAAGAAAAACATCAATTCAAACCACATTGTAATAAAAAAGTCACTACTTAAAAATCAATAGATGCTTAATTGGGTTTGAAAAGACGCCCAATTGGCTTGCAAAAGGTGCCCTTTAGCAACGTTACTAACGCCCTTTTGAAGTCCATTTAAGCACCTCTTATTATTCAGTTTTATAACAACTTGATTTCAAGTTAGTTACAAACGCAACAAAAGAGGGTGCTTTTTAGGTAAAAATAGGGCAAATAGACAAGCATGAGTGTAAATATATTTCGCAACTCATGCGCGTAAATTTCTATCCTTTTAAATCAAGAAAAGGAGGGTAAAGATGATTAAGGTTTAACAAGATATACTTTAAATATAATATTCTGCAGCATCCACTAATCCCGAACGCATCGCATAACGGATAGCTTCATGAACATTATTCACACCCAACTTACGAAAGATGTTCTTTCTGTGTGTGTTGACCGTGTGGAAAGAAGAAAAACGTTTATCAGCAATCTCACGTGTCGTAGCACCTAATGCAATCTCCTTAAGAATCTCAGTCTCTGTCTTTGTCAATGCGACAATCTCCTTATCAACTAACGCTGTAGGGGCCAAAATCATGTTAGTAGCGTGCTGACAAAGGAAACGTTGACCCTGCAACACATAGTCAAGACATTGTTCTATTTCAGCCATCTTAGCATCCTTCATAAGCACACTAATCCGATTGCTTGCATTGACAAGACTGCGAATGAAGTCGACACTCAACTCCTCACTCCACAATATAAGATGTGCAAGCGGGAAACGTTGTCCGATATTCAGAAGATCAGACTCACTGGAAATATCAAACAAGGTATAATCTAATATCACAACCGCTTCGGGACAATCGCTTAAAAGGAGTATCAACTCAGACTTATTCCTTGCCACTTGGCAAGATATATTATCCCTTTTAGAAAGCACATAAGCCATTCCAGCCTGTGTGATATCTTGATTATCTGCGATGATAATATTCTTCATGTTTCTTGTTTGTATTTAATATCATTCCGACAAGTGCAAAAGTAGACAAAAAAGTCGAGAAATTAAAAAAAATATTGTAAGTTTGCAAGATAATTTAAACACATGACCTAAAATGAAAAAACTGCTTTTTCTTGTAGCTGGATTGCTGATTACAGCAGCAGCGAATGCGCAGATACAACGACCAAAGTTGGTGGTTGGTCTTGTTGTCGACCAAATGCGTTGGGATTATCTTTACTATTACAACAATGAATATGGTAATGATGGTTTGAAAAGATTGCTCAACCAAGGCTTCTCTTTTGAGAATACACATATCAACTATGCACCAACAGTGACTGCGATTGGACATAGTTCTGTTTATACTGGTTCTATTCCTGCCTTCACAGGTATTGCTGGTAACTCTTTCTATCAAGATGATAAGAGTGTTTATTGCTGCGAGGATAATACGGTAAAGAGTGTTGGCTCCGATAGTAAAGAAGGTCAGATGAGCCCTCGTCGTATGCTTACATCTACCATCGGTGACGAACTTCAAGTTGCAACAGACTTCCGTTCAAAGGTGATTGGTGTAGCATTGAAAGACCGTGCATCAATCCTTCCTGCTGGTCATGCAGCCGATGCCGCTTACTGGTGGGACACTTCGGCAGGTCGCTTTGTATCTTCTACCTTCTATATGGATAAGCTTCCACAATGGGTTGAGGACTTTAATGCAAAGAATCACACAGACCCTAACTTTGATATCAAGGGTTCTCCACAGGGTGTTACCATGACTTTCAAAATGGCTGAGGCGGCTTTGAAGAATGAGAAACTTGGTAAAGGAAAAGAAACTGACATGCTCACTGTGAGTATCTCATCAACAGATATCATCGGACATAGATTCTCTACACGTGGAAAAGAGAATCACGAGGTTTACATGCAGTTAGATAAAGACTTGGCTTGGTTCCTTAAGGTGCTTGACAAAGAGGTGGGCGAAGGCAACTATCTGCTCTTCCTTACAGCTGACCATGGTGCTGCTCACAACTACAACTACATGCGTGAGCACCGTATTCCAGCAGGTGGATGGGATTATAAACAGACAGTAAAAGACCTCAATACCTATCTACAAGGAAAGTTTGGTATCAGTCCTGTGATGGGTGAAGACAACTACCAGTTCTACCTCAACGACTCAACTATCGAAGCAGCTGGTAAGAAGAAGCAGGAGATTATAGACGAGTCTGTAGAGTGGTTGAAGAAAGATCCACAGTTCCTCTACGTCTTTGACGAGGAGAAGATAAGCGAGACAACGATGCCAAATTGGATAAAGGAGCGTATGCAGAATGGTTATTTCCGTGGCCGTTCTGGTGAGATTGGTGTTGTAACACGCCCACAGTTCTTTGGTGGTAAGGATAGACCAGACTTCCGTGGAACTCAGCATGGACAGCCATTCCCATACGACACGCATATTCCTTTCCTACTCTTTGGATGGAACGTGAAGCATGGTGCAAGCAATATCGAGACACATATCGTTGACATTGCACCAACCGTATGTGCCATGTTACATATCCAGATGCCAAATGGTTGTGTAGGTAAGGCAAGAAATCAATTCTAAATTTAAACGATATTCTCCACTGACATCTCTGGCATTGTCTATCATAGGAAACGCCAGAGATGTACACGTGGACATTATGTTATGCACATTGCAATTGCAGGAAATATAGGTAGCGGTAAGACAACACTCACAACAATGCTTGCCAAACGCTATGGTTGGAAGCCAAGATTTGAGTCTGTTGACTATAATCCCTACTTAGAAGATTATTATAAGGACATTAAGCGTTGGTCGTTCCCTATGGAAGTGTTCTTCCTAAAGGAGCGTTTTAAGGACTTGCTTGAGATAAGTCGGAGCGATGAGTCAGTAGTACAAGACCGCTCTATCTATGAAGGTGTCTACGTGTTTACGGAGAACAACTATGCCATGGGTAATCTTGATGATCGTGACTATGAGACTTATATGGAGCTATTTGAGGACATGACAGATGCTGTTCAGTTCCCTGACCTGATGATTTATCTTCGTGCTTCGGTCAGTCACCTTGTTTCTAACATTGAGAAACGTGGACGAGAGTATGAACAGAAGATGCCTTTGGACTATCTTGAGAACCTCAATAAACGCTATGAAGAGTTTATCAAAGAGAAGTATAAAGGGCGTGTTCTGACGATAGATGTCGACAACCTCGATTATCAACATCGTCCAAAAGACTTTGGGTTCATTACTGATAAGATAGACAGAGAACTCTTTGGCTTGTTCTAAATACAGATAATAGAATCCCTACCCTACTTAAAAAGCAGACTCTCAAAGTACAGAAAGGGAATTAACAAAGACAAAACAACAAGGAATTATAAGCTCACAACGCCAATATCAACCACTCCTACTTTAGGAGATAGCCGTAAGGTGGGCAATTAGATACACATATATTATGCATATAGCAATCGCAGGAAATATTGGAGCAGGTAAGACAACACTCACCAAAATGCTCGCGAAACGTTACGGATGGACAGCTCATTTCGAGCCAGTCGACAACAATCCGTACTTGGAAGACTATTATAATGACATGACTCGTTGGTCGTTCAATCTGCAGATTTACTTCCTCAACAAGCGTTTTCGTGATGTTGTAGAGATCTCACAATCAAAGGATACGATTATCCAAGACCGTACTATCTTCGAGGATGCACGTATCTTTGCACCGAATCTCTATGATATGGGATTGATGTCAGAGCGTGATTTCAACAACTACACCGACCTCTTCGACTTGATGCTCTCACTGGTTAAACTGCCAGACTTAATGATTTACATCCGTTGTTCTATCCCACGCCTTATCGATCACATCCAACAACGTGGTCGAGACTACGAACAAACAATGCGTATTGACTATCTCCGTGGTCTCAACGAGCGTTATGAGGAATGGATTAAGACTTACAAAGGACATCTGATGATTGTCGATGGTGACACAACAGACTTCCAAGACAACCCACAAGACTTCAAACGTGTCACAGATATGATTGATGACCGACTCTTTGGCTTATTCCCAATGGAATAATAACGAGCACGACTCTTTGGCACAATGTTTGTTCTGTAATTAGTACAAAAATATTAATCAAGCCCCGCTTAGAAGTAAAGTCTTATTTAAGGGGCAACATACAATATATTGATATGGAAAAAGTAAAGACGCTTATAATTGGTAGCGGCCCTGCAGGTTACACTGCAGCTATCTATGCTGGACGTGCTAATATCCAGCCAGTACTCTATTCTGGACTGCAACCAGGTGGTCAGTTGACAACCACAACCATAATAGAAAACTTCCCAGGTTTCCACGAAGGAATCGATGCTAACCAACTCATGTCAGAGATGCGTGAGCAGGCTAAGTTCTATGGTGCTGACCTTCGCGATGGTTCTATCGTAAAGGCAGACCTCAGCAGTCGCCCATTCCACCTCGAAGATGAGCGTGGCAATCAGATTGAAGCTGAGACAGTAATCATCGCAACAGGTGCAAGTGCAAAGTACTTGGGCTTACCTGATGAGGAGAAATACCGTGGTCAGGGTGTGAGTGCATGTGCTACTTGCGACGGTTTCTTCTATCGTAAACGCACCGTAGCCGTTGTTGGTGGTGGTGACACTGCTTGCGAAGAGGCTATGTATCTCTCTGGTTTGGCAAAGAAGGTCTATATGATTGTGCGCAAACCGCAGTTGCGTGCAGCAGAGATTATGCGTAAGCGTGTGACAGAGAAGGAGAATATTGAGATTCTTTACAATACCAATACACTCGGTCTCTTTGGTGAAGACGGTGTAGAGGGTGCACATTTGGTACGCTTTAAGGGTGAGGAGAACGAGGAGAAATTCGATATCAACATCGATGGTTTCTTCTTGGCTATTGGTCACACTCCTAACACCGACCTCTTCAAAGGTCAGTTAGAGATGGACGATCACGGCTTTATCATCACCAAGCCAAAGTCTACAGCAACCAATATCGAGGGTGTTTTTGCTGCGGGTGACGTGGCAGACCCAACCTATCGTCAGGGTGTCGTAGCAGCTGGTACAGGTGCAATGGCAGCTATTGAGGTTGACCGTTTCTTGCAGAAGCAGTAAACAAAACAAATATAAAGAAGGGTGTTTCAGAATCCAGCAAATTGGATTTTGACGCACTCTTTATTATCTCTTGCCTTTTTATTAATCACATTTATAAACACAACAAACTATGCGTAACATTTTATCCATATTGTGCACACTGATTCTTCCGACCATTGTTGAAGCTGCCTCTTGTGGCTTACTGATGGCAGGAACAGCATCTTGCACAAACAAGACAAAGACAGCTATGACACAAACAGATTCTATCATCGCTCCTAAGACGAAATTCACACGTCCTAACGATGCCACCTTACGAAAGATACTTACTCCCGAACAGTATGCTGTAACACAGCAAGCTGCCACCGAACGACCTTTCACCAACGAGTATGATCATGAGTTCAGAGAGGGTATCTATGTAGACATCACAACTGGCGAACCACTGTTCTCTTCTACTGATAAGTTCGATTCTGGCTGCGGTTGGCCAGCTTTTTCAAAGCCAATCGACAAGAAGGTCATTACAAATCATACTGACACATCACATGGCATGGTGCGTACGGAAGTGAGAAGTAAAACTGGTAAGGCGCACCTTGGGCACGTCTTTGATGACGGACCAGCAGCAACTGGGGGCAAAAGATATTGTATCAACAGTGCTTCGTTACGTTTCATCCCACTCGAAGAGATGAAAGCAAAAGGCTACGGAGCCTATATAAAATTAGTTAGACCAATGAAAGAAATATACGTAGCAGGTGGTTGTTTCTGGGGAACAGAGCATTACCTTAAACAGATAGAAGGCGTTACGGCTACCGAAGTGGGCTATGCCAACGGTATTATCAAGAACCCAACATATGAAGAGGTTTGCACTGATAAGACGCAGTTTGCCGAGGCTGTGCACATCACCTACGACCCTAAGATTATCAGTTTGGACTTCTTATTGGGCTTATACTTTAAGTCAATCGACCCAACAAGCATAAACAAGCAGGGAAATGACCGTGGTAGTCAGTATCGTACAGGCGTTTATTACACCGACCCAGCCGACCTCCCGACGATCAAAAAGGTGTTTGAGGAGGAACAAAAGCAGATTCACGGAAAGATTGCCGTTGAGGTGAAACCGCTCAAGAACTTCTACACAGCAGAAGAATATCATCAAGATTATCTTGACAAACATCCAACAGGCTATTGTCATCTGCCTGCAGCGCTCTTTGAGTATGCCCGCAAGGCTAAGATGAAAAAGTAAGAAAATGCTCTGGCAGGACTATTAAGTTCTCTGCCAGAGCATTTTTATTTATAGCTGTCCGATAAACTTAAAAGGACGATTCTACCATGCACTATCTGTCGTCCAACAACAAGTTGGCTATCTCTTAACGACATCTTGCAATGGTGTTAAGCCTCCTCACCACTCGTGCTAAGCCTCCGCACCATCCGTGCGGGACGTCTACACGAGTATAAAAGGGACCAAAACAAACGCCTTACCACCATCGTTCATCATCATAGGAACAAATGACAATCAGATAGAAAAGATTGTTTCTTAAGTTGTACGCATTATTATTGAATACGCACAACACGTATTCCAAGATTAGCTGGACGAGCCATCATATAATTATAGAGTGTCTCTACAGGGTCAACAACCTTATTGCCGTTCTTCCTAAGATTAGAAGCATTCATGAGATGAAGTCCATCCTTATGCCATACAGCAAAGCCAAGATGTGTCGTATCCAACTCTCGCTTATTAGTAACAATCGCAAGGATGTCACCATCTCGCACTACTCCTCGAAGTAGTTTGCTATTGTTAAGCAGGCTCTTAGGGATATAGCGTAGCTTTGTTCCGTTGGTAGCATCCTCCAACTTCTTAAGTTCAGCCACGCGTTCAGGATTGTTCTTCAACATATCATAGAGTCTTGCGTTCTGACTCATATAGTTGATTTTCAACGTCTGAACAGCTGTGAAAGGAGGATTAGGCGTGTCTATCTCTCTGACAAAACCCATTCGCTCATTATCTTCCAACCACCAATGGAAATAGTGCAGACGGTTTACATAACTCATCTTACCACCACGATAGCGGACTTGTTCTAACTGCCGTACATAGTCAGAGAAACGTGTTTCGCCCTTCTTAACACAAAGTGTAAGAGCCGTAACAGCCTCAACATAGGTCGTACAGTCTAATCCATGAAGATTAACCACGAGTTTCTCATCCTCGTTGATATCTAAGGTATGGGCAACGTAAGGCACCCCGATAAACTTTCGTGCAATCTTAATAATAAGCTGATCATTGGTAAGTTGCTGTCTTTGTGGTACAAACTCTTGTAACAACTGACAAACCAAAGCACTATCAGCCTTTGTATACGTGTCTATATAGGTGGGTAGTGTGTCCTTATATTCGGCTGCAGATACCTCAGGAACAGCACTTGTCATCTGCTCTGATGTCACAACTGTATCAGCAACTTGCTGTGTCTTTGCCTTCTGTTCGGGCTTTGCACCACAAGCAGAGAAAGCAAAGAGAGCAGAGAATATAAGTGAATATTTTAGTGTCATATTAATAAGTTTTAATTCAAAAAACAACATATCGTTAGACTACTAATGCTCTAACAATGTCTATTCTATTTCTCCTTCTTTCTTCCAAAGTTAAAACCTGCATAGAGATTAATACTTCCAAAGAAGTTATTGGTAGAGAAATTACTGCGACGATAATTATAGGCATGAAGGATAGTACTCATACCAACATACCATTTGCTATTGTTCCACACCACACCAAAGCGTCCAATACCATCAACGTTAATATTACTAAACTTAAAATCGTTGATAGAAAAGGTACGCTGAGTAACGTCTCCCTTACTACTTTTATAAGCTAAAGCCAACGAAAGTGAACCTGCCAAGACCCAGTTTCGAGCAAAAACCCAGTTATAGGCATAGCCACCACTGATAGAAATATCAGTGTACTTAATCTCACTAAACATCAATGTACTGTCTATCGGATTGGCAGGAACCTGACTACCAAGACGATTTGAGATGACTCTATTAAGTTCTCCCCAATTGACATCAAGGCTATGCTGCGTATAGCCAATGCCCAACAGCGGACTACCTGCTGAACGACGTTGTATCGTACTTTGGCTGAAAGCTGCTGGATAAGAGAATCGACGATGATTAAAGATATAATAAAGATTGAAGCCCTTAATGGTTGAAGTCAATCCACCAAAGTCAGTGCCACGTATCGCATCCGTGTTAATATCCTTCCCAAGATATAACTGTCTGATTTTATAATCATTGCCTGTCTTACGATAATAAATATCAAGTCCGAGCATCGAACTATATAAACTTAAATCATATTCTTGTCGAGGATTATTATTCTTGTTCCAAAAATCCAAGTGCTTAATATCGAGTGTGTAACCCAAGAATATCCAACGCCAACCAAAATAAGGTCCTATACGCACCGTAGCTTCAGGAGCAAAGGTAATACTTTGCTCATTTGAACTGCTCAAACGATACACCTCATAGGTATTAGTATTCTGAAGCATAAAAGCGAAGTTATACTTCTGAGGTTCGATATAAGAAGTATCTATCTCATTAAAACGTAGAAAGAAGTTACCGCTCTTGTTAGACTTTTGTTTAAACAAGCGTGTAGGCTCACCTCTTCTCATCCACCGTACAGAGTCTGTTAATTGCTTTACAGGAAGTATTTCTGCACTATCTATATTTGCTTCTATCCCATCTGATATTGCCGTAGTAGAAAGCGCATACGCCCTCGTTCCTCCTAACATTAATAGAAGAAGACATAGAAAGAGGGAGTCGCTGAAAGTTAACTTCATGTGCATAATTAAAAGGATATAAACGCCCTATTGGCTTTTCTTATATCTTTCCAAGGATACGATCCATCACCCAGTTGGTTGGTGTTGCGCTAATACTCGTACAATCACAAGCGCCATATCCCTGCATATCTTCAATAACGGACTTAATGATTGGGAGCTGAACATAAGCTGGATTAGCAACATCAATATCTCTTTCGCCTTCACTTGTGCAAAGATGGATAGGCGCATAAGTATAGACAGAGAAAGAGAGTCTACCTTTTGAGCCATAAATTTCTATACGATCCTCACGCGCACTCTCATGGGCAGCAAAGCACCAAGCACCACTACCTGTCAAACCATTCTCAAAACGGAAGACAGCATTCACTGTATCTTCGAGGTTGTAAAGCCCTGCACGATTAGCAGTATAACCATGTGCTTTGACAATAACACCAAACATGTTCTGCAATAAATCGAGTTGGTGAGGAGCAAGATCATAAAAATATCCACCACCTGAGATATGTGATTGTAGTCGCCAAGGCAGTTGTACGTTCTGTTCATAGTCCAAATCGCGTGGAGGGACAGCAAAACGAACTTGTACTGTGAGTATCTTACCAATCTCACCACTATCAACAATCTCTTTTACTTTCTTAAAGTAAGGAAGATAACGACGGTAATAAGCGACAAAACAAGGTACTCCCGTCTGTTCTGACACACGATTAATACGTACGCAATCCTCATAAGAAGCCGCCAAAGGCTTCTCTATATAACAAGGTTTTCCAGCACGCATTGCCATGATAGCAAAGGTAGCATGTGCAGAAGGAGGTGTAGCGATATAAATTGCGTTTACGTCAGGATCATCTACCAAAGCCTGTGCATCCGTGTACCATTTACGAATACCTTGACGCTCAGCATACGAACGAGCCTTCAACTCGCTACGGCTAAACACAGCGACAACATGCGAGCCCATTACTTCGTTGAACGCTGGTCCAGACTTCTTTTCTGTCACCTCACCGCAGCCAATAAATCCCCAGTTGATTTGTTTCATTTACACATTGTTATCTATAAATACATCAGCGAGAGCAAAGGAAACGTATACCTTTTTGCAGAACGCTACTTATTTTCTGCAAAAATACGAAAAAACTATCAACTGACCATTCATAGCTATTAACTTTTTAGTAACTTTGCAGGAAAAGCTGATTATATCACATACTCTTCAAAATATGATTATCAAGAATTCAGAATTCACTATATCTTCACCTTCATTGTCAAAGTGTCCAGAAGATACAAAGGCAGAATATGCTTTTATTGGACGTTCAAACGTAGGAAAGTCAAGCCTTATCAATATGCTTTGTAACCATAAGGGCTTGGCTAAAACCTCATCAAAACCGGGTAAAACACTACTTATCAATCATTTTATCATCAATAATGATTGGTACTTAGTTGACCTTCCAGGCTATGGATATGCCAAAAGTTCAAAGACTGTAAGAAATAAGTTGGAGCAGATGATAGCCCAATATATCCTCCAACGTAAACAACTTGTAAACGTATTTGTATTGATTGATATCCGTCATGAGCAGCAGAAGATAGACCGTGAGTTTGTTGACTGGCTGGGTGAAAGCAATGTTCCTTTCTCTATTATCTTTACGAAAGCAGACAAGCTATCACCTGCCAAGGCTAAGTCAAATGCCCTTCTTTGGATGAAAAAGCTACAGGATAGATGGGAAGAACTTCCTCCTTACTTTATTACGTCAGCTGAAAACAAGACTGGAAGAGAAGAAGTATTAAACTATATTGACGAAATCAATAAGACTTTATAATAGGACTTTATGGCGCAGATACCCTATCTTGATGTCCAAAATCTAACAAAGAGCTTCGGTGCACAGGTCCTCTTTAAGGATATCTCTTTCTCTATTGCAGAAGGACAGCATGTTGGACTCGTAGCACAAAACGGTACGGGAAAGTCTACTCTACTCTCTATTCTAACTGGAAAAGAGGGTTATGACAGCGGTTCTATCATCTATCGCAATGATTTGCGAGTGGGAATGTTAGAGCAAAGTCCGCATTTTGACCCAGAAGAAAGCGTCTTAGATGCTTGTTTCAACCATGAAGGAAATCCTGAAAGGCTCCTAAAGGCAAAGCAAATCCTCACCATGCTGAAGCTCTATAACTTAGATCAGCCTATGGGACAACTAAGTGGTGGACAGCAGAAGCGTGTTGCCTTGGCAAATGTTCTTATCTTAGAACCAGACTTCCTCATACTCGACGAGCCTACCAATCACCTTGACTTAGAGATGATTGAATGGTTAGAAGGTTATCTTTCTCGCGGTAACAAAACAATCTTTATGGTAACACATGACCGTTATTTCCTTGACAACGTGTGTAATACCATCTTAGAATTAGACAACAACACAATATATACCTATCGTGGCAATTACTCTTATTACTTAGAGAAACGCCAAGAGAGAATAGACAATACACGCGCCGAGATTGCACGTGCAAACAACCTCTATCGTACAGAGTTAGAGTGGATGCGCCGCATGCCACAGGCTCGTGGGCACAAAGCACGCTATCGTGAAGAGGCTTTCTATGAGTTGGAAGCAAAAGCAAAGCAGCGAATTGAGGAACGTCAGGTGCGTTTGAAGTCGTCAAGCGTATATATCGGAAGTAAAATATTTGAGTGTCAATATGTCTCAAAGAGATTTGATGACAAGACAATACTGAATGACTTCTACTATAACTTCTCACGATTTGAGAAGATGGGTATCGTTGGTAACAATGGTACTGGCAAGTCAACCTTTGTAAAGATGCTGCTTGGAGAGGTTGCACCTGACAGCGGTAAGTTTGATATTGGTGAGACCGTACGCTTTGGTTACTTCTCACAAGAAGGTTTAAAGTTCCGTGATGACCAGAAGGTTATTGACATTATCACAGACATAGCAGACTATATTGACCTTGGAGGAGGCAAGCACATGACGGCTTCACAGTTCCTCAACTACTTCCTCTTCTCACCAGAACAACAGCACAACTATGTGTATAAGCTCTCTGGTGGTGAGAAACGCAAACTCTATCTCTGCACAGTCCTAATGAAGAATCCGAACTTCTTAGTACTCGATGAGCCTACCAACGACTTGGATATTCAGACCTTACAGATTCTTGAGGAGTATCTTCAAGACTTCCCAGGCTGTGTCATCGTCGTATCACACGACCGATACTTTATGGATAAGGTTGTTGACCATCTCTTAGTATTCAAGGGTGAAGGAGAGATTCAAGACTTCCCTGGTAACTACACGCAGTTCCGTGACTTCCAAAAGATGAAGTCTAAGGAAGAAGAACAGCAGAAACCATCAAAGAATAGTAGCCCAACAGCAAACGAACCTAAGAAAGATTACCGTAACAACACAAAGCGTAAGATGTCTTTCAAGGAGAAGCGGGAATACGAACAGCTTTCAGATAAGATTGCACTATTAGAAGAAGAGAAACAAAAACTTGAAGAAGAACTCTGCTCTGGCAATCTCTCTGTAGACGAACTTACAGAAAAGAGCAAGCGTTTACCTATATTAAAGGATGAGCTGGACGAGTTAGAACTTCGCTGGTTAGAGTTGGCTGAACTTATTTAATACCCTCAACCCTACTCTACCCAATGGTCTTCTCATTATGAAGAGGTGAATAATTCACTCAACGATGTGCATGGAAGAGTCTTCACTTTTCAAGAGACAATTCTTCATATCGGGAGTCCCGACAACAAAAAAGGTGTTCCCCTAATTTCTTTTAGGGTAATTCCATGAAGTGAATGAACAATTCCTATTACCTTTGCGGTATAACAATTAAGATAATAACTAATAAAAGATAATTATGGGAAAGAAGAACTTTTATCGCCAGCTTCGCCTTAGTTGCGTAGTCCTTATGACAGTCTTTGCACTCAGTGCTTCAGCACAGTCTTCACGTCAAATACGTCCTTACTCTTTCAATAAGAATGGTGTATTCTATGGTCGTCAACCAGTTATGGGAATAGACATACGCACCTTCGTTGATCTTGGGTATGGTTATGCAAAAGATAGATATAACGTTTATTTTGAAGGACAGATTCTTCCATTCGTTGACCCAATAACCTTCCGCCTAAAAGTACCAGGAAGTGTTTATCAAGGTGGCTATCCTGGCGATTATTCTGGCAACTATCCAGTTAACCCTCGTGATGAGTACGACCCTTATTATAATGAAGGTTACATCGTTACTTCTAACGCAGTTCTCTATAATGGACGAAAGATTAGCAGTAGCGCAAGCAGCTTCAAGGATTTAGGTTGGGGATATGGTAAAGACGCATTCGAAGTCTATTATATGGGTAACAAGGTAAGTGGCGCCAGCAGTTCCAGCTTCAAAGTACTCAAAGATGGCTATGCAGAAGATGCATTTGACACCTATTATCGTGGAAAAGTAGTAAGATAATTATTCAATTATGATAGATCAGATACTTTCTTATAACAAAAGGTTTGTAGCTGCAAAAGGCTACGCACCTTTTATTACGTCCAGCCAACCAGATATGAAGTTAGCTATTGTCAGTTGCATGGACACTCGCCTGACGAAGTTGCTACCCAATGCACTCGGCTTAAGAAACGGAGATGCAAAGATTATCAAAGTCGCTGGCGGAACTATTCTTACTCCCTACGACTCTGTGATGCGCTCCCTTCTTGTGGCGATCTATGAGTTGGGTTGTCAAGAGGTTATGATTATTCATCACTCTGGTTGTGGTGCTTGCAACATGAATGCAGACCATTTCCTACATTTGATGCGTGAGCGTGGAATCACGGATGAGGCTATCAAAGAGGCTGAACAGCAGGTTAATCTTAACGAATATTTGGACGGCTTTCATGATACAGAGGCAAGTGTGCACCGCACAGTGAGGACTGTTCAGCAACATCCACTCGTTCCAAAAGACATTATTGTACGTGGTTTTATCATAGACTCACGTACAGGCGAACTAACACCCGTCGACTAACAAAGCATCAAAATAGCTGAGACCCTTGTTGATAATCGCATATCACACAAGGGTCTCATCAATTACATACTTGACATTTAGATGTCACTGAGAATTCTCCCAGCTGCTTGTAGATTAAGATAACGTTTATATAGTTAGTTTTAATGTCATCTCCGACATTCCGATACAAAGATATATATTTCTGTTAGAACAACCAAAAATTATCCTATTTTTGTTATATTTTAGTAAAAATATCACATCAAAGCCTCTCTAATTCTTAACTTTCTATATAAAATACAATAATTATTCATTCTATGTATAAATAAACTCTTTTCGTCATTTGAGTATCCTATTTAATTACATCTTACACTGAAATATTCTGCTATTATACACGAGATATGTAATACTCATCATTCGCTATTATTTAAGAAGGAAATATAGTCTGATAAAACATACACATATTAGTTACCCATTAGCCACTTACGAACCTTCCTAATAATAACCACAACGTCTCTCTGTGCTTATTTTTAAGATACGTGATAGTAGTCCGCACATGTCGTGCTGATGCTCCGCACATATGGTGCTAATGGTAAGCACCATTGGTGCGAAGTACTAAATACCATACAATTTATTACCGATATGAAATCAACTTATTGTAATAACCAAGCTATTCTACCAACGGCGAACCAAAATTATATGACTCGAAACATATATATCCAAGACAAATACTACAATTAAAAAGGAGGGTTCGTATAAAAGAAGACACCATTTTCTTTCGGAGAATGAAAGTAATAGAACTTTCAGACCTTTGGGATTATAGTTTTATTTAGTAAAATAACTTCGCTTCTTCCGTTGAAACTATACACCTCTATATGAGTAATCAATCACACATTTAAGAATAAAATACAAAACTGGGACACACAAAATAATGTACATCCCAGCATTAGAAACCATTTTAGAATACTATAATTTTCACCTATATATATTCTACTTCGAGCCTAAGGAGAATTTAACAGGTAACGTATACTTTGTAGCAACCTTCTTATTACCATTTCTACCAGGATTCCACGCTGGCATCTTTGACACTACACGAAGGGCTTCCTTATCAAGGGAAGGACTAACAGAACGTACAATCTCTGGCTTAATAACCTCACCCTTAGCCGTTATGACAAACTGTACCATAACACGTCCTTGCTCTTTTCTACTTACTGCATCTTTTGGATAACGAAGATTCTTTGATAGCCATTGATATAAATTACCTTTAAATGTAGGCATGACTTCTGTAACTATAAATACTCGTTCAGACTCTTTCGTTGGCTTCTTTTGAAGTTCAACACTTGTCGTAAGCTTTGTTACATTACGTGCTATAGTCTCGATATTACTTACCGCCAATAGCATTGCAACCAATGGAATATAAAGCGCATACTTAGCTTTTAAAAATCCCTTTGTTTCTTTTTTGTTCATCATCTTGATTCGTTTTTTAATAGGTAAAACATTAAAATTATTTGATATTGTAGCTACATTCTTCCTATATGTTAACCCAAGCAGATGGTACTGATACTCTTTATTATCCTTACCATTAGCAAGTACGCTGTTATCAGCAAGATATTCAAGATTTAATCGCACTTCACGTTTGAGCAACCAAACGAAAGGATTAAACCAAAAGATAATGCAAAATAGTTCTGAAAAGATTATGTCTATTGAGTGGAGTTGCTGGCAATGTGTCAATTCATGCATCATTATCTCCTCTATCTCATCGCTCTTATGCCGCTCTGGATTGATGAATATCCAATCAAAGAAGGAGAAAGGACCTTCGTCATCGGTTAACAGATAAACCTCTGTATCACATATATAAGAACTTTGACTATTGTTCTTTAGCAATATAATAGAAACCAACTGGCACAAAAAACGTAGTAATAAGACACAGGCAACAACACTATAGACAATCAACACTATCAACTCCCATAGTAGGACTTCACCACCCTGCGAGGAAGTAGACACAGCTGGTAAAACGACTGTTGCATATTCATTGGCAATGGATGTCATCCCTTCGCTGTTGCTTAGCCATACAGAAAAATCCATTACTGGTACCAACATGGCAACAAGATACATTCCGATAAGCGTTGCCCTACGCCATGAAAAGAAGGTATCTCCTGTGAACATCAACTTATAAAAGCTGAAAAGTAAGATAAGGGCTATATTCAATTTCAATAAATACATTATCATAATCGTCAAAACGTTAAGTTATTATTATTGGAGAAAAGAAAAAATACGTATTTATAGGCTACACCTCTTTCCCCTTTTCAATCTCATTTATAATATCTTTCAGTTCTTCTGGCGAGATGTTATCCTCCTTTGCAAAAAAGGAAACCATTTCACGGAAGGAACTCTTAAAGTACTTATCAACAAAGCCTTTCATGAAGTCTGACTTATACCTCGTCTGTTCTATCCTCGGAACAAAGTGATAGGTCAGTCCATGCTGCTCGGCGATTACATAACCCTTGCGCTTCAGATTGTTCATGATTGAAGCCACTGTAGTATAAGGAGGTTTAGGATCTTCCAACTTTTGTAGTACATCTTTGATAGTGCAGCTTTTTAAACTCCATACCTGCAACATTATTTCTTCTTCTTGTTTAGTTAGTTTCTCCATAAATTATATATATACAAGTTCACGCCACAAAGCTACGAATAATTCGTAAGAAAGTCAAGTATTAGATAGTAAAATAAAGTTAATTAGATAATATTTCACATTATATTTCAATGTAATACGAAATATTAGTAATAACACATGATAAGTAAAAGTCAGCTTTTACATTAGGTTTACCCTGTAAATAATAAAGTTGTTCCTTTGGAATTATCACCCTCTATTAATAAGAAAGTTATGGTTTTTATTCAACATCTCTTGTCTTTATGCTTGTAAAAGTGTACATTTGTACTTACATATTAAGCTTAAAACAAAATGATTAGAAAACTATATACCTTCCTTGCTGTGGCAGCCTTAATGTTGAGTAGTTGCAAAAAAGGATCACAAGATAAACCGAAAGCAGACAGTCATGACATTAAGACTATCCCGACAGAGATAACTGACAATGGCGATCAGGCTGTTAAGAATGCAAACAAAAGGGATGCTGGCTTCATCAGTAACAGAGTAAACGAGGTTACACTGACGATTCCTTGTTTGGGAGTTGTCAACATGGACAACCTTGACCTACTGCCCCCTCCTAACGAGATAAGCAAGAAGGATTCTACCATCATTAAACAACTAAATAATGGAGAAGTATTCTTATTACAGCCAGGAACTAAAGGTATTATGCTAACGGACGCAGGCTCAAAGCTATTAGTTCGCTTCCAAATGGGCGAATTATGGGTTTGGAAATCAGCTACGAAATAAGTACGTCCGTTCTATCGGTCCTCGATAGAAATCCTTTACTACTTCCAATCATTAGCTAAGCCTAACTATCAGGCTAACTATTAACCTAAAATATACAAATAAATCACCTTATCAAAAGATGAAAAGAAGCCTTTTTCTTGTTTTCTTATTGCTGACATTTATAGCTCATCTATATGCTATCACAGTAAACAACCCTGTTGATTACGTAAGTACTTTAGTGGGTTCAGCCTCAAAACCAGAACTTTCAACGGGTAACACTTACCCCGCTATTGCCCTACCATGGGGCATGAACTTCTGGACTCCACAGACTGGAAAGATGGGAGATGGCTGGACTTACACCTACGGAGCCGATAAGATTCGTGGAATTAAGCAGACACACCAACCAAGTCCATGGATTAACGACTACGGACAGTTCTCTGTCATGCCCGTCGTGGGTAATAAAGTCTTTGACGAGGAAGGACGTGCCAGCTGGTTCTCGCACAAAGCTGAGACTGCTGCTCCTTATTACTATAAGGTTTATTTAGCTGACCACGACGTCACAGTAGAGGTGAGTCCTACCAGTCGTGCTGCCACAATGCGCATCACCTATCCACAAACAAAAGAAGCTTATTTTGTCGTTGATGCCTTTGACAAGGGCTCTTCCGTAACGATTATCCCTGACAAAC
The DNA here is from genome assembly GCF_013267595.1 of Prevotella melaninogenica. Lineage (NCBI taxonomy): Bacteria > Pseudomonadati > Bacteroidota > Bacteroidia > Bacteroidales > Prevotellaceae > Prevotella > Prevotella melaninogenica. Next base: position 22,574 of record NZ_CP054010.1, on the reverse strand, counting down.
GTACTATCGTGGGCTATACAACCAAGAATAGCGGTGGTGTACCAGCAAACTTCAAGAACTATTTTGTACTTCGCTTCGACCACGATTTCTCTTTCGTTGGCAGTATCGAAGATGGGAAACTATCAGAGGGCAAGACTTCTACAACCAGCAATCATGCCATGGCTGTTGTCGGATTCCACACCAAACGAGGCGAACAAGTTAATATACAGGTAGCCTCATCGTTTATTAGTGACGAACAAGCACAGCGCAATCTCAAGGAAGTGGAGGGCAAGACATTCGACGAGGTGAAGTCAGAAGGTAGAAAAGAATGGAACAATATCTTAGGACGTATAGAAGTGGAGGACGATAACATCGACCATCTTCGTACTTTCTATAGTTGCCTCTATCGCTCAGTACTTTTCCCACGTTCGTTCTATGAGTTTGACGAACAGGGTAATCCTATCCATTATAGTCCTTATAATGGCAAAGTACTATCGGGTTATCTCTTTACAGACACAGGTTTCTGGGACACCTTCCGTTCGCTCTTTCCATTGCTCAACCTCGTCTATCCATCAATGAATGAGAAAATGCAAGCAGGCTTAGTCAACGCCTATAAGGAGAGTGGATTCCTTCCGGAGTGGGCAAGTCCGGGGCATCGTGATTGTATGGTGGGCAACAACTCGGCTTCGGTCGTTGCTGATGCTTACATCAAGGGATTGCGTGGCTACGATATAGAAACACTTTGGGAAGCTGTTGTGCATGGTGCTAATGCTGTTCACCCAACCGTTAGCTCTACTGGACGTAAAGGCTTTGACTATTATAATCGCTTAGGTTACGTACCTTATAACGTGGGAATCAACGAGAGTGTTGCCCGTACCTTAGAGTATGCCTACGATGACTGGTGTATCTATCAATTGGGATTAAAACTCGGAAAGAGTGCTAAGGAACTCAAACCTTTTAAACTCCGAGCAATGAACTATCAGAAGGTATTCGACAAGGAAACGGGTTTGATGCGTGGACGTAATGAGGATGGTAGTTTTCAGTCACCATTTAATCCTTTCAAATGGGGGGATGCTTTCACTGAGGGAAACAGTTGGCATTACACGTGGAGTGTATTCCATGACCCTGCAGGATTGGCGAAGTTAATGGGAGGATACGACAAGTTTAACGAAATATTAGACAGTGTCTTCCAACTACCACCTACCTTTGACCACAGCTATTATGGCTTTACAATCCACGAGATACGTGAGATGCAAATCATGAACATGGGTAATTACGCACATGGGAACCAGCCTATCCAGCACATGATTTACCTCTATGACTACAGCGGACAGCCCTGGAAGGCGCAATATTGGGTGCGTGAGGTGATGGACCGACTCTATACTGCTCAGCCTGATGGCTATTGTGGCGACGAAGATAATGGCCAGACATCAGCTTGGTATGTATTCTCTGCTCTCGGCTTCTACCCTGTTTGTCCTGGCAGTACTCAATATATGATTGGTACTCCCTACTTCCGTAAAGTCAAGATACAGTTGGAGAATAGCAAGACTGTCACAATTCGGGCGGAAAAGAATAACAAAGACAATCGCTTCATTCAGCATATTACAGTGAATGGACAGCCTTATCCACATTATTATCTTGAGTATGAACAGCTGTTATCAGGTCCTATAATCGACTTCACAATGGGCGATAAACCTGCGAAATAAGAAGCTATCACATCCCTTTTGCACTCAGTTAACAGATTTTATTTCTATTTGAACAAATCTGTTAATTAAGAGGCAGTCTGTTAATGAATTCTATAAAATCATTTAAAACAGTATAAACAATTCCCTGCTATTATAATTTCTTTACGTATATTTGCAACATATTAATCCAAAAATGAATATATAACAATGAAGAAAAACTTTTTTTCTAACCACGCTTTATGTGCTGGTTTAGTATTAGGTGGACTGTTTACATTTTCCAGTTCACACGCTGCAAACAATGAAGTAAAGGATAATAACAACGTAGTAGCTGCTGCACCTACAACCAACTCTAAGATTGTTGGTACCTGGGAGCTTACAAACAAGGGTAGCTATGCCATTGTGCGCAATCCAAGAACACATAAGGAATATAAGGTAGGTTTCACGATTGACAGATATGATGACTATAAGTTCCTCCCTGTTGACTTCGCTACAGGTGAGCCTGTTAATCTTCGTACACTTGTTGGTCACGATGATAATGACCTCGATGATGAGTTGCACCGTTTCGATTTCTACCATGATGGAACCATGAGCATTATAGAAAGAGAAGACAATGGCAGATGGAAGCGTGATGACGATATCGGTGTTTATGGTTTCCACCGTGATGGTTTCTTTATGAAGATAGACGGTAAGATGCGCAAGAACCTCCAAATTAGATTCTTGAACAACAATGAGTTTGAGCTAACTCAGACCAAATTCAATGACAGCGACTTGAGAAGAGTAGTCGTTAAGAAGGTTATGAGATATGTTCGTGTTACAAGAAAGTAAGACATAACAAACCCAAACTTATAATATACACCCTAATTAATAGTAGCTTGAACTTATATAAAGCTCTGTTAATTGGGGTTTCTTTTTTTGTTCTTCAAGATAAGGAGTGATAAAGTAAACCCCTATTACATAATAAATCACACGAAGAAATAAAGCTGGCGAAGGTAAAAGTAACACCCGAAAATACCCCTGTAGGCAACATATTTTAGTCTAAAAGGCAAAGAAATATATTGACAAAAAGATTAAAGAAAAGGTAGGAAAATGGATTAAAAGTGACTTATTTCATCACCTTTGCAAGTTATTTGCTATCAAGTAGTTGCAAATTAAGATTTCAAAAGGTGCTTAATAAGGCTTCAAAAGGGCGTTAGTAAGAGGCTTAAAGAGCATCTTTTAGAAGCCTAAAGGGCGTTAATTGCAAGCCTTTTTATGGTCTTTACAAAATCAGTTTATGAAAAATTAGGACAAAGAGGGGTACTCGGAAACTTGAAATGGTTAGGTTTTCTTTTGCATTTAGAAGCTTAACAAATAGCACACAGAGAAAAGGAGATAACTGAGAATTGTCAAAACAAAGCGATAGAAGTTACCGAAGCAACGTCGATGCTTGAAACAACGGAGGTTGTTTGCGAGTTTTATGTACAATGCATGAATTCCTATAAGGTATCAAGAATCTGTACGCATCATCTCTGTCTCTCTTTAAGCCATCACCAACTCCATGATTTTGCGTTTAGATCCTTCCGCTCTATTTCTCCGTGTGACTTATTACGTAATAGCTTCACTTTACTACTCCAACTTTTAGAAGAACCAAAAATATAGCTCAAAAAGCCCCGAAATACATTTTTTTTGTGTAAGTTTGTACAGCATTTTAAAACTGAGTTAAAAATAACATAACACAAACAACAAAATATGAAACGTAAAACATGGCGTAAATACCATAAATGGATTGGTATCATCATAACATTCTTCTTAGTAATGTTCTGCCTTTCAGGTATTGTTCTCAATCATCGTCAACTCTTTTCTGATATTAATGTAAGCCGTGGAATATTGCCTGGTCAGTATGAATTCAACCAATGGAACAACGGATTACTACGTGGAACATTACGCTACAAAGATAATAAAAACAAAGATAAAGTGTTCATATATGGCGCAGCGGGTGTCATTCAAACTGATACAACTGCTTCTCACTTCACGGAATATAACCAAGGTCTACCGGCTGGTGCTGACTATCGACAGATGCGAGGAATGGCTAAAACCCCACAAAATGACCTGTTTGCGGTTAGCGTCATGGACTTATATAAACTGAGGAAGAACGCATCTTGGCAAAAAATTGATTTACCAAAGGAAGAGAATGACGAGCTACTGACAGACATCACCACCCATGGTGACACGCTCATCGTTCTTTCTCGTTCTCACCTCTACTATGCTACAGCTCCTTATAAGAAGTTTACTTGTCTCACACTACAAGCTGGTGAGGGGAATGAGGGGAAGGTATCACTGTTCCGTCAAATATGGTTATTGCATAGTGGTGCACTGTTTGGAACCGTAGGAAAGCTCATTGTAGACGGAATTGGAATCGTCTTAATTATCCTTTGTTTGACAGGTATATGGTATTGGATTCGCCATAAGGCAACTTCAATGGTCGTTTGGCATACAAAGATTGGGCATTACACATTCGCCTTAACGCTATTTATCGCAATAACAGGATGGGCATTACGTCCTCCACTGATGATTCTCCTCGCCACAAACAATACGAAACCATTGCCTGGCACGACTTTAGACAATGATAATCCTTGGAATGATAAACTAAGAATGATTCGATATGATGAGCAAGCTCACGACTGGCTCATCTCGACTTCGGAAGGTTTCTACTCTCTTAAGAATCTCTCTTCCAAGCCAACACCTATCACCACAGCACCCCCAGTGAGTGTTATGGGTCAAAATGTTTGGCAACATGCAGACAACAAATCATGGATAGTAGGCTCCTTCGATGGTCTGTTCTACTGGGATCGTAAGAATAACGTCGTACTTTACTACAATGATGCTATGGTCTCTACTCCCCGCATACCAGGCACTGCACCAGACGAACAGACAATCTCTGGCTATAGTTCTGATTTCACAAACAAGGAATGTATAGCAACCTATTTCCAAGGTTCATCCTTCGCAACGCAGCCAGAAGAACTGAAAGATAAGCCCATGTCGCTTTGGAGTCTTGCTTTAGAGGTGCACACAGGTAGAATATATGCCGGTGCATTAGGCTCCTTCCTCTTCATTTTCGTCATCGGCATCCTCATCATCTTCACCCTCGTGTCTGGTAAAAAGGCATAGGGGATTATTGCTAAAAAAAATGATTGCATTGCGATTAATTTATACACGAGATTGAACTCGATAATAAACTAACATAGAATCCTCTTCAACTAAAAGATGGATTCATCTGCTTGCGCATAATAAAATAAAGACAAATCACTTGCTCCTTAAGAAAATAAATATTAACTTTGGCACTATAAAGCACAAAAAAGAGCGAGTTGCCCCGCTCTGTTTGTTTTCACAACGGAATAATCCTTATTGTGACTTGCTTAAAAATCTACTGCAAATATAGAAAGAATATAACTAACAACCAAATAAAACAAGAAAAAAATGAAAACAATTCTTGGATTAGACTTGGGAACCAATAGCATTGGTTGGGCTAAAGTCTGCGTTAACGACAACGGAAACTACACACGTGAGATTAAACTTGGCAGCCGTATCATCCCTATGAGCCAAGACACACTCAGTAACTTTGACAAGGGAGTAACAGAGTCTCCTACAGCTGCACGAACTGGATTCCGAGGTATTAGAAGAATCAGAGAGCGTGCATTACAAAGACGCGAACGCTTACACAGAGTCCTACACGTGATGGGATTCTTACCTCTACACTACGAGAATGCCATAGGATGGAATCGAGAGGAAGCTACAACGTATGGCAAGTTCCTTGATAATGGGGAACCTAAGTTAGCATGGGAAAGACAAGAGGACGGTTCCATGCGTTTCCTCTTTATGGATTCTTTCTATGAAATGATGGCTGATTTTGCAAAATATCAACCGGGAATGGTTGCTGATGGAAGAAAGATTCCACTGGACTGGACACTGTATTACTTACGTAAGAAAGCTCTTACACAAGCTATCAGAAAAGAAGAATTGGCTTGGATACTACTCAATTTTAATCAGAAACGTGGATACTATCAGTTACGTGGAGAGGAAGAAGAAGAGAATTCTACTAAACATGAGGAGTATTATGAACTAAAAGTTGTAAGTGTTGAGGCTGCCGAAGAAGGAAAAGGAGGTAACACGTGGTATAATGTTACATTAGAGAACGGCTGGATATATCGTCGACAGAGCAAGATTGAACTAAATGACTGGGTCGGGAAAGTAAGACCATTTATTGTTACAACAGAATACGAAATAGATGGAGTTACCATCAAAAAGGATAAAAATGGAGAAGTGAAACGTTCTTTCCGAGCGCCAAGTGAAAACGATTGGGGGCTGCGTAAGAAACGAACTGAAAGTCTCTTAGAGGAATCAGGTAAGACAGTTGGAGCATTTATTTACAATCATATACTTTCAGAACCCGCTGATAAAATCAGAGGTAATTTTATCCGTACCATTGAACGAAAGTTCTACAAGAAAGAACTGGAAGCCATTCTACGTGAACAATCAAAACATCAGAAAGAATTAAAAGACATAGATACGCTTATAGCCTGTATAAAGGAGTTATATCCTAACAACAAGCCGCATCAAGATAGTTTGATAAAGAAGGATATGACATATCTTTTAATTACAGACTTGATTTTCTATCAAAGACCGCTGAAAAGTAAGAAGTCACTGATAGCAGACTGCCCATACGAGTATTACGAATACGTTATCAAGGAAACTGGAGAAAACAAACGACAGAGTATCAAATGTATTGCAAAGTCAAATCCTTATTATCAGGAGTTCCGACTATGGCAATTTATCATCAACCTCAGACTCTTTGATAGAAATAATGATAAAGAAGTCACTTCTGAGTATTTATCTTCTATGGAAGATTACACCAGACTGTTTACATATCTCAATGACAGAAAAGACATTAATCAAGAGACCCTATTGAAAGACTTCTTCAAACAAAAGAAAGTAAAGAGGGGTATGGAAAAGGAATTTCCTATCCGTTGGAACTATATTGAAGACAAAGAGAAAAAATACCCTTGCAACGAAACACGTCACGAACTACTTACAGCATTAGGTAAAGTTGGTATAGATCATAGTTGGTTAGATGATAAGGAACTATTCTACCGACTCTGGCACCTCCTCTATTCCGTTGAGTCCAAGGAGGAAGCAGAAGGAGCCTTAAGAAAACTTGTTGATAATGATGACTTTGTAAATGCTTTCTTAAAGATAAAGCCTTTTAAGAAGGAATATGGTGCTTATTCTGAGAAAGCTATAAAGAAATTATTGGCTGTAATGCGTATGGGGAATCTGTGGAATGAGGTTGACATTTGCGAACAGACAAGAGATAGAATTCAAAACATCATAAAAGGCGATATTGACGAAAAGATAAAAGATCGAATGGGTCGTACTTTCAGTCAATTATCCGATTTTCAGGGACTTCCTGAATGGTTAGCGTGCTATGTTGTATATGGACAACACTCAGAAGCTACAGATATACAACGGTGGACAAAGCCAGAAAACTTGATGGCTTATATTAATGGCTTCAAGCAGCATTCACTCCGTAATCCTATTGTTGAGCAGTGTATCCTTGAAACTCTCAGAACAGTTCACGATATTTGGAAGGAAGCAGGACACATTGATGAGATTCATATAGAGTTAGGAAGGGGTATGAAGAGTACTGCCGACCAGCGTGCACGTATGTCTAAAAGTATTATGCAGAATGAGAATACCAACCTGCGCATCAAGAGTCTCTTAATGGAACTGAAGAACGCAAAAGAGTTTGAGAATGTACGCCCATACTCACCTATGCAGCAGGAAATTCTAAGAATATACGAGGAGGGAGCCTTGCAGGAATTAACTAAAGAGGATGCCCAATATAATGAGATTTCTAAGATTTCTCAAATGGCACAACCTTCTGCAAACGAATTACTTAAATACAGACTTTGGTTAGAACAAAAGTATTGTTCACCCTATACAGGTAAACCTATTTCTCTGTCAAAACTATTCACATCTGCTTATCAAATAGAACATATTATCCCACAGAGCCGATATTTTGATGATTCATTCACAAATAAGGTCATCTGTGAAGCTGAAGTAAATCAGCTTAAGAGTAATATGTTAGGTTACGAATTCATCAAGAAACATGGTGGCGAAATTGTGCGCTGTACAATGATTGGGGATGTGAAGTTACTTGATGCAAAAGAATATTATAACTTCGTAACAGAGCATTATACCAACAACAGACGTAAGAAGGAAAAACTCTTAATGGAGGACATACCACAGGAATTCCTTAATCGTCAAATGAATGATAGTCGATATATAAGTAAGAAGGTGATGGCAATCCTTTCTAATATTGTACGTGAAGAAGATGAACAAGAAGCAAAATCTAAGTTTGTTATCGCATGTTCAGGAGGCATAACGGACCGACTGAAACAGGATTGGGGACTGAATGATGTATGGAACAGCATCGTTTATCCACGTTTTGAACGACTAAACAAACTCACCAATACAGAAAACTTTGGACGTTGGGAGAACAAAAAAGGGAAACAAGTATTCCAGACATCTGTACCTTTGGAACTACAGAAGGACTTTAGCAAGAAGCGTATAGACCATCGCCATCACGCTATGGATGCACTCGTCATAGCCTGCGCATCAAATAACATTATCAACTACCTCAATAATGAATCTGCCAAGAGTCAAGAGAAGAGAGAAGACTTGAGGAAGAAACTTTGTGATAAGAATCGTATTATTCGAAAACCTTGGGAGACCTTCACGCAAGATGCACATACAGCTCTTGAGAATGTCGTAGTAAGCTTTAAGAATTATATCCGTGTCATCAACAAGGCAACAAACTATTACGAGAAGTATGATAAGAATGGAAAGAAAGAAATAGCAGAGCAGAAAGGGCAAGATATGTGGGCTATAAGAAAGCCTATGCATAAAGAGACTGTGTTTGGTCAAGTTAATCTCCGGCGCAAAATTACTATCAAACTAAAGGATGCACTTGAGAAGATTCCTGCTATCTGCGACAAGGAACTACGTGACTACATTAACATATTAGTAGCGAAACAGTTCAATAAGAAACAAATACTTGCACATTTCAAAAGCATCAACTATCGTCTAAATATGAAATCTGTAGACAAGGTTGACGTATGGCAGTTCAGTAACGAAAAGGAGCCTATGGTCGCTACACGCAAATCTGTAGACACATCATTTGATACTAAGCGCATTGCAACCATTACCGATACTGGTATCCAAAAGATTCTTCTCAACTACCTTAAAGCAAAAAACAATGATCCAAACATTGCCTTTACTCCAGAAGGAATAGCTGAAATGAATAAGCATATCACTGAATATAATAATGGTAAACAACACCAACCTATTCTGAAAGTTAGAGTCTCAGAACCTAAGGGAGCTAAATACCAAGTAGGTGAAACAGGCAACAAAAGGTCAAAGTTTGTTGAAGCACAAAAAGGAACAAACCTTTACTTTGCAATCTACGAAGATAAAGAAGGTAATCGTTCATATAATACCATCCCATTAAATGAGGTTATAGAACGATTGAAACAAGGATTATCTCCTGTTCCAGATGCGAATGAAAAAAGTATACCATTGAAGTTTCATCTTTCTCCAAATGATTTAGTATATGTACCTAAAACAGACGAAGAAAATGAAATTAAAATGGGACAAATATATAAGTTTGTAGATTCTAGTGGAACAACAGCAAACTTTGTCCCTCATAGAGTTTCTAACCTCATTTACAATGTAGATAAAAAGATTGCAGAAAACTTCTGTAATCATGAAATAATCCAGAACGAATATGGAATAGGCAGTCCACAATCAAAGAATCAGAAATCAATCACTGGCGAAATGATTAAAGCTGTCTGTTGGAAACTTGAAGTCGATCGATTAGGGAACATACATAAGATTATAAAGTAAAAGTATTGCCTATGATAAAGAAAACTCTATGCTTCAGCAATCCAATCTACTTAAGTTTGCGAAATGCACAATTAGTTCTGCATCTACCTGAAGTAGAAAGTAATAAGACATTGCCTGAAGCTATAAAAAAAGAAGCAGAGCGCACCATCCCGATAGAAGATATCGGGGTGGTAATCCTCGACAATAGGCGTATTACCATAACTTCTGGGGTAATGGAGGCTTTACTTGAGAACAACTGTGCAGTCATCACTTGCAATCAAAAGAGTATGCCAGTAGGGTTACTTCTGCCACTATGCGGTAACACTACACAAAACGAACGCTTTCGCTCTCAATTAGAAGCATCTTTACCTTTACGGAAACAGCTTTGGCAACAGACAATAAAACAAAAGATTCTTAATCAAGAGTATGTGCTACGGACAAATACAGATAAGGAAACCAATTGTATGCGTGTATGGTCTAATGATGTACGTAGTGGAGACCCTGAGAACCTTGAAGCAAGAGCCGCAGCCTATTATTGGAAAAACCTCTTTATAAATTATCCAAACTTTGTTAGAGACAGAGAAGGAACCCCTCCTAATAATCTCTTAAACTATGGCTATGCTATTCTTCGTGCCATAATCGCTCGAGCTTTAGTAGGAAGTGGATTGCTACCAACCTTGGGAATCCATCATCATAATAGGTATAACGCCTATTGTCTTGCTGATGATATTATGGAACCCTATCGTCCTTATGTCGATCAATTAGTGTTAGATATCATTCAATGCAACTCAGAAATATCTGATATCACACGAGATTTAAAAATGCAACTTCTCGGTATTCCAATGTTAGATGTAGTGATAAATGGCAAACGCAGTCCTTTAATGATTGCTGCCCAACAAACTACAGCCTCGCTTGCAAGATGTTTTGCAGGAGAAAGCAAACGCATTAGTTACCCAGAAATGTAAAAGTAGTATGACAGGCTTTGAGCGCTTCAGTGAGTACCGAATTATGTGGATTCTTGTATTCTTTGATCTCCCAACGGAAACAAAGAAGGAGAAAAAAGCCTATAGTGATTTCCGAAAATCCCTTATCAAGGATGGGTTCACTATGTTCCAGTTTTCCATCTATGTACGCCATTGCGCAAGTATGGAAAATGCAGAGGTACATATAAAACGAGTTCGAACCATGTTACCAAAGTTAGGAAAAGTCGGAATACTCTGTATAACAGATAAACAATTTGCAAACATTCAACTCTACTATGGCGAAAAAGAACAAACTCCTAACGCACCTGGACAACAATTAGAACTTTTTTGAACTTTATACCCTAACAATTAAAAACAAGCTTTCAATATCCTCTTAACCAACTTAAAACTTATCCTTCTCAGCATAGTCATTAAAGTAAAAAATCCCATTCTAAACGAATGGGATTTCACTTTGTAGTATCAAATTATTTTCGAATAACAAACTTATATCTTGTTGTTAGCCAATAAATTAAACAATATCAGTTGTTTTAGATACCACAAAGGTACAGATTTTCAAGCAAATCACAACCCCATTTCGCAGCCTTTAGCTGGTGCTCAGGTTGTTTTAGATACCACAAAGGTACAGATTTTCAAGCAAATCACAACACCAGTAAGGGTGTAGGCAATCATCGTTAGGTTGTTTTAGATACCACAAAGGTACAGATTTTCAAGCAAATCACAACCATTTCATTTCGTCTATTGATTTAACATAAGTTGTTTTAGATACCACAAAGGTACAGATTTTCAAGCAAATCACAACTTATTAAGAGTTGCTTTCTTAATTGCCCTAGTTGTTTTAGATACCACAAAGGTACAGATTTTCAAGCAAATCACAACACTTCTGCTAACCGTGCTTCAGCTACTTTCGTTGTTTTAGATACCACAAAGGTACAGATTTTCAAGCAAATCACAACACTTGCCTGTTGAGCAATTCAACCAAGTTAGTTGTTTTAGATACCACAAAGGTACAGATTTTCAAGCAAATCACAACTACTTGCCTGTTGAGCAATTCAACCAAGTTAGTTGTTTTAGATACCACAAAGGTACAGATTTTCAAGCAAATCACAACACGCTATTGTTAACTTGCCTGTTGAGCAAGTTGTTTTAGATACCACAAAGGTACAGATTTTCAAGCAAATCACAACGTGGACGTATCTATGAATATCTCAAGGTAGTTGTTTTAGATACCACAAAGGTACAGATTTTCAAGCAAATCACAACGCCCTAAGACAGGTCTATATCTCTGCACTCGTTGTTTTAGATACCACAAAGGTACAGATTTTCAAGCAAATCACAACATGAAAAGAAGTACGGTGTAGAGATTGCAAGTTGTTTTAGATACCACAAAGGTACAGATTTTCAAGCAAATCACAACTGCCGAGAAAGAGAATATACATACTATCCAGTTGTTTTAGATACCACAAAGGTACAGATTTTCAAGCAAATCACAACAAAAGTGGGAAGACCATCTTTACGAAACAAGTTGTTTTAGATACCACAAAGGTACAGATTTTCAAGCAAATCACAACTGCTTGTTGTGGTGCTGCCTGCGTTCTGTTGTTGTTTTAGATACCACAAAGGTACAGATTTTCAAGCAAATCACAACTAAATTGAAGTATAAGCGTAACATCTTAAAGTTGTTTTAGATACCACAAAGGTACAGATTTTCAAGCAAATCACAACCAAATGCTATTAAATCAGCTGAGGAAGCAAGTTGTTTTAGATACCACAAAGGTACAGATTTTCAAGCAAATCACAACCGTTTTATAGTCTATTATTGTGCTATTTTTGTTGTTTTAGATACCACAAAGGTACAGATTTTCAAGCAAATCACAACCCGCTAATATTGATTCTCCTGCTTCAAATGGTTGTTTTAGATACCACAAAGGTACAGATTTTCAAGCAAATCACAACACCCTGCGTGGTACTCTGTCGCTTGCTCCAGTTGTTTTAGATACCACAAAGGTACAGATTTTCAAGCAAATCACAACGGGTACGTGTACTTTGGTAGTTGCTTCTTAGTTGTTTTAGATACCACAAAGGTACAGATTTTCAAGCAAATCACAACTTATATTGATTGTTTATTTTCTCTTTATCAGTTGTTTTAGATACCACAAAGGTACAGATTTTCAAGCAAATCACAACGGCTCGCGTTGCAGCGGATAATAACGCTTAGTTGTTTTAGATACCACAAAGGTACAGATTTTCAAGCAAATCACAACCTGCTAACGTTGATTCCCCTGCCTCAAATGGTTGTTTTAGATACCACAAAGGTACAGATTTTCAAGCAAATCACAACCCTGCTGGTATTCGTGATTCTTCTGTGTTTGTTGTTTTAGATACCACAAAGGTACAGATTTTCAAGCAAATCACAACCATTTGACTATAATTTTAATTAATACTATGTTGTTTTAGATACCACAAAGGTACAGATTTTCAAGCAAATCACAACAATGAATATGCGAGGGAGTATGAAGAAGGTGTTGTTTTAGATACCACAAAGATACACATTGTTTACACACATAATACAGAAACATGCTGATAAAGGGGAAAGTAGTATCATTATACCACAAACATGGTATTTTTCAGATAATTAAGGCATAAAAGGCATGATAAATAGGTCTTTTGAAGCATTATTTGAAATAAATACAATATAATTCTTTGTGGTTTGAAGATTAATATATATCTTTGCCGACAAATCCAAATAATAGGGATAAAATAGATTAAAGAAATAGGGTAAGACTAAACTTAATCTATAAATTGCAGGATAATTCCACAAGCACAAAGTATAAATTCAAGAGATAAAATTCAATAAAAAAACAGATTATGAATAAAGTAAAATTATTATTAGATTTCGTTCTTAATACCGCAGCATCGCTGAAGGGTACAGGTATTCATTTGATACGTATAGCTATCTTTATCATCTTCGTATGGATTGGTGGTTTGAAGTTCTGGAACTATGAGGCAGAGGGTATTGTACCTTTCGTTGCTAACAGTCCATTTATGAGCTTCTTCTATGCAAAAGATGCACCTGAATATAAGGACTACAAACTCAAAGAGGGTGAGTTTGATAAGGTTAAGCATGAGTGGCATGAGGCAAACAACACTTATACTTTCTCACACGGCTTGGGTATTGCAATCATGTCATTTGGCATCTTGACACTATTAGGTATTTGGTTCCCAAAGGTTGGTTTTGTAGGCTCTGGATTGGTCATTATCATGACATTCGGAACACTATCCTTCCTTGTCACGACACCTGAAGTTTGGGTTCCAGACTTAGGTAGTGGTGAACATGGATTCCCGCTACTAACTGGTGCAGGTCGACTTGTCATCAAGGACGTATGTATTTTAGCAGGTGCCGTAGTTGTATTAGCAGACTGTGCACAGCGAATTTTGAAAAACAATAAGAGATAAACGATTATAAAAAAGGGGATGTTACAGTACATTCCCTTTTCTTTTATATAAATACAAAGAAGAACACAGCCTTTAATCATCTGAAAAATATACATTTATGACAATGCTTTAATCCAAATCAATCGTTGATATTACAAGGCTATTCAGCCTCAACACCATTGGTGTTTACCCTTAGCACATTATGTGCGGAGCATCAACACGACATGTGCGGAGCATCAATACGTTGATTGAAGATGGTAAGAGAAGGAGGCATTATCCCCATTATAAGACACGAAAAGACGTTAATAAAAACTCTTTCGAAAGCACGAAAGATTTTTAAACATGCAAACTCTATGATAAAACACACTGAGAAACACATCGGAAGCATAACTTTTCCACAAACTAAACAAGATATCCTGTTACTATCTCAGAGTATTTCGTTATCTTTGCAGACAAAGTAGAATCTAATGACTACAAGATATAACATAGCCCAAGTTTAACCGGCAAAATTATTTTTCATAAATTTTCGGGATGTTTTGTGTAGTATCAATTTGATAAATGATTGATAATCAAGTATAGGGTATTGTAACGAGGAGTAAAATCTGATTTGTAGGACACAGCCATATCAAAAATATTTTGTTACTTTGCACTCATGCACGCAAATGTACAGACACGATTCAACCCTGCCACAGGCGACATGGCTCCTTATTATCGCATCAAGGAGTCATATCGTGACGTGCAGGGTCATGTACATTCGCTAATTCTGTTGAACATAGGTTTTGAACCTTCACTTACTGCTGTACAGGTTCGAAAAATTGCATACGCTCTTACCGAACGCTTCAAAACCAGAAGTACACCCTCGCTTTTCAAAGAACGCCTTGAGGGACTTACTCCTATTGAACAGGCAAAGGCTGACGAATGGTGGAGCCGTATGGAGAAAGAAGGTGGAATCGATCGGTTTAATAAGGAAGAGCAGAAGTCGCTGAGAAAATATGAGAACTACATTGACCTCGAGACGGCAAACTATACTGACGCAAGGAATGTTGGTGCAGAGTGGCTCTGCAAGCAGACGATAGACAAGCTGCAGTTAGAGGGTTTTCTGCGCAAAAACGGCTGGACGGAGAATGCGATACACACGGCTTTGTCAGCATTGATTGTTCGCACGGTATATGCAGTCTCTGAACGTTCATCTTATTATTATTTGCGCGATAACTCAGCTGCTGGCGAACTTTACAGTGGAGTTCCTGGCTGGACACCAGGGATCAATTCTCTGTATAAAATCACTGACAAGTTGTATGAACTAAAGGAACAGTTAGAGCGTCATCTGTGCAGCGTTACTGACGATATCTTTAATATAGACAACAAGTTGATGCTCTTCGACTTAACCAACTTCTATTTCGAGGGTAGTAAGCGTAATAGCGATAAAGCCAAGTTCGGTCGTTCAAAAGAAAAACGCTCTGACTGTAAGCTACTTGTACTTGCATTATGTATCAATCAAGAAGGTTTTATACGTTATTCTTCTATCTTAGAGGGTAATACAGCAGATCCCAAGTCTCTACCCAATATGATTGATACGCTGGCAAAGAGGAATCCATCACGAACCAAGGATACGCTTGTTGTCATGGATGCAGGTGTTGCCACGGAAGAGAACTTGGAGCTAATAAAGAAAAAGGGTTACAATTATCTCTGCGTATCCCGTACGAAAATGAAAGACTATACGCTCAGTGATGATAACAAGAGTGTTACGGTAATGGATGCCCGTCGGCAGAAGATAACGCTGAAAGAGGTTAAGACAGAGGATGATGAGGATTATTATCTCGAAATAACATCTCCTTCGAAAGCTATGACAGAGTCGTCCATGAACAGGGTTTGGAAAGAGCGTTTTGAGATGGAACTGCAGAGGATAAACGATGGAATCTCCAAGAAAGGTGGAACAAAAACCTATGAAAAGGTTGTTGAACGTACAGGACGTGCCATACAGAAGTACCCTTCTATAGCGAAATTCTACCAGATAAGCTACATAAAAAATGAGAAGATACTCAAGGAGATGCTGCGTGTAGACTGGGAGATAAAAGACCTCTCGGCAATGGAATCTGGTCACGGAGTCTATTTCCTCCGCAGCAATGTCAGGACACTTTCTGAGCGTGTGACATGGGAATACTACAATCTCATTCGTGAAATAGAATGTACGAACAGACAACTAAAGAATGATCTCAACCTCCGTCCTATCTATCATCAGAAAGATGAGCGAAGCGACGCACACCTCTTCTTCGGTTTATTAGCCTACTGGGTGGTAAACACCATCCGTTGTCAATTAAAACGAGAAGGAGAATCCTGTTACTGGACCGAGATAGTACGACGTATGAGTACCCAAAAGCTCGTCACCACAAAAGGGAAGAATCCATTAGGTGAAACCATCGAGATGCGCCAATGTAGTAGTCCTTCGAAGCAAGCAAAACAGATATACGATAAGTTGAACTTAAAACACTTACCATTCAAAAAGAATAAAATTTGTAGGACACAGAGCCCATAAGAAAAACGAGAAAAGTACGGTGACAGTAACAATTAGGCGAAAGTGGGTGTTAAACTTGGGATAGGGATAAAGAAACATTTTCTTAGTAGCTGCCTTTGCTTGATACTATTATTTATCATCACAAGCTGCAAGGAAACAACTACTTCACGGTCGTTATCTGAGCGGGAATTTCACTATGATGACCGCTTGTCAACACTGTCTATAGATAAAAAAGGATACTGGATAGGCGGTGAGACGGGTGTTATATGGCATGTTAACGGACAAGACAGAAAGCGTTTTTACACTGGACTTGACCGCATCTATGACATTGAACGCGACCCCAACCAATCTGACCAAATATGGATCGCATCACGTAATGCCGGTTTGCAGCTATGGAACATAGCTGCCGACACGCTTGTCCATAAGGTTACCTTTGAGATTCCAAGCAAAGGAAGCCGATACTCTCCATATAATATTGATATAGCAGACGGTACGCTCTTTGTTGCCACTTCTCAAGGACTTTTCTCTATGCCGCTTAATCAACAGCAGCAAGGACTAAAGCCCCTTTACCCTATTCATAAAGAAAAGACAGGTCAGTATTATGAACCTTTCTTAGTAAATAATCTCTGTCATGTTGGAAACAAGTGGCTTTTTGCAGCAACACAAGCTGGTATTATAAGCATAAACCTCCAAACAAAGAAGACAGAACTGCGTCATAAAGGAGAGAATATACGTAGTGTTGCTATTTATGATGGCAAACTTTATATCCTATCTGATAATCAGCTGACTATTGAAGGCTTCAATGGAGCTAATAGTAAGACCTTTTCGCTTCCTCAATCGGTTCTATCCTTTTATAAAGCAAGTTCAACTTACTATTTTATTACTTCATCCAGCATTCTGTTATCAGACAACTTAAAGCGTTTTGTTACCATTCCATTACGTAACAATATTCCAGACAATCCACATCAGATATCCATTGCAGACGATGGCAATGGCTTTTCTGTGCTACTGACAAAGAATGCAGTATGGTGTATTCCACACCATCTCGGCTTCTTTAACGCTAATCCTCCGGTCGTCACTGCATGTCTTTCTGACAAATCCCTTATCTATGTTAATAATCAACATGAGCTATTCTGCCAGAAATCAGGTGAACAGATAGCAACGAAGATATACGACTTTGAAAATGATGAGTTGCCAAAGGAGATGTATGCCAATGGTGAGGACATTTATTACTATAATGCTAATAATCAGCTATTCAGACTGAATCTTGGTAATCATTACCTGATTAATCAGCTCTTTAAACGTCCACAACTGCTGGCGCAAACCAAGACACGCATCACATCTATGGCATTTCTGCCGAGACAAAGCAAGATACTACTTGGCGTGCAAGACTATCTATTATCCATTGATACCCAAAACGGTAAGACAGATACGATAAAGGCAATGGATAACAGATATATAACAGCTTTTCATCAAGTGAAAAACGGTGAAGGGATATATATTGCCACACTCAACCATGGTGTCTTCTTTGGAAAGCATGGACAGATAAAACAAGTTGCAGGAACACATGATAAAGTATTTATCAATGGTCTACTGACATATGGTGAACAGAATCCTCATCTCCTATTGCTCACCAATCATCATCTACAGATTCAAGGTTCTGACTCTATTCAGACAGATGGGAGCTGTAGAATGTTCTGTATCAATGATAGTGTTGTCTATACGATACCAGAGACAGGCATCCATAAATATATCATTAAAAAGGGACGACTGATTGATTGTGGTAGTTACTTTGCAGACATCCACTTCAATGCTCAGGCGGGTGTTATCCTTGACAATACCTTATATATAGGCTCCGACCTCGGTGTTTTGCAGTTAATTCCAGGAAAGGAAGAGGTGGCTAAATGGATTACCTTTGATAATAAAGTGCCAAGTTTACAACTTATTGGTATCATTCTCTTTACCCTGATCTGCATTCTCGGTATTATCTTCATTAGCTATCGTAGGCATCAGATATTAACTTATCGCCAACTTCAGATGAGCAAAGACGACCTACACCAACGTCTGGAAGCTTTAGAATCCTTAAAAGACAAGCTGACAGAGGTAGAGCGTAATACCCTCAATAGTATTAATAATGAGATTGATAGCATTAATATCAGCTCACAAAGTCTGCGTAATAACAACGAACATTTTGCAAAACTATCAGCACGAATAGCCCGGCTAAACCGTGATACAGCTCTTCAGATGGTGAAATATCTGAATGACCAAATAGCTCGAATCAAGCAATTTGAGGTCTATGAACGTGACACTATGGTGCATGAATCAGAAGAAGCACGCAATACGGACAATATTGAGGTTATCATTGAACAATGCCGAAGGAATGAAGTATGGCTCAATCATATCCAAGAACTTAAAGAACGACTCAATAAATTCCATCGTTCTACTCAAGACACACTCGTGCTAAAAGGACTGAATGATGGAATGAAAGAGCGTCTTCATCATATTCTTAATGAATCAAAACAACATCCTGTGGCAGAAGTTTATTCTGATTTCATTGCTGTTAAGCATCAATACGAGAACATTTTCACGCAGGATGGCTTGAAGATCATTCGTAACTATATATCTGATAGTATCAAACAACTAAAAGAGTTTGAAGGCTATGAGATAATGACTAAGGCACTGTCGGACGAATTGCAATCGATAGAAAACGACATTGACAACCGCGACCGCATAGTACTCCTTCGCTTGTTACAGACAATTGATAATCGTATCAACCAAATAAAACATCTGAAGACACTACAAAAACTGATGCAAGATTATACTGCTGTACACGAGAATGTTGTGCAAGAGAATGAGGAAAGACGCATGAAGAAGTTTAATTCAAAACTCTTTGCTGACATCGATTCTGCTACACGTGACATCACTGACCAAATAGCAGAGGTGTCAGACGAGTTCTTCAAGAGTTTTGCCATGACAGATAAAGAAGTCTGCAAAGAGATATTCCACTTTACCGCAGCCAACAGTCAGCAGGTTCGTGTCTTGATTTTGCTCCTTGCAATGCCACGAGTAAAGCGCACACTCCTACCAGGAATGTTAGGTATCTATGGCAACTTGAACCCTGTCGTCAGTCGTCTTTATCATAGCAAGATTGGTGATAATAAGGTAATTCTCACAGCCTATTACAACGAGAATCCAGCCAGTATCGTCTATTATATTTTAAAATTATCAGAATAAGAGTAACAACTGATAATCAATATATTAACAATAGTTGCATTCGTTTATTTTATCTAAAAAACGAGATGCAACTATTTTGTTTATAACATTTCTTCTACCTTTGTAGCAACATATTACTATTGTATTTTAATTAAACCATTTTATAAATTTAAAGCTCTACCAAAATGACAAAGAAGACCTTAGTTGTTGGTTTGCTGGCAATGTTCTCAGTAACCACTTTCGCACAGACAGCGGCAAAGAAGATTAAAGACGTACGTACACAACCAGACCTCTATTATCTTCAGGATGGACAGCAAGCAAGTTCACTTGAACTTCTTCCAGCACCTCCACAGCCAGGTAGTATTCAGTTCCTTTATGACGAAGCGCAGTACCAATGGGGTAAGATGCAGCGCAATACTCCTCGTGGTGATCAGGCAGCAGCTGATGCACGTGTAGGTGGTGACGGTGTTCCAAACGCTTTCTCTGAGGCTTTCGGTATTAAGATTAGCAAGGAGACAACTCCAGAGATTTATAAACTTGTTTTGAATATGCGTGAAGATGCAGGTGATTTGGCTACACGTAGCGCTAAGGATCACTACATGCGTGTTCGCCCATTTGCTTTCTATAACGAGATGACTTGTAACCCAGAGCAGCAGCAAGAGTTGTCAACTAATGGTTCTTATCCATCAGGTCACACTGCAATCGGCTGGGCTACCGCTCTTGTTCTGTCAGAGATTAACGTTGATCGTCAGAATGAAATCCTTGAGCGTGGCTATCAAATGGGGCAGAGCCGTGTAATCTGTGGTTACCACTGGCAGAGCGATGTAGATGCTGCCCGTGTCATTAGTGCAGCCGTTGTAGCACGTCTCCATGCAGAACCAGCTTTCCAGGAGCAGTTGGCAAAGGCAAAGAAAGAGTTTGCTAAGCTGAAGAAGGAAGGCAAGATTGCTAAGAGCACATTTAAGACTGCAAACTAAGTCTTACGATATATAAGGTGTCATAGGAGTTAAGCCAGTAGGTTTACATTAACTTTTTAGTTGATGGCTTAACTCCTCTTTGACTCTTTCTTATAGCTCTAACTCTTAGTTAAAAACCTAATTTATAGAAGATTGATAATAAAAATACCTTTATGAAAAGAATTATCCTTATTGCTACCTGTGCATTGATGACTTGTGCAAGTGCCTTTGCTCAGGAAGAAGCAGAACCAAAGTTGGTAGTAAAACCAACAGGTCGTATCCTTATGGATGCAGGTGTTATGCACTCAACAGATGAGACACTTGATAACCAGCTCAATGATGGTGTTGCTATTCCAGACGTACGTATGGGCGTAAGTGCCACATACGGTAAGTGGAAAGCAAAGGTTGACGTTGGTTATGCACGTCAAAGTCTTTCATTAAAAGACATTAGTCTCGATTATAATTTCAACAAAGAGAACTTGATTCGTATGGGTTACTTCGTACACCAGTTTGGTTTACAGAGTGGTACATCATCAAGTTTCAAGATTTCAATGGAAGAGCCATTGGCTAACCAGGCATTCTTCAACAGCCGTCTGATTGGTGCGATGTATGTTCATGCTGGCGAGAAGTTCCATGCTACTGCATCAGTATTTGCTGAGAATGACGCGATGAAGATGACAACCGACAAGCTCGGCAACGAGGCATGGGGTGCAATGACACGATTGGTATGGCGCCCATTGACTGAGCGTGGTAAGATTTTCCACATCGGTATCAGTGGTGCATATGAGTCTCCACGTTACAACAAGGATGCAACCATCAGCCATAAGTCTTACACGTTGAAGGCTCCATTCCCAACACGTATAGCAAATGTTGCTGCACAGGAGGCTAAAATCTCAGACGCTAAAGCACTGTGGAAGTTCTCTCCAGAAATGAACTTTGCTATTGGCAACTTCGGTTTCGAGGCACAGTACTTCTACGTAGGTATCAAGCGCGACAACGCTATGCCAAACTATAACGCATGGGGTGCATATAGCAATGTACGCTACCTCCTCAATGGTCAAGGCTATACTTATACCAAGGCTGATGCAGGTATTGCTACTCCAGACCCAGGTTCTTTGGAGCTTGTTGCAGCTTACAACTACTCTACCTTGACTGATAAGGATGCTAATGTCTTTGGTGGTAAGGTAAACGATTGGTCATTGACCTTCAACTACTACCTTAATAAGTATATGATTTGGCGTGTTCGTGGTTCTATCACTCGCGCAACAGATAACGCTGCATTCAACAACAACACATTCTCTATTCTTGAGACACGTTTGCAGATTAAATTCTAAACGAATTCACAATTCATATATAATTCAAAATTCATAATTCACAATTCATAATTATGATTACCATTGTTTGCTATAAAGATAGGTGATTTATCTATAGTTAATGATAATACCCTTATCATAAGCATCTGAAGTAATCATAATTATGAATTGTGAATTATAAATTATAAATTATAAACTAATCCCCTCCTACTACAATGAGAAAACTTAATTCACTCTTACTCCTTTTAATACTGACAATCATTTGTCCAGCATTAGCACAGGCACAGCTTCAGCGTTCTGAGGCGTTCAAAGGAAAATACAAACTAAAGGAAGTAGTTATTCTCTCTCGTCATAACATCCGCTCACCACTATCAACCAATGGTTCTGCACTGAGTAAGATGACTCCACACGAGTGGACAAATTGGTCATCTGCTGCCAGCGAACTGACACTCAGAGGTGGTGTACTTGAAACCGAGATGGGACAGTTCTTCCGCAAATGGACTATCGAAACGGGATTGTTTAAGGACAATTATGTTCCAACAATTGACGAAGTAAATGTCTATGCTAACTCTATGCAGCGT